>CACGVC010000001.1 GCA_902576335.1 uncultured Pelagibacteraceae bacterium
GTAAATGTTGAAAGAGGAGAAATAGTATCGATCCTTGGACCTAATGGAGCTGGAAAATCTACCGCGATGAAAGCAATGTTAGGCTTATTAAATTTAAAATCTGGTTCAGTAATTATCAATGGTAAAGATATTTCAAAACTTTCTCCACAAGACAGAGTAAAAGAAGGCATCTCATTCGTTCCTCAAACAAAAAATGTTTTTGCAGGTATGACGGTGGAGGAAAATTTAGAGATGGGTGCTTTCTTAATAAACACCGAATTTAAAGAGACTATTAATGAAATCTTTGACTTATTTCCAATTCTAAAAGAAAAAAAAAATCAATTAGTTGGTGAGTTATCTGGAGGACAAAGACAACAAGTTGCACTAGGTAGAGCACTTATGATCAAGCCCTCTGTATTAATGTTGGATGAACCAACTGCTGGTGTATCACCTATTGTGATGGATGAATTATTTGATCATATCGTAAAAGTAAAAAGAACGAACGTAGCAATTTTAATGGTTGAGCAAAATGCAAAACAAGCATTGAATATTTCAGATAGGGGTTATGTTCTGGTGACTGGGGAGAACCGGCACTCTGGCACTGGAAAAGAACTACTAGAAGACCCAAGAGTAAGAAGCTCTTTTCTAGGTGGTTAATATGGACTTTGTAAATGCAATTATACTTTTATTAAATTATATTTTTGTTCCAGCTTTAGCGTATGGATCTCAACTAGCACTTGGTGCAATTTTTGTAACATTGATTTATGGAATTTTACGATTTGCAAACTTTGCTACTGGGGACATGATGTCTTTTGGAACAATGTTTGTTATTTTAATCACTTTCTATTTTCAGTCTGTTGGAATTAGTCTTGGGATTTTACCCACAGCCCTTCTAGCAATTCCTTTTGGTATTATTTTTATGGTTGGCTACATGCTGATAGTAGATAAATTAGTATTTAAATATTACCGAATAAACAAAAGTCCCCCTGTGCAATTAGCGATGGTAAGTATTGGCGTGATGTTTGTTACTCAGGCAGTGGTTCGTATAATTATTGGCCCTTCAGATAGAAGATTTTTTGATGGAGAAAAATTTTTAATTAAAGCTGGTGAATTTAAAGAAATGACAGGATTGAACGAGGGTCTTGCAATAAAATCTACTCAAGTTATTACGATTATTGTTACGTTGATTTTAGTTTCAACTTTGTTTTGGTTTTTAAATAAAACTAAGACTGGAAAAAGTATGAGAGCATACTCTGATAATGAGGATTTAGCATTATTATCAGGTATCGATCCCAAAAAAATTGTCATGATAACTTGGATCATAGCAGGCATTCTTGCAACAATTGGTGGTACTTTATATGGTTTAGATAAAAGTTTTAAACCATTCACCTACTTTAATAATATGCTACCAATATTTGCAGCGGCTATAGTGGGCGGCATTGGTAATCCATTTGGAGCCTTTCTTGGTGGATATGTAATTGCCTTCTCTGAAATATTCTTAACTTACGCTTATAGAAAATTTTTCATGTACGTTTTACCTGAAAGTATGGAGCCAGATGGTCTAATTCAATTACTCTCTACAGATTATAAATTTGCAGTATCTTTTTCAATCTTAGTCATCGTCTTACTTTATCGTCCATCAGGTATATTTAAAGGGAAGGTGTTGTGAGAAAAAATTTAAATGTAATTGCTGCATACAGTATAATGATGGGGCTGATTATCCTTGTTGGTATATTCCAGTCTTGGAACATAGCTTTATCAATATTTAATCTTTGTCTAATTTCAGCAGTAATGACAATGGGTGCCAACATTCAATGGGGTTATGCTGGTCTTATTAACTTTGGGATAATGGGTTTTACAGCTTTAGGTGGTTTAGCAGCTGTTTTAATCTCAGTAGATCCTGTTCAAGAAGCATGGAGTGCAGGTGGATTTAATATTTTATTCAGTCTTTTTCTTATAATATCAATGGTATTAGCTGTTAGGTATATTTTAAAAAATTATAAGAAATCAAAAAACAGAACTTATATAGTAGCTGCTATTATAATTTTAGGAATTGTAATCATAAGATTTATTTCTGAACCAGGAATTGAAGCTATTGAGGGAGTTAATCCTGCAAAAACTGGTTTTCTTGGTGGATTAGGTCTTCCAATTATTTTTTCTTGGGTTGTTGGAGCTTTTTTTGCAGGTGGATTAGCTTTTGTTATAGGAAAAGTTGCCTTAGGTTTAAGAGCTGATTATCTTGCTATAGCAACTTTACTAATATCAGAAATTGTTATTGCAATTATAAAACACGAAGATTGGTTAACAAGAGGTGTTAAAAATGTAATAGGATTAAAAAGACCTGCACCTTATGAGGTAAATTTACAACAAACAGATTGGTTTATAAGTCTTGTTGAAAAATTTAACTCAAGTAAATTAAATCTAATCACTGATTTAACAGAAAGACAATCAGCATTAAATCAACTTGTAATCGAGGGATCATCAGTTTTTGTAAAACTTTGTTACTCTGGATTATTTTTAGTTGTAGTAATTATTTTATTAATCTTAACTCAAAAAGCTCTTTATTCTCCTTGGGGAAGAATGATGAGAGCAATTAGAGATAACGAGGAAGCAGCTAATGCAATGGGAAAAAATGTTGTTAAACAACACCTTTTAATTTTTGTTTTAGGTTCAGCCATTGTTGGTATTGCGGGTGCCATGTTAGTTACTCAAGATGGCTTGTTTACCCCAGGAAGTTATAGACCTTTGAGATATACTTTTTTGATCTGGGTAATGGTTATTATCGGTGGAAGTGGAAATAACTTTGGTGCAATTCTTGGAGGTTTTGTTGTTTGGTTCTTATGGATTGAAGCAGCACCCATAGGTTTATACCTAGTCAATTTGACTACTTCAGGTTTAGACGACACTCATTTCTTAAAAGTTCATTTAATTGAAAGTGTACCATATTTTAGATTTTTAATGATGGGAGTAGGTCTCTTGGTGATAATGAGATATAGACCAAAAGGTATACTTCCTGAAAAAATAGAAATAAAATAAGATTATGAAATATATCATTACAGGTGCTGCATTGGCTTGGGCTTTATATATGGCTGATAAATATTTATTTTTTTAAATAAGTTTCTTAACTTTTTTCCAAGCTGAGATTAATTTTTTTTCAGCACCTGATTGCAACATACTTCTTTTTGAAGGATGTGGGCCATAAATGAGTCTAATCAATTTCTCGTTTTTAAAATACCGGAAGCCATCCCAAGATTTATTTCTTAAAGAAATTATGCAAATTAAATTGGGCATTAAATTAACAAGTTCGTTGAGTTTTTCTGCCCAAAAATTTTTTTGATCTAAATTTAACTTATCTATATCTAATCCATAAGATGCATAAAAATTCCAAAATAAAACATTTGTTCTATCAATATTTAAATTTTCTAAAATTTCTTTTAGTTTATTAGCTGTTGGGTCATCATTATCTATTGAACAAACTCCACTAATTTCTGCACCTGAGTGACCAGGGTCTTGTAATACGGTTAAAATTTTTGCTGTATGAGTAGAAAGATGATCAAACTTTGGTACTTTTAATTTTGTTTCTTTCTCTAAATTTAATCTATAATTTTCCAGAATTTTATTCATAAGCTAATTTATCAGCGTGCTCTCTGCAGACAAATATTAATTCTTAAAAAAAAACCCCCAACAAATTAATGTTAGGGGTTTAAATTTTAAGATAAATTATCTTTGTTTTTTAGTTTTAAATTTTCCGCCTTTAACTTCTTGTTCTAAGAAAGAACCTTCAGCTTCACCGACGCTAGTAAAAGTAACACCAGTTGCACCTTCGTAGTCAACTTTTTTACCTTTAGCTAATAAATCTAAACCTTTTTTTAGTTCACCTGGATAAATTTTTGTTCCAGGGCTGTTAGCAACATCCATCACATTTTTTGCAATTGAAGCTCTATCAGCTGAGTTTCCTGCTTGCATTGCTAAAACGATTAAAGCAGCAGCATCGTACGACTCACCAGTGTATGGACCAGAGCTATCTATATTTGCAGCACTTGCAACTTTAGAGAATACTCCAGCACCTTTTCCTGTTGATCCTGGCATTGAACCAAAAGATTTTCTTAAGTCTTTTCCAAATGCATCAACTAATGATTGGCCGATCATTCCATCCGATAAAATAAATTTATCAAATGCACCAGAGTCTAAAGAAGCTTGAATAATTCCTTTACCACCTTGGTCTAGATATCCAATTACAGCTACTGCATCTCCACCTGCTGAGGCAAGAGTTGCTACTTCAGAAGAGTAATCTGCTTTTCCATCTTCGTGAGCAGTTACAGTAGTAACTTTAATTCCGTGCGCTTCGACAGCTGCCTTATAAACATCTGCTAAACCTTTTCCATAATCATTATTTGTATAGGTAATTGCAACACTTTTAACTTTTCTGTCTTTAGTAATATCAGCTAGGATTTGACCACCTCTTGCATCTGATGGCGCAGTTCTAAAGAAATATCCTTTATCATCTAAAGTTGATAATCCTGGTGATGTTGCCGATGGTGAAATCATTACAACACCATTTGGAACTGCAACGTTTGATGCTATTGCACCAGTTACTCCTGAACAATCAGCACCCATTATTGCTGCAACTCCTTGTGAAATAACTCCTTCAGCGGCTGCAGTCGCAGCAGCAGAGTCCACACATGTTGAGTCAGCTCTTATCACTGAAATTTTTTTTCCACCTAGTAGAGATCCAGAATCTGAAGCTTCCTTAAAAGCAAGCTCGGCTGATGCAGCCATAGCGGGGGTTAAAGATTCAATAGGGCCAGTGAAACCCAAAATTACACCCATTTTAATTTCTGCCAAAACATTTGTTGAAAAAGTTGAAACAAATATGAAAGCAGCAACAATTAGTCTTTTCATTATTATCCTCTATATTTAGTTAGCAATTATTTTATATAAATTTAATTAAATCCAATTTGTAAAGATTTTCAACAAGCAAATTATCTTATTTTATAATACGTTTAATTAATCTAGACTTACTTCATATTAATTTAGTATGAAATTAAACAAAATAGAACCTCGGTTTAAAAAAAACTCTAATCCTAGGATTGGATTAATTGCTTTAGCTACTGATTTTATGATTGAGAAGGATTTTATAAACGTAATTAAAGATAAAGAGATTGATTTTTTTGTTAACAGAATTGAATGTTATAATCCCTTAACAAAAGAAAATTTAATAAAAATGTCAGATAAAGTGACTGAAGTTACAAATAATATTTTACCCAATGAGGATATAGATTGTGTTGTTTATGGATGTACTTCTGGAACAATAGCAACAGGTCATAATGTGATTGAGAAAAAAGTAAAGGCAGCAAAACCTAAGGCTGAGTTAACAACTCCCAGCACAGCTGCGATAAAAGCGTTAAAAAAATTAAAGGTAAAAAAATTAGCGATCTTTACTCCGTATAGTAAAAAACTAAATAATAATGTTGTTGAATATTTCAAAGAGGAAAAATTTGAAGTAGTCTCCAATTCATATTTAGATATAGCTGCAGATTATGACATTGGAAAAGTGGATCAAGATTTTATCTATGACTCTCTAGTAAATATGAATATTGAAGATGCTGATGCCTTATTCATTTCTTGTACAGCCTTACCGGTTTTAAACATTATAGACAGACTAGAAAAAAAATTAAACAAACCTGTTTTATCTAGCAATCAAACATTGATTTGGGATACTTTAGAAAAAATTGGAAAAAATAATAATATCAAAGGTTTTGGAAGTTTGTTTACAAATTCTTAATTATGCTTTTTACAAAAGAAGAATACAAACAAAGGTTATCTAAAGTTCAAAAAATGATGCAAGAAAAAGGCATTGAACTTTTGATTTCTCATGACACAAATAATATCAATTACCTGACTGGGTATGATGCTTGGTCATTTTATTATGCTCAATGTACAATGGTTCATATAAATGCAGATGAACCTATATGTTTTGTAAGAGATCAAGATGCTGGAGGGGCTTACATAAAAACATATTTAAAAAAAGAAAACATAATTGTTTATGATGAACATTATATTCATAGTTGGCCAAAACATCCTTACGATTATTTAGTTAAAGTTATTAAAGATAAAAAGTGGGATAAACTTTCTATAGGATTAGAAATGGATGCTCATTATTTTACAGCATTTTGTTATGAAAAAATTAAACAAGGTTTGCCAAATGCAAATTTGAAAGATTCAGAGAGACTGGTTAATTGGGCGAGGCTAGTAAAATCTGACGTTGAAATAGATTATATGAAATCTGCAGCAAAAATTTCTGAAATTGGAATGAAAACAGCTTTTGACGTAATCAAACCAGGAGTTAGACAATGTGATGCTGTTGGTGAAATTCAAAAATCTTTGTTTTATGGATCGCCTGAATTTGGTGGGGAGTATTCAAGTATCGCTACTTTATTACCAACTGGAAAAGGTACTTCAGCTTCACATTTGACTGCATCACAAGACAAATTTGTTGAGGGTGAGGCAACTATTATTGAATTATCAGGGGTTTTTAAAAGATATCATGCTCCAATGGCTAGAACAGTTTTGTTAGGAAAATCTGATCAACTAAAAATCGACACAATGAAAAAAACTATAGAGGCAATTGATGCAGGTATAAGTGCTACTAAACCAGGTAATACTGCTGATGATGTAGCGCAAGCTTTCTGGAAAGTTTTGGATAAGTATGGAATAGAAAAGAAATCAAGAACTGGTTATTCAATTGGTATTGGCTATCCACCAGATTGGGGAGAGCATACATTAAATATTTATAAAGGTGATATGACTGTTCTAAAACCAAATGTTTGTTTTCACATGATTGCTGTAATGCAATTTGGAGATTGGGGCGTTGAAGCTTCAGAAGCTATAAGAGTCACCGACAAAGGATCAGAACTATTTTGTAATATGTCAAAAGAACTTCACGTTAAAAGCTAATTATTTAAGGTTGATATTTTTTCGTACAAATGTTTTATAGTTACTTAATTTATGTCGGTTAATAAAGAATTCGTTAAGTTTGATAAAGTAGATAAAAGTTACGATGGCAAAGTTTTAGTTGTCAAAGACCTTCAATTAGACATTGCTGAGGGTGAGTTCATTACTATGTTAGGTCCCTCTGGATCAGGTAAAACCACTTGTTTAATGATGCTAGCTGGATTTGAAACACCAACTAATGGAGAAATATACCTTGATGGAAATGCGATCTCCAGTATTCCTCCACATAAAAGAGGTATAGGAATGGTTTTCCAAAACTATGCTTTATTTCCTCATATGACAGTATATGAGAATTTAGCTTTCCCATTGAGAGTTAGGAAAATTCCAAAAGATGAAGCGGATAAAAAAATTGATAAAGCTTTATCCATGGTGTCCTTACAAGGATTTGCACAACGAATGCCAGGTCAATTATCAGGTGGACAGCAACAAAGAGTAGCAGTAGCAAGATCTTTGGTTTTTGACCCACAATTAGTTTTGATGGACGAGCCTCTTGGAGCTTTAGATAAAAATTTAAGAGAGAGTATGCAATATGAAATCAAACATATTCATGAAAATATCGGAGTGACTGTTGTTTATGTAACTCATGATCAAAGTGAAGCATTAACTATGTCTAATCGAATTGCAGTTTTTAATGACGGAAAGGTCCAACAACTTTCAAGTCCAGATGAGTTATATGAAAAACCTGTTAATTCTTTCGTGGCAGAATTTATTGGAGAGAATAATACTTTTGCCGGAGAAGTTTCTGATATTTCAGGCGGAAAGTGTAAAGTTAAGTTAGCGAGTGCGGATATATTAGCAAACCCAATTTCCGTTAAAGGAAAAGGTGAGAGAACGACAGTTTCATTAAGACCTGAAAGAGCTTTAATTAATCCAAGTGATAAAATGGATAATATTCATAAAGGAAAAATTGAGGAAGTAATTTATCATGGAGATCACACAAGGGTTAGAATTAATTTATTAGGTAATTCTGAATTTATTCTTAAGGTCCCCAATAGTTCGTCTAATCTTGATATTAAATTAGGAAATGAAATTAAGATTGGTTGGAATAGTGAAGATGCAAGAGCTCTAGATCCAAAATAAACACCAGAAATATCTCAATTAAACAAGTAAAAAAGGGCTGTTGACTCTCATTATCGATCTTGTTGTAATAGTGTTTATACAAAACGTTTAAACGGAGGAAAAATGAAAAAAATTAGTAAATTATTACTAGCCCTATCTTTTTTATTTTCTATAACTACATCAGCATTCGCAGTAACAGTTGCGTCTTGGGGTGGAGCTTATACAGAAAGTCAAAAGTTAGGTTATGGTGATCCTACTGCTAAAAAGTTAGGTATTCCGATCAATTGGGTCGACTACTCAGGTGGATTATCAGAAATTAAAGCACAGAAAGAAGCTGGCAAAATTACGTGGGATATAATGGACGTATTTGCTATGGATACTATCAATGGCTGTGATGAAGGTTTATTTGTTAAATTTGATTTTGACAAAGACTTCCCAGCAGCTCCAGATGGAACTCCTGCAAGTAAAGATTTCTTTACTAGCATGCCTAGTGAATGTGCTGTAGGAAATATCTTATACTCTTGGAACTACGCTTATAACTCAGATAACGTTAAAGGTACTCCTAAGACTATCAAAGATTTCTTTAACACTAAAAAATTCCCTGGAAAAAGAGCTATCTACAAAGGCGCTCTAACAAACTTAGAGATTGCTTTAGCTGCAGATGGTATCAAACCAGGTAAAGGTGGAGCAAAAATCTATAAAGCTTTAAACACTGACAAAGGTGTTCAAAGAGCTATGGATAAGATCAAAAAACTTTGCACAGACCCACAAGGTGGATGTGTATTTTGGTCTGCAGGTGCTCAACCACCAGAACTATTAATGAGTGGTGAAGTTGTTATGGCAACTGGCTGGAATGGTAGATTCTTTAATGCTGCTGTTGGAGAAGGTGCTCCAATTGTACAAGTATGGGATGCTCAAGGTCTAGACTATGAGTATTTCGTACTAGTTAAAGGTTCGCCAAATGAAGCTGATGCTAAAAAAGCTTTAGCTGAGATGACAAGTACAGAAGGTCTAGCAGGAAGTGCAAAATATATTGCATATGCACCTTGGAGAAAATCATCTATTGCTGTAATGGAAAAAGGTGAGCCATGGTACAAAGATGGTAAGACAAACATGGTGCCTAATATGCCAACTGCACCAGCAAACACTAAAAATTACTTCTTAGTAGATCCACTTTACTGGGCTGATAACGGAACAGAACTTGGTGAAAAATGGGAAGCAATGAAAGCAGGATTTTAATTTTAAGTTTTAAAGATTAAAATTTTATATTATATTGAGAGGGCGGTTATTACTAACCGCCCTTTTTATTTATGAGCTCAGAAACAAAACAAATTTTAACAACTGACGGAATCCCTTTAGAAGTTAGCCTTAAAAAAGCAGAAAAGAAAAACAAGATTAAAGCTTTCTTACTTGTTGCTCCATTATTGTTGTTCATAATTATTACATATGTGTTTCCAATAGGCGATATGCTTATGAGAAGTGTTGACGATAAAATGGTTACTGAGATGCTTCCTAAAACTTTTAAATCCATGGAAAAATGGGACGGACAGGATCTTCCTCCTGAAGAAGTATTCGAAGCTTTCTATTTTGATTTTCAAAAATTGATTGAAGAGGAACGAGAAGGAAAACTTTCAACACAACTAAATTACACAAAAAATGGTTTCAAAAGTATTATTAAAAAATTAAGAAGAAAGTCTAAATCTTTTGAAGAGGGTAACTATAAAGAACAAATTATGTCTGTTCATCGAAGATGGGCTGATGTTGAATATTGGAGAGCAATTAAAAGAAGAGCTCCTGCATATACTTATCAAAAATATTTAAAGGGAATTGATATGTATGAAAATGAAAAAGGAGAAATAATCAATGTTCCTGAAGATAGAAGAGTTCATAGAATATTATGGATGAGGACTTTGGAGATTGCATTCTTTGTTACGGTGTTTTGTTTTTTAATGGCATATCCAATTGCACACTTACTGGCAACATTACCGATGAAGTACAGTAACCTCTTGATGATCTGTGTCTTACTTCCTTTTTGGACCTCATTATTAGTTAGAACTGCTAGTTGGATGATTCTTCTACAACAACAAGGAATAGTAAATGATTTCTTTGTTATGATAGGACTGGTTAGTGATGATAACAGGCTAGAAATGATGTTTAATAAAACAGGTAGTTATGTTGCAATGACACAAATTTTACTGCCTTTTATGGTTCTTCCACTTTACAGCGTGATGAAAACAATCTCTCCAAGTTTAATGAGAGCCGGTAAGTCATTAGGTGGAACACCTTTTGTGGCTTTTTGGAAGGTCTATTTCCCTTTAACTATCCCAGGTATTGGAGCGGGATGCTTATTAGTTTTTATTTTAGCAATAGGTTATTACATTACCCCAGCTTTAGTTGGTGGAGCTTCTGGTACGTTAATAAGTAACCAGATAGCATTTCATATGAAAAGTACTCTCGACTGGAGTTTTGCTTCAGCAATGGGACTTATGTTGTTAAGTGGAGTATTAGTCATTTATTGGCTGTACAATAAATTAGTTGGAATAGATAACATTAAATTAGGATAAAGAAAATGGCTTTACCCAAATATACAGAACCACATTATAGAATTTGGCACTATGTTTATTTGACAATCTGTGCAGCAGTATTCTTTTTTCTTGTTGCGCCATTGTTTGTTATTTTTCCATTATCTTTTAATGCTGAGGAATTTTTAGTTTTTTCTGATGGGATGAAACGTTTAGATCCTGATGCGTTTTCTTTAAGATGGTATCAAGATATGATTTATGGGACTAAAAATCCTTGGGGATTAGCTGCAAAAAATAGTTTTATCATTGCTATCTTTGCAACAATAGGCTCGGTAATACTTGGAACAGTTGCGGCTTTGGGTTTGAGTAGCAGGCATATGCCGTATAAAGGTTTAATTATGGCAGTATTAATTTCACCTATGATAGTTCCTCTAATTATTTCAGGCGTAGCGATATTTTTCTTCATGGCTAAAGTTGGATTAGCAGCCACTCACACAGGAATAGTACTTGCACATATTATTTTAGGAACGCCATTTGTAGTTATTACAGTAACCGCAACTCTATCAGGGTTCGATCATAGTGTCACAAGAGCTGCAGCCAGTTTAGGTAGTGACCCAGTAAATACATTTATGAAAATCACTTTACCACTTATTTTACCAGGAGTGATATCTGGAGGGCTATTTGCTTTTGTAACATCATTTGATGAAGTTGTAGTAGTTCTATTTTTAGCAGGATTAGAAAACACAACTATACCAATTCAAATGTGGACAGGTTTGAGGGAACAACTAAGTCCAACAATTCTTGCAGTTGCAACTTGTCTGATTATTTTATCAACATTAATATTAGTTACCGCTGAACTTTTAAGAAGAAGATCTGAAAGACTCAGAGGTATAAATCGATAAAAATTTCTTTACATGAATATAAAAAATGTTGTGGTGATTGGTTCTGGTACGATGGGAAGCGGTATAGCAGCCCATCTATGTAATGCAAATATCCCGGTTACATTATTAGATTTAAAAACTGAAATTAGTGAAAAGGCTAGAGAAAGAATTCATAAATCTAGACCTCCATTATTAATCGATAAAACTAAAATAAATAATATCAAGGTTGGAAATATATCTGATAATTTTGATGTTGTAAAAAATGCTGATTGGATTGTTGAGGCGGTAGTTGAAAGAATAGATGTAAAACACCAAATTTATGAAAAAATATTTAAATCAAGAAAAGCAGGCGCAATTGTTTCATCTAATACTTCTTCGATACCTATAAAAGTTTTATCTCAAAACTTAACAGATACAGAAAAAAAAGATTTCTGTATAACTCACTTTTTTAATCCTGTTAGGTATATGGGGCTATTAGAAATTGTTAAAAATGAGAACAACGATCTAAATAAAATAAATCAATTAAAAGAATTTTGTGAAACTGAGCTAGGTAAAGGCGCAATTGTTTGCAATGATACACCAGGATTTTTAGGAAATAGAGTGGGAGTCTATGCAATGCAAATTGCAATGACAGAAGCTTTTAAAATGAAGTTATCAGTTGAGGAGGCAGACGCTATTTTTGGAAGGCCGATGGGAATTCCAAAAACAGGTGTTTTTGGTCTCTATGACTTGATTGGGATCGATTTAATGGCTGATGTATTAAAAAGTTTTATTAAAGAGCTGCCAGAAACAGATGAATTTCATGAAGTTGCTAAAGAAATACCATTGGTAAAAAAGTTAATTGAGACGGGTTATACGGGAAGAAAAGGTAAGGGTGGTTTTTATAGAATGAATAAATCTGGAACTACTAAAGTTATGGAGGCAATTAATCTTGAAACAGGTGATTATTCGCCAAGTAAAAAAATTGATATTAAGTCTGACAAAGTAGATCTTAAAGGATTAATTAACAGAAAAGATAAATACGGTGAGTATGCATGGTCCGTGATTTCAAAAATAATAAAATATGCATCATCACTAGTTCCAGGGATTACTAATCAATTTAATGATATTGATGAGGCAATGCGATTAGGTTTTAACTGGGCCAAAGGACCATTTGAAATGCTTGAGGAAATTGGTGTTCAAAACTTTTTTAATAAAGTTGATGATTTTAGTGGGAACAATTTTTTAGAGGAATTAAATAAAAATAAAAATGAAGATTTCTATGGAGAAAGACAGAAATACACCAATATTGAAACATTAGGTAAAGTTAAAAAAACAGCAATTAGTTTAGATGGCAATGATTCTGCAAAGATTTATAGGTTCCAAGATTATAATATTGTTGAGTTTACCACTAAAGCTAATGCTTTAGATTACGACTCAATGGATGCGCTTAAAAAAGCAACAGACAAACCTTTAATCATAATAAACGAGAGTATGCAATTCTCTGCTGGTGTAAACTTAACTTATACCATGCAGTTTGCAGATAAAAATGATTTTAAATCAATTGAAAAATTTATTAAATATTTTCAAGAGACGTGTAAGCATTTAAAATACTCAAAATATCCTGTGATCTCTGCTCCATCAGGTTTAACGCTTGGTGGTGGTTTTGAGGTTATGGTTCAAAGTAATTTTGTAGCATCCCACACAAATATTGTTGTAGGACTTGTTGAGACCATTGTTGGATTAATTCCTGCAGGTGGTGGATGTAAGGAAATGTTAGGCAGATGGTTAGAGACAGAACAAGCAAAAAAAGATCCAAATTTTGCTCCACTGAAAGTTTTTGATATTATTGGCTATGGAAAGACAGCTACCTCACCTGTAGAAGCTGAACCGTTGAAATATCTAAGACCTGAAGATGAAAAGATTATGAATAGAAACAGTTTATTAGAAATCTCAAAAAAAATCCTTAATGAAAATAAAAATTTTAAAGTACCTGAGGAGCTTGTATTTAAGCTTCCTGGGGAGAGTGTCAGAGGTGAAATGAATAAGATTATAGAAAAACTTTATAATGAAAAAGTGATATTAGACCATGGTGTACAAGTTGCAAAAGAATTGGCAAATGTTTTAAGTGGTGGGGACACAACAATAGACAAAACATTAACCGAAGATGATTTGTTTAAGTTAGAGCTAGATGCATTTATGAGATTAATCGAAACAAAAAAAACACAAGACAGAATAAAACACACCTTAGCTACTGGTAAGCCATTAGTTAATTAGCATTCTAACAGAATTAATAAAATCTGGTCTTAGCACATACTGAGATTTATCAAGGTACTTAATTTTTTTTAGCGCCTCTAAACCGTAAATTACTTTACCAATAGGAGTATATTCAGTTTCATATAACGGTTCATCTCTTAAAATTATAAAAAACTGACTATCTTCTGTATTATAATTTTTTGATCTTGCTAATCCCACACTCCCTTTTTTAAAATCGAATGGAGTGTCTATCTCTGAATTTATTGTTCCCAAACCAGACTTGCCAGTACCAATCTTTGCATAATTCAAGCTTCCTTTTTTACCAAATTCTAAATCACCCGCTTGCACAAGTGTATCTTTTATCACTCTATGAAAGGCAGAATTATCATAGGCTTTAGACTCAACTAATTTCTTAAATCTTTGAACAGCATTTGGAGAAATTTGAGGATAGAGTTCAATTATAACATTTCCACAAGGAACATTTAAAATTGCAATATTTGAGGGATTTTCAAAAGTAATTTTTGTTGGATCATAATTTTTTACAAATAAACACTTATTCTTTATTAAAAAAAAAGAACCAAAAGAAAATATTGCCAAAGATAGTAAAAATATAAGAATTATTTTTTCTGATCTTGTTGCCTTAATTTTTTTGATCATAAGATAAAATTTGGATCAATTTTTAACAAATTTTTTTTTATAAAATTTATTTTTTTTTCTAAGATTGGGTCCTTATTATTCAAGTTGGTTCCAATCATCAAATGAGAGAAAACTTCTGCCATATCCTCAGATGCAGTAGATTGCGAATATTCTGAGAAAAATCCCTTGGTATTATTATAGGTTTCTAGACCTAATTTATTTGTACAGGTAGAACATTCTGCATACTTAAAATCTGTTAAATTGAAGCTCGACCAAACGCTTTCGTCAAATATATCCTTATAACTGTCGTTTATTATATGAAAAACTTCATGATGAATTACTCGTTCAAAATATTTTTCGTTAAAATTTATATCAAGAATTAATGTTTTCATTACATTATCTGGAATACCTGCTGTATTGATATTTGAGATTGATAAATCTTCACATAAAACTACATATTTTAAATTTATTTTTTTTAAAAATACTTGATTATATTTATTCAAATTTTTCTGAATAATTTCATATTTTTTATCTAAAGTTTTTTTTTCAGAGTCATAACAATTTATATTATTATCAACTCCTATTGTGAAAGGTTGTTTAGCGTACAAGTATCTAAGCTTATTTGGAGTTTTAATATTATATATTTCCAAATTAGGAATCTTGATGAGATTGTAAATAGTATCTGCGTGCGCGGAATTAAAAACTATAAAGAATAATATTATACATCTTAAATAAATCATAAATTTCAATATAGAAGATATTCCAAATTAAAAGAATGTGATACAGTTTTTACTGTGAAAAAAAAAACTAATAAAGATCCAATTCAACCTGTTAGTGGAACAAAAGTCCCTAGGTTTGCAGGGCCTTCAACATTTGCTAGATTGCCAGAGCTAAGAGATGTAGAGAGTTGTGACGTTGCAATCGTTGGAGTTCCATTTGATGCTGGTACGAGTTATAGACCTGGAGCGAGATTTGGACCTCAAAGCATAAGACAGGCTTCAAGACACTTAAGAACCAATTATCATCCAAGTTATGATGTTGAACCATTTAAAATTCAACAAGTAGCAGATGCTGGAGATATTACTTGTAATCCATTTAATATTAATGAAGCGATAAAACAGATAGAAGTAGGAGCTGAAGAGTTATTAAAAAAGGTTGGAGGTATTATTTGTCTAGGTGGAGATCATACAATTGCTTTTCCTCTCTTAAAAGCGGTAAACAAGATTAACAATGGACCAGTCGCGTTAGTTCACTTTGATGCTCATCTTGATACTTGGGATACATATTTTGGAGCTCCATACACTCATGGAACTCCTTTTAGAAGAGCGAGGGAAGAAAATTTATTTTTAGATGATGCATCAATGCATGTTGGAATTAGAGGTCCTTTATATAGCAGAGATGACATTAAGAATGACGAGAGTTTTGGATTTAAAATTATTCATTGTGATGAATTTCAATCAGAGGGGACTGATAATATAGCTGAGAGAATTAAAAAAAGAGTAGGCAACAATCCTTTATATTTATCTATAGATATTGACGTATTAGACCCAGCTTTCGCACCAGGTACTGGAACTCCAGAAATTGCTGGGATGACCTCAAGGGAAATGGTTAATGTTTTAAGAGGCCTATCTGGCTTAAATCTTATATCAGCAGACGTAGTTGAAGTTTCACCAGCATATGATCATGCTGAGGTCACATCACTTGCTGCTGCTACAATTGTTTATGAATTAACTAATTTATTTGCAAAAAAATAATAAACAGTTAGTAAAAATTATGAAAGATAAAAAAAATTTTTACATAAATGGTAAATGGCAGGCTCCAAAAAGTAAACAACAAATTGAAGTTGTTAATCCTTCTACCGAAGAAAAATGTGCAGTTATAACTCTTGGTAATAAAGAAGATGTCGATATTGCAGTAAGTTCTGCTAAAGAAGCTTATAGCTCTTGGGCTTTTTCAAGCAAAGAAGAAAGAATAAAACTTTTAGAAAAACTTTATGAAAATTATAAAAAAAGGTGGGCAGATATCTCTGAAGCAATAACTACAGAAATGGGTGCACCAAAAGACTTTGCAACTAAGCTTCAAGTGGGTACAGGAGCTGCCCATATTAAATCTTTTATAAGACATCTTAAGAACTTTGAATTTGAAAAACCTTTAGGAGATCATGCTCCCAATCAAAGACTTTTATTCGAGCCTAAAGGAGTCTGTGCATTGATAACACCATGGAATTGGCCAATGAATCAGGTTTGTCTTAAGGTAATACCTGCCTTAGCATCAGGGTGCACAATGGTATTAAAACCATCAGAACTTGCTCCATTATCATCAATGGTTTTGACTGAAATTATTGATGAAACAAAATTCCCACCAGGAGTATTTAACCTAATTAATGGCGATGGAAATATAACTGGTGATGCACTGACGCGACATCCGGATATTAACATGATTTCTTTTACTGGATCGACTAGAGCTGGTGCTTTAATTTCACAAAATGCAGCTAATGATTTTAAAAGAGTAAGCTTAGAATTAGGTGGCAAAGGAGCAAATATAATTTTTAAAGACGCTGATCCAAAAGCTATTGAATGGGGCGCCTTAAGATGTTTTAAAAACTCAGGTCAATCATGTAATGCACCAACAAGAATGTTAATTGAAAAATCGAATTACTCTGAGGCAATAAAAAGACTTAAAGAATACACAGATACTATTCAGGTAGGAGATCCTAAAAAAGAAGGGGAACATATTGGGCCAGTTGTATCAGAGTCTCAATATAATAAGATTCAGGATTTAATTAAAAAAGGAATTGATGAGGGAGCAAAACTAATTGCAGGTGGACTAGGAAAACCTGATGGTCATGAAAAAGGATATTTTGTAAAACCAACTGTATTTGTCGACGTTGATAATAGTATGGAAATTGCTAGAACTGAAATTTTTGGACCTGTATTGTCAGTTATACCATTTGAAACAGAGGAAGATGCAATCAAAATTGCAAATGATACTCCTTATGGACTAACAAATTATATTCAAACCCAAGATCAAGAAAAAGCTAAACGAGTTGCAAAAAAACTCAGATCAGGAATGGTCGATGTAAATGGAGCAGGTATAGCAATCGATACACCTTTTGGAGGTTTTAAACATTCAGGAATAGGTAGAGAAGCTGGTGAGCATGGGCTTCAAGAATTCTTAGAAGTCAAATCAGTTGGTGGGTGGACTAATTAAGTGTAGATTTATTTTTAATTCCCTCAAGAAATTTCAAACATTTTTTAAGCTCATTTAGCTCTATAAACTCATCAACTTTGTGAGCTTGTTCTATAGAACCTGGGCCACAAACAACAGTACTGATACCTATTTCTTGAAATAATCCCGCTTCAGTTCCAAAAGAAACAACTTCCCTAGAATTATCACCAGTCAAACTTGAGACCAATTCACATGCCTCTGAATTATTTACACGATCAAAACCAGTAACTTCACCAATTATTTCCTTCGTTATTTTTGAATTAGGAAAAATTTTTTTCATTTCTGGTAATAAAACATCTTTGGCATATTTATCTATTTGTTGATTTAGAAAAACACCATCTTCTTTGACAACTGGTCTTGTTTCCCATTCAACGCGACATTTATCAGCTATTACATTATGAGCTATACCTCCAAATATACCTCCAACTTGTAGCGTTGAAAATGGAGGATTAAATATAGAGTCTTCTGGTGCTCTTTTTTTTAGTTCTTCTCTAAGCTCTATTAATTTATTGGCATATCTTGATGCAAATTCAACAGCACTGACACCTTTGTGTGGCATTGAGCTATGTCCAGCCAGTCCCTCAAAATAAGTAGTGTATTCGTAACATCCTTTGTGTGCATCTATGATTTTCATATTTGTAGGCTCACCAACTATACAAATTCCGTTTTGAATTTTTCTTTTTTTAAGTTCTTTAATTAATATTGGTGCACCTAAGCATGCAGTTTCCTCGTCAAAAGTAAAAGAAAAATGAATATCTCTATTCAGATCAACTTTAGAAAAAATTGGAGCAAATGCTAAAGTGCATGCAATAAATCCTTTCATGTCACAGGAACCTCTTCCATAAAGTTTATCTTCTTTAATTGTTGCCTTAAAAGGATCTGTACTCCAACTTTTGGAGACCGGAACAGTATCAGTATGACCAGACAAAATTATTGGTTTTACCCCATTTGATTTTTTTGCTTTAATTGTTGCAAACAGATTTACTCTTTTTTTTTCTTCATCATATGTTTTAAATGAGGTTGCGCCTAAATCACCGAGGTATTTTTCACAATAATTAATTAAATCATTGTTATCATCTCCTGAAATAGTTTTAAATCCAATTAAATCAGATAAAATCTTAATAGAATTCTTGTATATTTTCTCTAAATTTACTTCTGTACTCATTGGTAATAATTAATATAAATATCACGTTTATGAAAGAGCAAATTACTTACGACATATTTGAAAAAATAGATATTAGACTTGGAACCGTCTTATCAGTCAAAAAAAATGAAAAAGCCAGAAAACCTTCATTAGTAGTTGAAGTCGATTTTGGAAATGAAATAGGTGTTAAAACTTCATCGGCTCAAATCACTCATTTTTATAGTGAACAAAATTTAGTTGGCAAACAAGTCATTGGTGTTTGTAATTTTCCAGAAAAAAATATTGCCGGTATAAAATCTCAGTTTTTACTTTTAGGATCAATAGACTCTGAGGGAAAAGTGACATTGGTACATCCATCACAAAAAGCAGATAACGGTTTACCGATAGCATAAATATGCATCCAGAGTTTTTATCAATGGCACTCTTTTGGATTGTAGCTGCTTATACTCCAGGACCGAATAACGTTGTTGCATCCTATTCTGGTTTTAATTTTGGAATTAAAAAAACAATCCCACATATTTTTGGAGTTACCTTTGGATTTACTTCTGTGGTATTTGCTTTAACAATTGGTTTAGTTAACGTTTTTAAACTGTTTCCAATTATACAAACAGTCTTAAAATATTTAGGAACCTTATTTTTGATTTATCTTGCGTATAAAATTAGTTTTTCAAAACCATCTGACGAAAAAAAAAACGAAAACCCAATTTCCTTTTTAGACACTTTTATTTTTCAATTTTTAAATCCAAAGGGTGTTTTAATTGGAATTATTATAGTCTCGACATATGTTGAATATGGAGAAAATTATCTAAATTATGCGACTCAAGTCGTTTTATTTGCTTTTATAGTATCTTTATCAAGTATCACATTTTGGACTTTTGTTGGCAAATATTTGAGAAAATTTGCGACAAATGAGAAATTTATTAAATACTTCAATTATGTTATGTCAGGGCTTCTTCTTTTGAGCATAATTACATTTTATATATAAGATATGAAACCAGGAAATAAAAATTCTTACAATTCTTTATCTCACTTAGAGGTTAATAGTAAAAATTTTAAATATTATTCGTTAAAAAAAGCTGAGTTGAATGGATTACAAGGTATTTCAAAATTACCGAAGTCGTTAAAAGTTTTATTGGAAAATCTACTTAGATACGAGGACGATGTATCAGTTAATAAAAGCCAAATTGAAGCCATAAAAAACTGGCTTGATACAAAAAAATCAAAAACTGAAATAGCTTATAGGCCAGCCAGAGTTTTGCTTCAAGATTATACAGGAATACCAGCAGTAGCTGATTTGGCTGCTATGCGAGAGGCTGTAAAAGAGAAAAATAAAGATCCAAATACAATTAACCCTCTGTCTGCAGTAGATTTAGTCATTGATCATTCTGTTCAAGTTGACCAATCTGCTAAAAAGGATTCATTTGAAAAGAATGTAGATATTGAATTTAAAAGAAATGGAGAAAGATATTCTTTTTTAAAATGGGGCCAAAGTGCCTTTAATAATTTTAGGATTGTTCCTCCAGGAACTGGTATTTGTCATCAGGTAAATTTAGAATATTTATCAAAAGTAGTCTGGTCAGAGGAATATAAAGGGGAAAAATATTTGTTCCCAGATACACTCGTTGGAACGGACAGCCATACAACTATGGTCAATGGTTTATCAGTTTTAGGATGGGGTGTTGGTGGAATTGAAGCTGAGGCAGGAATGCTAGGACAACCTATTTCAATGTTAATTCCTGAGGTGATTGGGTTTGAAGTTACAAAAAAACTGCCAGAGGGCACAACCGCTACTGACTTAGTTTTAACAGTTGTTAAAATGCTGAGAGATAAAGGTGTAGTTGGAAAATTCGTTGAATTTTATGGTGAGGGTTTAAAAAATTTAACTTTAGCAGATAGAGCGACAATTGCTAACATGGCTCCTGAATATGGAGCAACATGTGGTTTCTTTCCAATAGATCAAGAAACTTTAAAGTATTTAAAATTCTCTGGACGAGATAAAGAAACAGTGGCAATTGTCGAAAAGTACGCAAAAGAGCAAGGATTATGGTCAAGTGATGAAATCGAGTTCACTGATAAAATTTCATTAGATATGTCCACTGTAGTTCCTACTATTTCAGGTCCAAAAAGACCACAAGACAAAGTTCTTTTAACTAACGCATCAAGTAATTTTAAAAAAGTATTTAGAGAAGCAACAGATAAAAAAGATTACAAAATTTCCAAGGTAAAAGATACAGATTATGAAATTAAGGATGGTTCAATATTAATTGCTGCAATCACATCATGCACTAACACTTCTAATCCAAATGTTCTAATTGGTGCTGGCCTTTTGGCAAAAAAAGCTGTCGAGTTAGGGTTAAATGTTAAACCGTGGGTTAAAACATCTTTAGCTCCAGGGTCTCAAATAGTAACAGATTATCTAATGAAGGCAGGTCTAAATACTTATTTAGATCAATTAGGATTTAATTTAGTTGGCTACGGTTGTACAACCTGTATCGGTAATTCAGGTCCCTTAGCAGAAAACATAGTTGAGGCTATTCAAAAAGATAATTTATACGCGGTGTCTGTTTTGTCAGGTAACAGAAACTTTGAAGGAAGAATTTCACCTCACATCAAAGCTAATTACTTAGCCTCTCCACCACTTGTTGTAGCTTATGCTCTTGTGGGCCATATGGAATTTGATTTATTCAAAGACTCATTTGGAAAAGATAAAAACGGTAAAGACGTATTTTTAAAAGATATCTGGCCGTCAAATAAAGAAATAGAGGGTACTTTGAAAAATTCTCTAAATGCAGATATGTTTGTCAAACGATATTCAAATGTATCTGAGGGACCAAAACAGTGGCAAGAAATCAAAACAGAAAAAAGCAGTATTTACAATTGGGATGAAAATTCTACGTATGTAAAAAAACCTCCATTCTTTGAAAATCTCAGTGATAAACCAGAGGGTTTTAAAGAAATTAAAAATGCAAGACCATTGCTAATATTGGGAGACATGGTTACCACTGATCATATTTCTCCCGCAGGTAACATTCAAAAAGATAGTCCAACAGGTGAATATTTTATGAATTATCAAATTCTTCCTAAGGACTATAATTCATATGGCTCTAGACGTGGAAATCATGAAGTAATGATCAGAGGTACATTCGCAAATATAAGAATTAAAAATGAAATGGCCCCAGGAACCGAAGGTGGTTTTACAAAATTGTATCCGGAAGAAAAAGTTATGCCAATTTATGATGCCGTTGTTGAATATAAAAAAAGAAAGACCGATTTAGTTGTCATTGGTGGTAAAGAATATGGGACAGGATCTTCAAGAGATTGGGCCGCGAAAGGTACAAAGCTTTTAGGCATAAAAGCTGTAATAGCTGAAAGTTTTGAGAGAATTCATAGATCAAATCTAATAGGTATGGGTGTATTGCCTCTTCAGTTTATTAATAATATAAACAGAAAAAATTTAAATTTAAAAGGGTCTGAATTGATTAGCGTAATTAATTTAGAAAAGGGTTTAAATCCATCAGATAAAGTGAAATTGGAAATTAAATATTTATCAGGTGAAATAAAAAAAATTGAAACTTTGTGCAGAATCGATACCAAAAATGAACTTGAGTATTACAAAAATGGGGGAATTTTGCAGTATGTTCTTCGCAATATGATTTAGTATGGATGAAGATATTTCAATAATTAATTCAAACACGAGAAAAGAAAAAATAAAAAACTTTTTTTTAAATAATAAAAAGAAAATATTAATCTTTTTAATCACAATTGTGCTACTGATTATATCTTTTTTTGGATATGGAGAGTTTAAAGATTACCAGCGAGAAAGAGTTTCTAATTTATTCTACTCAACAATAATAGATTACGATGTTAATAATAAAGAAAAAACAATAAATAAACTAAAACAAATAATTAAACTGAAAGATGCAACTTATTCACCACTGTCATTATATTTCATTTTAGATAATAACTTAATTTCAAACAGAGGTGAAATAAACACTTTATTCGATACTTTAATCAGCAAGACTTCATTAGATAAAGAAATTAAAAATTTGATTATTTTCAAGAAGGGTTTGTATAATGCTGATCAAGTATCAGAAAATGAGTTACTAGAAATTTTAAATCCAATTATTAAGTCTGAAAGTGTTTGGAGTTCTCATGCACTGTATTTATTAGCTGAATATTTCTATTCAAAAAATCAAAAACAAAAATCTAAAGAGTTTTTTAATCAGATTATCAACTTAAAAAAATCGAATTCAGATATAGTTATACAGGCACAAAAAAGATTAAATAGAGATTTAAGTGATTAGAATTTTTATATTTTTTTTATTATTTTTAATTTTAACAAATTGTTCCTTAAATGAAAATTCCAAAATTTGGAATAAAAAAAATAAAATTAAAGCTGATAAAAATATTAAAATTATATTCGATGAAAAAACAATTATATATAAGGAACTAAATAACAATGTTAATTTAAACTTTTCAAAAATTGATTTTAAAAATAATATTTTGGATAACAAAAATAATTTTGGAGTTCAAAATTATTCTGGTAAACTAAAAAAAGTTAAAAACTACAAATTTTCTAAGTTTAAATACAAAAATAAAGATCATTTTACTCCATTATTTCTAAAAGACGGAATAATTTTTTTTGATAGCAAAGGATCAATTATTAGATTCGATAATAATCAAAAGATTATTTGGAAAAAAAATTATTATTCCAAATTCGAAAAAAAAAATAATCCAAAACTTTCTTTTGCAACGGTGAAAAAAAAACTTGTAGTAGTTGATAATTTATCAAACACATTTCTAATCAATTTAGAAAATGGAAATTTGATTTGGAAAAAGAGAAATAATTATCCTTATAATTCAGAAATAAAAATAAATAATGACAGGTTTTTTGTAATTGATCTTAACAATGTTCTAAGGTGTTATTTTATAAAAGATGGTTCTGAGTGCTGGAACTATGAAACTGAAAAAACATTAACAATTACTAATGCAAAAAATTCTTTGTTAATATCTGAAAATGTGGTTTATTTTATTAACAATTTGGGAGATTTAACTGCAATAGATACATCTTCAGGAGCTCTAATGTGGCAACTACCTACTCAAAGTAGTGATATTAAAAATATTACTTATGATTTTAAAAATTCAAAGTTAGTTTCAGAAGGCAAAAGCATTTTTTTCTCAAACAATAAAAATGAATTTTATTCAATTGATTTAAAAAATGGTGCAATAAATTGGATTAATAATATTAGCTCAAGCTTAACTCCTATTTTGATTAAAGACTTTATTATAACAGTCTCAGACAATGGTTATTTATTTGTGATAGATAAAGAGAAGGGAAATATAATTAAGATTAAAGATATCTACAAAATTTATAAAGATAAACATAGGAAAAAAATTAAACCTATCGGATTTTCAATAAGTCAAGATAAAATTTATTTATCTAACGATGATGGAAAATTAATTGTTCTAGAGCTTAAGACCAGCAAAGTTTTAAAAGTGGAAAAAATTGCACAAAACATATTATCAAAACCTTTTTTATATAATAATAATTTGTTTATTATTAAAAATGGTGCTGTTGTACAATATGAATAAAAAATGTTTTTAAAGTTTTTAGAAAAAATAGGTAGAAAAAAAATTGTTTTAGATAGGGGACCTTCTCATCCAGAATTCCATAAAGCAAAACCGTGGATGAATAGATATTATGTCCTGATGCGGCATAGACCAAAATGGTTTCCCTTTAATATCTTAATCCATGAAATGTTAGCGGATGACCATGGTGAAGGGGTTCATAATCATACATTTCCATATATAACGATAATTTTAAGGGATGGTTATTGGGAAACTTTGAGTACTGGGAAATTTTGGAGACCTCCTGGCTATATTGGTTTTAGATCAGCAAATAATCTTCATAGAGTTGATATTAAACCAGGCACAAAACCTCTGACAATATTTATATCTGGTCCTTTTGGACTTAGAAAAGGCCCAAGATCAGAATATGGCATCGATTTCAAGACCAAAAAAGATTGATGCCAAAGGATCTTGAAGAAAAATTTAAACTGTATTGTGAATCTGAAAATTTGGAAGTCAATCAAAATCAGATTAATGTAATTAAAAAATTACAAGGTTATTTTAATCAAAATTTTACATCTACTTTATTCAAAATCTTTAAAAAAAAAAGTTTAAAAAAAGCTTTTTATCTTCATGGTGGTGTCGGTGTTGGCAAAACAATGATTTTAAATTTTTTTTTTGATTTAGTTAATCAAGATAAAAAAAGACTTCATTTTAATGAATTTATGTTAGAGTTTCATGATTTTGTTCATACTAGAAAAGACAAAAATCAAGAGAATGTAGTAAGCACATTTGTTAAAGATTTAAAATTAAAAGTATCACTTATTTATTTTGATGAATTTCAAGTTACTAATATCGTAGATGCTATGATTTTAGGAAAGTTATTTGAGGAAATCTTTAAAAAGAATATTAAGATCATATTAACCTCAAATATTGAATTGTCTGAATTGTATAAAGATGGATTACAGAGAGACCAATTTTTACCATTCATAGAAATAATGAAAAAAAATGCTATCAACTATGAATTAAAAATTGAGGATGATTATCGAAAATCAAAAGAAAATCAAAAACAAAGATTTTTTTTTCCTTTAAATCAAGAAAACAATTTTAAAATAAACAAATTTTTTAGAATTATTACAAAAGAAAAAAAAAATTCACCTAAGATTTTAAATATTAAAGGGAGAGATTTTACGATACAAAACTTTTATGAGGGTATTTGTAGGTTCAACTTTGATGAGCTTTGTAATCGAAATTTAGGAGCAGAGGATTATTTAGAAATCGTAAAAAATTTAAAATTTATGATTATTGAAAAAATCCCACAATTTAACGATATTAATTCTAACCAACAGCAAAGGTTTATAACTTTAATAGATATTATATATGATAAAAATTTACCTATAGCTGTGACTGCAAGTCAAGATGTAAGCAAGTTTACCTCTTCAAGATCATTACAGGAACCATTTAAACGTACAGTTAGTAGATTATATCAATTAACCTCCATGAAATATAATTTATGATACAAAAATTTTATGATTTAAAAATAAATACTAATGGTCAGAAATTATATGAATTTACTGATCTAACTATTGAATGGATTAAAAAAAACGATTTTAAAAATGGTATGATAAATTTAAGTATTCAGCATACTAGTGCATCATTAATTGTACAAGAAAATGCGGATCCAGATGTTCAAAAGGATTTAATTAATTATTTTAATAATTTGGTTCCCATGGACAATAAATTGTATATCCATACCACAGAGGGTAAAGATGATATGCCTGCACATATAAAATCATCAATAACAAATAATCAAATATCTTTAAGTATCAAAGACGGAAAATTATTACTTGGAACTTGGCAAGGAATTTATTTGTTTGAACATAGAATAAATCCTCAAAAAAGATCTATCATTCATCATTTTTTAGGTGAGACTTAATTTTTTTTTAAAGTTTGGAAAGCCTCAAGTGCAGCTTTACGTGCTTCTTCATGAATAACTATTGGTTTTGGATAACTTTTTCCAATAATTGTATTTATTGCCTCTTGATATTTAATTTCCATTTCCCATGGTTTATGAATAAACTTTTGTGGAACCTTACTTAATTCTGGTACCCATTTTTTTACATACTTTCCTTCTTTATCAAATTTTTCACCTTGAAGGATAGGATTGAATATTCTGAAATAAGGAGCTGCATCAGCACCACAACCAGCAACCCATTGCCATTGAGCTACATTATTAGCTTTATTGAAATCTAATAAACAATTTCTAAAATGTTTTTCACCCTCAGTCCAATTTATTCTTAGATGTTTTACTAGAAAGGAGCCCACAACCATTCTTATCCGGTTATGCATCCAACCAGTTTCATAAAGCTCTCTCATCCCGGCATCAACAATCGGATAACCCGTCATACCTGATTTCCATGCCTTTAAAAATTTTTCATTTTTGACCCAGGGAAACTTATCAAATTCTTTTCTATAATTTCCTTTTAAAAATTCCGGGAAATAATTGATTAAACTATGCGAAAATTCACGCCACCCTAATTCATTAATATATTTTCTGTAACCAATTCCTTTCGATTTAATTTCACTGCACTTTTTCCAGATAGTATTCACGTGAATTTGTCCATGTTTGATATAAGGAGATAATTTAGATGTACCCTCGACTGAAGGATAATCTCTCGCAGTTCCGTAATCTTTAATTTTACCATCAATTAGATTTTTTAGAATTTTTTTAGACTCTTCCTCAGATACCTTCCAATATTTTTCAAACTTTTTATACCAATCTTTTCTTGGAAGAATATCTTTTGGTTCTATACAACCTTTAAAGAATGTTAATGACTTTGTTTTTTTCTTGATACCATAATTTTTACTTGGTGGTGATCCTAAAAATTTTTGTTCAGCATTTCTCCAAAATGGGGTGAAAACTTTAAAAGGTGTTCCATCATTTTTAGTTACCTCTTGAAACTCATTTAAAATATTTCCTTTGAAATATTTGTAATTAATCTGATTCTTAACAAGAATATCTCTAATTTTTTTTCCTTTTGCAATTACGTCTGGTTCGTAAATTTTATTCCAATATATCGAAATATTGTCTTTTTTTTTAATTTTTGAAAATATATCCAGCTCATCACCTGCTAATATTTGAAGATTGATCTTAAACTTCGATAATTCAGACTTAAAGATTTCTAATGATTTTGAAAGCCACCATTTTTGTGCCTCTCTTTTGGCATCAAAGTCGCTTTTGTTGTAAATGTATAGAGCAAGCACGCTATCATGATTTTGGGTTGCGTAAGAAAGGGCAGGGTTATTTTCAATTCTAAAATCCTCTCTTATCCAAGTGATCGCGTTTTTTGTCATAAAAATTATTTTCTACCTTTAGATAGCAGTTGTTTGTAGAGTTTAACATCTGCATTACCTTCGCATCCAATAACTAAAACATTAGAATTTTGATTAAGGTTAATCAATTTTCTTGCCTTTTTGTTATTGCATATTCCAACCAAAGCAATAATTCCTGGAGTAGCGCATTCACCACCTACAATTGAAGTTTTGCTGAACTTCTTATCTTTTAAACCAGCTACTGTTTTAGCTACATTTTTATCTGAAATTGATACACAACAATTACTAGCTTTTTTTAATATTTGCCAAGGCACAAGAGACATTTCATTGCAAGACATACCACCCATAATGCTCTCTTTTTTAATTCTTATTTTTTTTAACTTATTACTTTTAATACTTTGAAGAACGCAATCGGCTCTATCTGGTTCAACGATAATTATTTTTGGAATTTTTTTAAAATATTTTGCTACTCCAGCAACCAAACCTGCGGCCAAACCACCAACACCCGCTTGAAGAAAAATATGAGTAATATACTGATTAGTTTGATTAGAAATTTCTTTAATTAAAATAGAGTATCCTGCCATTGTTAATTGAGGAATATATTTATAATTTTTTGTAGATACATCTTGAACAATTTTCCAGTTATTTTGTTTTGAGAGTAATTGGCACTCTTTTAAGGATGCTTCATAATTTCCCCTTACTCTTATTACTTCAGCGCCAAATTTTTTAATTTCTTTTACTCTTGTTTCACTCACGTATTGACTAACAAAAATTTTACATTGCAATTTTAGTCTTTTTGCCCCCCAAGCTACTGATCTCCCATGATTGCCAGCTGTTGCTGATGATACAATTATTTTGTTAGTTTTTTTTGAAATTTTTTCTACTGCATAGGCACCACCAAGTGCTTTAAAGGATTTTAAGTGAAATCGTTTCGATTCGTCTTTGTAAAATATATTCTTAAGCTGAAGTTTTTTATTTAATTTGTTTAATTTCAATAGAGGAGTTGGATTATATCCTTTCCATTTAGATATATTTTTATGAGAATTAACTAATAAATTTGACGGCAAATATTTTAAGACATAGTTTCTACTAAATTGAAAGTTTTTATTTATTAAGAATTTGGAGTATTTCCATTTAAGATTTTGCATTATAAATTTTTTTTATATTCAAACTATAAATAAACCTATATTAATATTTATACAAAGAAAAACTGTATGAAAAAAATATTAATTATTGGTGGTGGTGCAATGGGTTCTGCTTTTTCAATCCCATGTTTAGAAAATAATAATAGAGTTATAATAACAGAACCATATAATAAAGTTTTCATTAAGAACTTATCTTCAAAAAAAAAATTTCATTCCTCCTTAAAAAAAAATTTGCCAAAAAAGTTAAAATTCAAGTATTATTCAAAAGATATATTCAGAGAAAAGTTTGACTTGATTGTAATTGCATTGAGTCTTGCTGGAATTGATTTTATTGGAAAAGAGTTGAAAGACTTAAAAATAAAAACACCATTACTAGTTCTTACTAAAGGACTAAAATATGATAAAAAAAGAAAAAAACTCTTGACTATTTCAGGGTTACTCAAAAATAATTATAATGTTGCAAATGTATCAGTTTTAAAAGGACCTTGTCTGGCTAAAGAATTAGCAAGAAAAAATAAGACAAGCGTAGTAATAGCAAATAAGAATATCAAAATAGCTAAATGGATTGGAAAACAGATATCAACAAAATATTATCTGACTGAATTTTCAAGAGATGTTATTGGAGTAGAAATTTGCTCAGCAATTAAGAATATTTATGCAATGGTTATAGGCTCAGGTCAAAATTTAAATGCTGCATCAGATTTATTTCAAAAAAGTGTAAATGAGATGAAATTTTTGATTAAATATTTTAAAGGCGATCAGTCAACTATATTAGGTCTTGCTGGAATTGGTGATCTCTATGTGAGTGCTGTGGGAGGAAGAAATAGTAAAATGGGAGATTTTTTAGGTAAAGGTTTTACATTTGCAGCAGCTAAAAAAAAGTTTATGCCAAAAGATACAGTCGAAGGTGAGCAATTGGCTATAGAAATTGCTCCTTATATTTTAAAAAAAATTAATAAAAAAAAGATACCTTTGATGATCAATTTGCTAAAGACGATATTGTATAATAAAAAAATCTAACCAATTAGAAAATTATTTTCTACAAGTAATCCTATAATGATACCAACCAATAATGCAAAAATTAGTTTTTTTTTATCCACTTCTTAAGATTTTTTACCAATTGAAGAAGTTAAATTTTTAATGTTCATAGTTGGGAATTTTGTCTTCCATTTTTGCTTTATGTTTTCCCATAATTTTGCCATTCCCAAAGGTTCATAAATCATAAAGATAATCATCAACCCACCAAATATTACCTGCTCGATTGAAGATATTATTGTAGCGTCAATAGCACCATGAAAAACATTATTACCAATGGCATTAAGAAGAACTGGAAAAAGTAGAATAAACGCTGCACCAATAAAAGCACCATTTATTGTACCAAGTCCACCTAAAATACACATAAATAATATTTTAAAAGATAATTTAATATCAAAAGCAACTGGTTCTAAAGATTTTAAATAACAAAATGCAAAAAGTGCACCAGCAACCCCACAATAAAACGCACTAATTGCGAAGGCCTGTACTTTTGTTCTTAATAATGAAACTCCCATCGACTCCGCAGCTATATCCATATCTCTAACTGCCATCCAATTCCTACCCGTACTACCTCTAGCCATATTCATCGCTAGCAAAGTTAAAACCGTGGTAACAGCTAAACACACAAAATACATAGCTAATGGAGTTGTAAATGGTTTTCCTAAGATAACTATGTCTTGTGCGGTTATAATTCCTGAAGAGTCATAGTTTTTAAACCAACCAAATTTATCTATCATCCATATAATAAAAAACTGTGAGGCCAATGTTGCTACCATCAGATAAATTCCTCTTACTTTTAGACTTGGTAAACCAAATAAAATTCCAAAAGCGGCAGCAATCAAACCTGACACTACTAATGAACCGACGAAACCTAAATCAGGCACTCGTAAAATAAGGTTAAACATCGCAAAAGCACCTGCAGCCATGAAGCCAGCGGCACCTAAAGCTAATTGTCCTGTGTAACCCATAACTATTTGTTGTCCGATTGTAGCTAGAGCTAAGCAAAGCCAAGGTATTAATATGGAAGTGTACCAATATTCTGTTGTAATAAATGATGGTATTACTAATACACTCAGAACCATACAAACTGCTAAGTTAATTAGGTCTTTTTTTGTATAAGTCATAAACACTGGTTTCATCATAAATTAAACTCTCCTAATAATTTTTTCTCCAAATAAACCTTCCGGTCTATATAATAAAAAGAATATTGCTAAGACGTAAGGAGCCCAACCTTCAATTGCGCCTCCAAAAAACGGTCCAATGTATACCTCTAAAACTTTCTCTACTGCACCAATGATCAAGCCACCAATAATTGCACCTGGGATAGATGAGAAACCACCTATAATTAAAACTGGTAAAGCTTTTAAAGCCAAATCTACAAGAGCAAATTGAACACCAGCTCTTGCACCCCACATACATCCTGCAACTAATGCCACAACTCCAGCAGCAGACCAAACTAATAACATAATATGTTTTAAAGGAATTCCAATTGAACTTGCAGCACCCGCATCATCTGCAACAGCTCTTAAACCCAGACCAATTTTTGTATATTTAAATAGAAGGAATAAACCAATAATCATTATAGCTGCAACAAGTCCTGCAGTAATATCAAGAGCACTAATAAATAATTTTAAGTTATCAGCAATCCACGGCACTGGAAAATCTCCTATACCTAAATCTAATCTTCTTACTTCTACTCCCCATGCTGCTTGAGCCAAGCCCTCTAAAACATATCCTAGACCGATTGTGGCCATTAACACTGTATCTTCGCTGGCATTCATGAGAGGTCTTAAAACAAATCTTTCGGTACACAGACCAACTACTACCATTAAAAGAGCAGCCATAATAAATGCAAGTACAAAAGGTATGTTAAAATCTTGCATGAAACCACAAAAAGCAAGAACTGAGAAGAAAACCATAGCTCCTTGTGAGAAGTTAAATGTTGCTGAAGCTTTAAAAATTAGAACAAATCCTAATGCTACTAAAGAATACATAGTTCCAGCAAGCAAACCACCGACTAAAACTTCCATAAAAAATAATAATTCATCAACCATATATTTATCCTAGTGTTCCACTCCTAAATAAGCGTCTATTACTTTTTGATTTGATCTTACTTCATCAGGCGTACCATCGCCAATAACTTTACCATAATCAAGCACTACAACTCTGTCTGATATATCCATAACTACTCCCATGTCATGCTCAATAAGAACCATAGTTGTGCCGAGTTCATCATTTACTTTTAAAATAAATCTGCACATATCTCTTTTTTCTTCAACATTCATTCCAGCCATAGGTTCATCTAATAAAATTACAGATGAGTCTGTCGCGAGAGCACGACCCAACTCAACTTTTTTTTGTAACCCATAAGGTAGTTTTCCAACTGGAGTATTTTTGATATCCTCTATCTCTAAAAAACTGATTATTTCTTCAGATCTATCTCTGTTTTCTTTTTCTTCTTTTTTTACTTTAGGAAGTTGAAAAGCAACTTCAAGAAAATTTGTTTTTGTGTGAAGCTTTCGGCCTACTAAAATATTATCTAGGACCGACATTCTTTTAAATAAAGCTAAGTTTTGAAACGTTCTAGAAAGGCCCATTTGAGCCATGATATTGGGAGTAATATTTGGTATTTCTTTTCCTTTAAAAGAAACAGTTCCTTGTTGAGGCTTATAAATTCCATTAATACAATTCAGCATTGAGCTTTTTCCAGCTCCATTAGGTCCGATTATAGCTCTAACTTCATGCTCAAGTACATCAAACGAGGTATCAGTTATTGCTTTTACACCACCAAAAGAAAGAGAGATATTTTTTACCTCTAATATTGGTTTACCTATTTTAAATTTTCTTTCTAGAGCCATCTTTAGTTAATTTTTTTCTTTGTTAAACTTTCCTCTTTAAGTACATCTCTAAAATTTTTTCTACCTTTCTTTGAAATTCCTAGATATAATTCTTTTACCTGATCATTACTCAATAAACTCTGAGCTGTTCCATCTAACATAACTCTTCCTGTTTCAATAATGTAGCCATAATCTGAATTTTTTAGTGCAACGTTGGTGTTTTGTTCAGCAAGTAAAATACTAACACCTTCTTTCTGGTTTAACTCTTTTACAATATTAAATATTTCGGCTACTAATTGAGGTGCTAAACCCATTGTAGGTTCATCTAAAAGAAGCATCTTAGGTTTTGCCATCATAGCTCTTGCAACTGCTATCATTTGTTGTTCTCCACCAGATGTAAACGCCGCTTGGCTTTTTCTTCTTTCCTTTAATCTTATGAAGTAAGTATATATTTTCTCTAATTCTTGATTGATATCACCTTTTGATAATTTCCTTGAGTAAGCTCCTGAGATAATGTTCTCCTCAACAGTTAAGTGGCCAAAGCATCTTCTGCCCTCTAATACTTGGACCATACCAAGCCCAACCATTTGTGAAGGATTTTGTTTATCAATCGAAGTACCATCATAATTTATTGAACCTTTTGTAACTTTACCTCTTTCCGAGGCCAACATAGTTGAAACTGCTTTTAGTGTTGTGCTTTTACCAGCGCCGTTAGCTCCAAGTAAAGCTACCACTTTTCCTTTAGGCACTTTTAATGAAACGTCATGTAATGCTAAAATGACATTGTCATACATCACTTCAATATTTTTAATATCAAGGATGTTTGTTGAACTGCTCATTAAATTTTATTTTATTATATTTATATTAGATTTTATTTAAATGGGGAATTCAAAATAATTACATTATTTGAACTCCCCATTTTAGATAACATTAATTTATTTCTAAATTAAAAGTTAACATTTTTTAGGTGTAATATTGTTCTCTTTAGCAAACTTAGCCGCAGATGCCTCTACTAGACCTCTAATAAATGCAGGATCGCCTGGAGCTTCCCAACCAGTTACCTGATTGAATTTGCTTCCATCCCATTGCATTACTGCAAATTTACCTGCACCTTCGTGGTTAGCACAAGAAATAGCGAATGGAGCTAACATACCACCAACTCCAAGCTCTTCTAGTCTAGCTTCAGTCATGTTAATTGCTTCATAACCATCTCTAAACTCAGCACCATTTACTGCTTTACCAACTTTGTTATGCATCTTTTGAGCGTTTCTTAGCCCCTCAATCCACATAACTGCAGCACCTAGTCCTCTATTCCAATACACTGAACCTATTCTATTAGGATCTGCTAAGTTACCTTTGCCAGCACCATATACTTTATCCTTGATTGCTTTAACCAAAGGATATTCTCCTGGTAAAGCGTTTGCTACTGCGTAAGTTCCTTTAGCTGCGTCACCTGCTGGGTACATATCCTCTTCGGCAGCACCAAAAGTTACATACATCATTCTATCTCTTGGAAAATTAATTCTAGCAGCGTTAGTCATTGCTGTTGAATTCATACCAGAACCTGCTCCCCAAAAAGTTACCCAATCAGGCTTTTCTTTTCTGATTTGTAACCACTGAGATTGTTGCTCTAATCCTGGAGGTGGAATCGATATTTCAATCAATTTTACGCCCCAATCATTGCAAATTTTTCTCATTGCTGGTAATGGCTCTCTACCGTAAGCAGAGTCAATGTGTAAGTGAACGATTTTTTTACCTTTCATCTTGTCTATACCACCTTCGATCTGTGCCATAAATTTCAGTTTAACTGCTATTTGTGACCAGTAGTGACTTGCAGCATTAAATACCCAAGGCCATACTCTTCCATCAGCACCGTCAGTTCTTCCATAACCATATTGAGCTAAAACAACATTGTCTTTAGCCATACGATTAATTACAGCGTACGCACCTGGTGTTCCTAAAGTATCAAACACTACTATTCTTTGACCATCTTTTTCTAAAAGTCTTTGGTAACATTCTACTGTTTTTACAGCGTTATATTCCGTCTCACACTCTTGCCATGTAAGCATTACTCCGTTTACTCCACCCGTCATGTTTACATAGTTCATGTAATCAATTTGAGCCCCGTAGTAACCAGTACCCATTGCTGAGTATGGTCCAACACGACTACTTGCTACTGGAAAATATTGCGTCTCAGCAGCAGATACACTTTGAGGTAAAGTAAGTGAAGAAAATAAAGCGATAACTACTGTTAGAGTAGAAGTTAGCCTTTTAATTATTTTTGCTAACATTATTCCTCCCTTATGTTTAGTTATGTTAAACATTCTAATAAGCTATAATCTAATCACATAGCTTGGGTTTCTGCAATTAATAATCATTATTAACAAGCAAAATAAAATCGTCACATATGAACAAACCATTACAACTAGAGATTGTTAATAAAATTTTAAATAGGAATTATTTTTTAAGAAATTTATAAAAGTCTAATAAATAAAGTTTATTAAATGAAAAAAATTTTAATAGTTGAGGGTAATACAGCTGAAGAAAACAGTAGTTTTACAGAGGCAGATATTAAAACTCATACTGAAAGTTTAAAGGAAAGTTTAGAATATTTATCAAAAGATCTAATACTAGATGTCGTGAACCCATCATCAGATGAAAATATTAATAGTTTCAACGAAAAGTTGTATACTTATGATGGTTTGATCTGGGGGGGAAGTAGTTTGAATATTTATAACGATACTCCAGAAATAAAAAAACAAATTGAATTTATGAAAAATTGTCAAAATAAAGTTAAAAATATTTTAGGAATTTGCTGGGGCATGCAAGTGGCTGTAACTGCTGCAGGAGGTCAGGTAAAAAAAGCCAATACGTCTCATGTAGGTATCGCAAAAGAAATTGAAATAAATGAATACGGTTTAAAGCATCCGTTATACAAAGATAAAGAAAAAAAATTTAATTCTCCTGCTTTTAATTATGACGAAGTTGTGAAAATACCTGAAAACGGTATTTGTCTTGCATCTAATAAAATTAATAAAGTCCAAAGTTTGTATTTTCAAATAAATAAAACTAGAGTTTGGGGCTTGCAATATCATCCTGAAATAACTTATGAAAAAATGATAAGTTTGATTAATTTTAGAAGAAAAAGATTAATTGAATATAGAAAAGTATTCAAAAATGAAAATGATCTTGAAAATCACATATCTTTTATTGAAAAAGAAATTCAGGTCACAGTTAAAGAAAAAAAAATGTTAGAACTTAAAAATTGGCTTAAAGAATTAGATTAAAATAAACCTTCAATTTGTCCTTTTTGATTTAATTTAATAGTATCAGCTGCTGGCTTTCTTGGTAGTCCTGGCATCGTCATTATTGATCCACAAATGACTACCACAAATTCTGCTCCTGAAGATAATCTTACTTCTCTTATTGGTATTTCATGATTTGAGGGGGCACCTTTGAGTTTGGGGTCTGTTGAAAAACTAAATTGAGTTTTTGCAATACAAACCGGTAAATTTCCATGACCATTATCCTCAAAAACTTTTAATTGTTCTTTAACTTTGTCATCAGCTGTTATTTTATCAGCTTTATAGATTTGTTTAGCAATTAACTCTATCTTATCCCAGAGTTTAAGATTGTTATTATATAAAAAATTAAATTTATTTTTGTTATTTTTGCAGACTTTAGCAACTTTTTTGGCAAGATCTTTGGTCCCATTCCCACCCATAGCCCAATGCTTACATTCACTGACTTCAACTTTCTTTTTTTTACAAAAATTTAAAACAGTTTTAATTTCTTTTTTTGTATCTAGCGCAAAATGATTTATAGCTACTATCGGTTCTAAACCAAATTTTTTTATGTTTGATATGTGTCTTTCTAAATTAACCAATCCTTTTTCTAACGCCGATATATCCTCTTCTTTTAAGTCTTCTTTTTCAACACCTCCATGCATTTTTAATGCTCTTATTGTTGCAACAATTACTACACAGCTTGGGGTCAATCCTGCTTTCCTGCATTTAATATTTAAAAACTTTTCTGCACCAAGATCTGCACCAAATCCTGCCTCAGTAACTACATAATCAGATAGTTTCAGAGCAGTTTTTGTTGCAATCACAGAATTACATCCGTGAGCAATGTTTGCAAAAGGACCACCATGAATGATTGCTGGATTATTTTCTAAAGTTTGAGTTACATTAGGTCTAATTGCTTCCTTAAGTAAAACAGTCATGGGTCCATGAGCATTGATATCTCTTGCATAAAGTGGGCTTCCTTTTTTATCGTATGCAAAAGTGATATTACCAATTCTTTTTTCTAAATCTTTTAAATCATTAGAAAGACAAAAGATAGCCATTACTTCTGATGCAACTGTTATGTCGAAACCATCAACTCTTTTGAAATCTTTAGCAACCCCTTTAGTATTAATATCAATAAATCTAAGAGCGCGATCGTTCATATCCATTACACGTTTCCAAACTATTCTGTTTTCATCTATATTTAGTTTGTTACCCCAATAAATATGGTTATCTATCATTGCTGAAAGTAAATTATGTGCTGAAGTAATTGCATGGAAATCACCTGTAAAATGTAAATTTATTTGTTCCATAGGAACAACTTGGGCGTAACCACCCCCAGCTGCACCACCTTTCATTCCAAATGACGGACCTAAACTAGGTTCCCTAAGACAAACGATAGATTTTTTACCAATTTTATTTAAGCCATCACTTAAACCAACTGAAGTAGTTGTTTTTCCCTCACCTGCTGGTGTTGGTGTTATTGCAGTAACTAAAATTAATTTACCATCCTTTTTTTTCTTCAGTTTATCTAAAAATTCAAAATTAATTTTTGCGATATGTCTACCCATTGGGCTAAAAGCACTGCTCTTATCTGGAACTTTAATTTTTGCTAAAATTTTACCTATTGGTTTCATTTTAGCTTTTCTTGCTATTTCTATATCTGATTTTATTTTAGCCATTTATTCAAATAAAATATTTGTTTAATACATGTTTTTAGTCATATAAAATATAATGGTTTCAGTCTCTTGTAGCAATATAAACTCCAACAGATGTTACAATAAAGCCGACAATATCAAAATTATTTAATTTTTCGTTTAAAAAAAACCAGGCCATTAAAGCTGAAGTTGATGGAATTAAAAAAAATATTGAGACAGTTTTGCTTGCTGAGTTTTTTTTAATTAAAAGCATTAAGATTGTAAAAGCACCAAAAGAGACAAGCAGTACTTGATGGCTCATTGCAATGATAAAAACCTTGTTAAAATTTATATATGGTTCAGCAAAGAAAATTACTATTAGAACATGAAACAAACATCCCCCAAATGCTTGGTAAAAATTACTTACTGATAAAGGTAAGTTTTTACTTATCTTTTTCTGCCAAATTGTAGATATTGTAATAGAGAGTAATGCAATGATTGTTGCGATAAGTCCTAATAAAGGGATACCGGAACCTACATCTAGACCCAAAACTAAAGAGGCACCTGTGAAACCAAGTAAAACCCCAATCCATTGTTGGATAGTTATTTTTTCATCAAGGATGGGTCCACTTAAGATGTTTGTCAAAATTGGTTGAAGAGTAACTATTAAAGCTGCTATTCCTACTGGCATTCCAATTGAGATTGAATAAAAAACTCCACCTAAATAAAGTCCATGAAAAAGCACACCACTTAAAACAGATTCGGCTATTTTTCTCTTATTTGTAATTAATGATTGATTTAAATAAAAAGAGAATAAACAGAAACCAAAAGCTACAAAAAAAAACCTGAATGCTAATGCTGCAAAAGGGTCACTATTATCTACAATCGGTTTAGTTGTTATGAATGCCGAAGACCATAGCAGAATAAAAATAAGAGGATATATTCTAATCACTTTTAACTTGATAGGTTAATTATCATTTATACAGTTTACTAATCAGTAATATTTAATTGAATAAATTCATTTTGTTTAGTCTCTTTGCACCATAACTCATAACTTTCGCACATTCTCCAAATATGATCAAATGCTCTTTGGGATATCTCAAGTGGTAAATTATTTTTAGTATCGTAAAGATCTGGAAACTGGATAAGTTGTTTTATCATTACATCTTTTTGAATTTTTAATAGTCTTATCGTTTCCTCTGGAATTTTTTTATTTGTTTTTAAATCGATAAAATTATTTTTTTTTAATTCTTTTAGCCAATTATCATGAAATTTTCCGCTACTAATATTTTTATAAGTCCCGTTACCAATAAAAGCATCAATAGCCTCTTTATTTGAAAAATTTGAGTTCTTTTTTTTAATTTCTGAAATTTCTAAATAGATTACCTCTGCAACATATAAAACATACGGCTTGTCTTTAGATTGCATTGATTATTTTCGGTATTTTTTCATTGCTGCATTTGCTAAAATTAAATTTGGATCTAAAAAAATTTTTGATTTTTTGATTTTATCAAATGATTTAAAGGCAAATATTGCTATGGGCAATTCTGTGCAACCAAGAACAATTTTTTTACACTTCTTTTTAATCAAAAAGTTTATAGCTGGTTTAATTTTTTTAGCTGCTGCTTTTACGTTTCCCATTTTAACAAGTTTAATTGCTTGGTTCACAGAATTTTTTTGAATTAATCTATTTGGGTGTATCAATTTATAATTTGTATCGAAAAATTTATTGTAAACACCTGTCATTATAGTTCCTTCCGTAGCAAGTAAGCCAATAGGTGAGTTTTTTTTACATGTCTTTTTTGCATGAATATAAACTTCTTTCGGCATATTTATTATTGGTAATTTTATTTTTTTTTTTAAATCATCATACCAATAATGTGCTGTATTACATGGAATAACAATGAACTTACATTTATCTTTTTTAAGTAATCTGCATCCCTTAAGCAAACTATCTAAGACTAATTTGTATTTTTTATTATTTTTTGAATTTGAAAATCTATTTGTTAATCTGCTTGTCTGAATTCCAATCGACTCAGGTCGTCCAGGTATGTTAGATTTATTGTAAAGTAAAAATAAAGGATAATCTTGATCAATTTTTCCTCTATTTAAAACTGCAAGTTTATTACAGAAATCAAGACCTGCTTGCGTTCCCATTCCACCAAGAATACCAATCATAACTTATAGCTTCTCTTTGATAATAGTTTATTGGCCATAAAAATGAAATGCTTAGGTTATTTGATTAATACAGCCAATAAAATTTGTGAAAATTATGCAGTTTTTAAGTTAACTGCTGAAGGACCTTTAGGACCATCTTCAACATCGAAAGTCAAAGCTTGACCCTCATCTAAACCATTCATGCCAGCATCTCTTACTGCTGAAACGTGAACAAATACATCTTTTTCTTTATCTTCTCGTTCAATAAAACCATAACCTTTGGTCGGATTGAACCATTTTACTTTACCTTGTAGACTCATATTTATACTTATTGTTGTGTTAATTTATTACTTATAATTAAGTAATTGTGCCTTTCTTTAGAATTTTAAGTCTTTTGTCAACTAAATTGATCTACTTACTAGTTTTAAATATTAATCGTTGCTAATTAGTTTTGTAAAATAAAGAGAATTTACGTCTTCTTTATAATGTGCAAAAGGCGCACAAGGCTGAAAGTTACAACTTTTAAATAACTTTCTTGCAGGCTCAAAAAATTCTCCAGAACCTGTTTCAATACTAATTCTAAGAATATTTAGATTTTTTGCTTCATTGATTAAATGTTTTATTATCTTAATTCCATTTCCTTTATTTCTAAAGTTATCATGAACTCTTATTGACTTAAATTCACCATGGTCTTTACTTAAAAATTTAAGTGCACCACATCCCATTAAGTTATTATTTTCCCATAGACTCCAAAATTTTATTGACGAAACCTTTAAACCAGGGATATCCAGAACATGGGTACTTCCCTCTGGGGATGCAGCTCTTAGTTCTTTAAAATGCTTTGTAAGAAGTTCATTTACTTCCGGATGATCAAAATTTCCTTCTATTGACTCTATCATTTTATCAAAGTAGTGATGTGTCCCATCTTCCTTTTAGCTTTAATTTCTTTTTTTAAATAATCAAAAAAAAATTCGTTTTCACCTAAATTGTTACCTTTTCTATATTGCTCAATCTGACTTCCTATTAAATTAATCATCTTTGCATTAGATAGTTTTTTTAATGAGACTTTTTTTAGAGAACAAACGGCTCTTACATGATTTTCAAATTGGCTAACATTGTAAGCGTTGATAGTGAGATGACCAGAATTATGTACTCTAGGAGCAATTTCGTTAACAAATAAATTTTCATTTCTATCTATAAAAAATTCTACACAAAGAGTTCCTATAAACTTTAACTCTTCAGCAATATCCATAGCCCAATTTTTTGATTGTTTAAAAATATTTTCACTTATATCAGCAGGTATACTTGAGCATTTAAGTATTTGATCTTCATGAATATTTTCTATTGGTTCATAAATTTCATATTCGTTATTTCCAAATCTTGTAATAATAACTGAAATTTCTTTTTTAAGTTTTACTAATTTTTCTAGTATGTAGCCTTTGGAAAAATCTATATTTAATACATCCACTTCTTTAATTTCTTTAATAGGGTATTGGCCTTTACCATCGTAACCCATAGTTGTTGTTTTTAAAATACCTGGAAGCAAATCGTTTAAAGAATCTAAGTCAGACTTTTTATCAACAGATGCATATTGTGTGGTTCTAATATTAAGTTTATTTACAAAATCTTTTTCAGCTAACCTGTGTTGTATCAGTCTATTGATAGATGGTTTTGGTAATACAGGCTTTGTCTTATTGATTTCATTGAGAGTTTCAAATGGAATATTTTCAAATTCATATGTAGCGATATCTACCTTTTCAATAAATTCATTAATTTTTTCTTTTTCATCGTATTTACCACAAATAAACTCATCACAAAAATTTTTTGCTGGTGCATCTAAATCATCACAATAGATTACTGTTTTTACATTTAACTTTTGTGCAGCACTTGAAAGCATACTTCCGAGTTGACCACCACCGATAATGCCTAACTTTATCTCTGACATTAATCTTACTTAGGTCTTTTTTTTACAGATTTTGTTTGTGATGCACGCCATTTTTCTAATCTCTTACTTACAGTAGAATTATTATTTGCAATTATAGATGCAGCAAGTAATGCCGCATTAATAGCTCCATCATTTCCTATAGCAAGTGTTCCTACTGGGATACCCTTAGGCATTTGAGCGATTGATAAAAGACTATCTAAACCTCTAAGTTTTTTACTTTCAATTGGAACACCTAAAACAGGAACTGAAGTTAAAGCTGCAATCATTCCAGGTAAGTGCGCAGATCCTCCGGCACCAGCGATTATAACACCAAAATTATTTTTTTTTGCTTTACTTGAAAATTCGTACATTCTTTTGGGTGTTCTATGAGCTGAAATTATTTTAGTTTCAAATTTAACACCAAGTATTTTAAGTATTTTTGCAGCCAATTTCATTGTTTTATAGTCCGATTGACTTCCCATTACTAATGCAACTTTTTGATAATTATTCTTTTTCATCCAAATTTGAATACAACTTTATTTCAAAATTAAATAAAAATTTCAATAAAATAAATAAAACTAAAAAAAAGTGTTAATATTGTTTACAAAGTTTTTTATAAAATGAGTAAAGATAAAGATTTTGATAACTCAAAAGAGTTAGACGATATTTGTGATGAGTGTAAAAAGGAAGATGAGAGTGTTACTCAAAATTTAATTTTAACAGGATTTAAAATTTGCAAGTCGTGCAGAGTTTCAAAAACAATTTTTCCGATTTAAATACTGTTTACTGGTAAAGCATTCATTCTACTCATTACAAAAGAAATAGACAAGAAGACAATGATTAGAAAAGACATGAACACAATTCCAAAAGATTTTAAATTTGATTTAAAATTTAAAATTTGTCTTGTTGAGATAATTAGCGCAGCAAAAATCCAAAATTGAGTAATAAAAATTATTGGTATCATTAACTCAGGAGTAACAGCAAAGAATCTCAGTAGACCAGGAGCGTGAGCAAATCCAACAAAAGTTAACACTTTTTTAAAGGAGACTTTTGTTTGTTTATCAGGAAATATCTTCACTCCCAAAACATAAATTAAAATTGCCCAAATAAACCAAGTCAAAATTGCTGTTAGTCCTGACATCCCAATAGCTGTTTTGATGACTGTATTTGCAGCTACAGCACCCGCTACTCCATCTAAGATCATAATTAATCCAGCAAAATAAATTGAGGCTTCACCAAAATTTTTACTATCTGTATAAAGAGACTTGTCTAGTTTAATAGACTTAAAGATAATATTTAAAAACTCTCCAAACATTCAATTTTTTTTATTTTTTTGCCCTTTGTATGAAACAATCAATGGAAAGACTATTAAAGCAATAATTATGATAATGCAAATTCCAATTAAAAAACCTTTAGACATTTAGATTAAAAGTAATCTAGCTCTTTTAACGACTATTAACCTGAAACCACCTCTCTTGTATTTGCATTAAAAGACTCTTTGAATGGTATATCAACTATAACTGCATCTACTGGCTGACCTGGACTATTTGAATATTTCTCTGGAAGATGAACTTTAAATTTGGTTCCAACTTTTCCCTTCGGAAAACCATTAGCATTCAGAGTCCCGTCAAAAGGAACGTAGCCCATTGCAATATTAGTCTTCTTTTCAGGATGCCACCATGGAGAGGTAATAAATCCAACAGGATCACCACCATTTGCATTTGAGATTAACCAAAAATCAGGTGCATAATCTTCTATTGGCTTTCCACCCAGTTCCAAACCAACTAATTGCAGTTTGTAAGGTTTCTTTCCTGCTTTTATTTCTGCCTTCATTTTTTCTAAAACATCTTTACCTACATAGTCAGACTTTTTATTCCATTCTCCTTTACCAGATAAAGAAACTTGATAACCAAGATTACACTGAAAAGGATTATGTTGTTGATCCATATCTTGTCCCCAAGAAAGTATACCTGCTTGGATTCTTCTGTGGTGAGCCGGAGCAATAACCATCAAATTATGTTTTTCACCAGCTTTTAGAACAGCGTTCCACATATCATCCGCGTATAGTGTTGCATTTCTTAAATAAATCTCATATCCAGCTTCTCCAGAGAAACCAGATTGTGAAATTACACAACTTCTTCCTCCTATTTTTGCCTCAGCTAATCCGTAAAAAGGCATACTATCCAAATCAAACTGATCACCACAAAGATCTTTCATTAAAGCTTTAGATTTAGGACCTTGTATTTGAACTGGGCAATGGTCAGTTTCTTCAATTTTACAATTAAATCTTCCATCAGCGTTTACGCCTTGTAGATACATTCCAATGTCTGAGTCTGATAGAGAAAACCAGAATTCATCTTCTGAAATTCTTAAAAGAATTGGATCATTTAAAACTCCACCATAGGCGTTACATAAAATTACATATCTTGCTCTCATTGGTGAAATTTTCGTTGCATCTCTGGTTATTACATAGTCTACAAATTTTTCTGCATCTGGACCTTTAACTCTTATTTGTCTTTCGACAGCAACGTTCCACATTGTGACATGGTTTACGATTGCATCGTATTCAATCATCGCTCCACCATCTTCAGGTTTAACGTATCCTCTTGGATGATAAATTCGATTGTATACTGTTGCTCTCCAACATCCTGCTTGCATAGATAAATGCCAATAAGGTGATTTTCTAACTCTTGTAGAAATTAACATTTCAACTTTTGTAGGACCACTTTGCCTTAAGTTATAAGGGACTTCTCTATCAGACTGATCGACTGATGTAGCATGCTTTAATTTTGTATAATCAAACTCTTTAGACATATTTGTTCTCCTTCAACCACTTGTTAGTTTCCGTCAAGCCGCCGAATGTATAAATGTGAAAAAAATCAGTATGAGATTTAATTTTCCCAATTAAATCATTTGGGTCTTTAGGTCTTAATAAATCTAATGCCTTGCTAAAATTAGATTTAAGAAAATTTAAGGAATTTTTTGCTCCAACAATATTTGCAAATTTTATTAGGCTTGATATCTTTAGAGGCCCAGTAATTCCCACATGAACTGGTACACTTTGTTTTGAGATAAAATCTATAATAGGCTGAGGATCTAGCAACCATTGTGTTACAATATAATCAGCGTATGGTTTTTTATCTATCATAGCTTTTTCTAATTCTGAGTCGGATATATCAGGACTCCCCTCCGGGTGTCCAGCAATTCCTATTGTCATCTTCTCAAAATAACCAGTCTCCAAAAGTTGGAGGGAGCTATCGAATTTTCCCATCGGCTCTCTACCACCTCCGATTACTAGCACTTGTTTAACGCCCCCATCTTTACATCTTGAAACATAATCTTTTAGCTGCTTTTCATCTTGCATTGATCGAGCAGGGAAATGAGGAACTGGGTTAAAACCTTTTTTAACCAAATCAACTGCTTGTTGGGCTGTTTCTTTGTAGTCACCACCAGGCAACATTGTGATATAAACATCACTAACTTTTGGAACAGTGCTTAGGTCAGTTTTGGGACTTATTTCAAGAGAAAATTTCATATTTAGATAATTATATCTTTTGAAAATACTGTCAAAGAAATTCATCTTATAATATAGTTGTCTGATGGCACAAAAAGACGTAGGAAACAAAATACCAATTTATAAATTGAAAACCACAAAAGAGGTAATGGATTACTATGATGAGTGGGGCGAAAATGACAAATATAACAAAGATATGGTTGATTGGAATTATACAGGACCAAAAGAAACTGTTAATACTTTCCTAAAATATGAGAAAAATAAAGATGCTTTGATCTTTGACGCTGGCTGTGGAACTGGTTTAGTAGGCTTGGAATTAAAAAAATTTGGTTTCAAAAACTTTCATGGCGCAGATCTATCACAAAAATTACTGAACACCATTCCGTCAAATTTATATAAAAAACTGCTCAAGACTGATTTAAACAAACCAATAAATTTAAAAGATAACGCTTACGATGCAATTTTTTGTGTTGGCACTTTTACTTTTGGCCATGTAAAACCAAATGCTTTGGATGAATTTATAAGAATAACTAAAAAAGGTGGTTTAATTTGTTTTACTATTAATGAGGGTATATACAAAGATTATGGATTTGATAAAAAAATAAAAGAATTAAATAAAACAAATCTTTGGAATGAAATAGAGTTTTTTAAATCTGATTATATCGTAAGTAAAGATGTCAATGCTTGGTTAGGTTTGTATAAAGTAAAATAATGAAAATTGTATTAATAATGGGTTTGCCTGGTGCGGGCAAAACAACTTTAGCTTCTCATCTTGTGCCTTTGTTAAAAGCCAAATGGCTTAATGCAGATGAAGTAAGGAAAGAAGCAAATGATTGGGATTTTTCTGTAGAGGGGAGAACTAGGCAAGCTAAAAGAATGTGGAGTAAAGCTGAGGAATACAAAAGTCAAGGATATCATGTAGTTGCAGATTTTGTTTGTCCGACACCTGAAGCAAGAAGTTTATTTCCCGCAGATTATATAATTTGGGTAGACACTATAAACGCAGGTAGATTTGATGATACAAATAAGATGTTTGTAAAACCTGACAAGTATGACTTTCATGTGACAACACAAGATGCTAAAAATTGGTCATTAAAAATATTTGAGAAATTAAAATAATGTCTTATCAATGGGATAATAAAAAACCTACTGCACAAATGCTTGGAAGATGGCAACCATTTCATGATGGACATTATAATTTATTTAAAGAAATAATTAAAAAAACTGGTCAAGTTTGTATTCAAATCAGAGACGTTCAGGGAGTGGACGATAACCCCTTTGATTTTGAAACAGTCAAAAAAAGTATTGAGGATAGACTTAATCCAGAATTTGAGGGACGTTTTAAAATTATGATAGTACCCAATATAACTAATATTTGTTACGGTAGAGGCGTAGGTTATAAAATTGAAGAAATTAAATTATCAAAAGAAATTCAGGAAATCTCAGCAACAAAAATTCGAGCTCAAATGAGAAAAGAAGGTAAACTTAAATAAAACTATATGAGCATTAAGGTTATTAACCAAAAAGATATTTCAAGAATAATAATAAATGATCCTAAAACTTATAACTCACTATCATTCAAAAATTTAACAGATTTAATAAAAATAATTAAAAAATTAGATAAAGATAATAATACTAAAGTTATAATAATTGAGGGAGCAGGCAAAGGTTTTAGTGCAGGACATAACTTAAAAGAAGTTCAAGGTTTAAATAAAAAGCAAAAGTATCAGAGATTATTTAACTTGTGCTCCAAACTCATGCTATTGATTGTTGAGGGAAGAAAACCTGTTATCGCTAAAGTTCATGGGGCCGCATATGCTGCTGGATGTCAGTTAGTTGCAAGTTGTGATTTAGCTTTTAGTTCTAAAGATGCATTGTTCTCAACACCAGGGGTAAACATTGGTTTGTTTTGTAGTACTCCAATGGTTGCAGTAAGCAGAAAAATAAAAAGAAAATCAATGATGAAAATGTTATTAACTGGCGAACCGATTTCGGCAAAATATGCAAAGGAAATTGGATTAATTAATGACTTTTATCCAAAATCAAAACTTGATAATGAAGTTTTAAAGATTTCAAAAAAAATCGCATCAAAATCAAATCTGACAATTAAGATAGGTAAACAAACATTTTACAAGCAATTAGAAATGCCATTAAGAAAAGCTTACGCATACACTAGTAGAATGATGACAAAAAACATGATGGCAATGGATGCAAAAGAGGGGATTGCAGCATTTCTTGAAAAAAGAAGACCTGTTTGGAAAAATAAATAATATGGCCAATATTAAAGATATTCTCACAAATTATAAAAATATTGCTTTAGTTGGAGCTAGTAAAGATTTGAATAAAACTTCAACAATAGTAATGAAACACCTGCAAAATTATGGATATAAAGTTTATCCTGTTAATCCAACTATTATAGGTCAGTTAATACTAGGTGAGAGAGTGTATGGAAAAGTTTCAGAAATTGACGGGCCTGTGGATATAGTTGATGTCTTTAGACCGTCAGATGAGGCAATTGAAATTGTTAATGATGCCATAAAGATCAATGCAAAAGTTTTATGGCTTCAATTAAATATAAAAAATTCTCAAGCAAAGAAAATTGCTGAGGCAAATAACATTATTTATGTAGAGGATAAATGCACTAAAATAGAATTTGAGAAACATTTTAATTAATGAAAAAAATTTTTATTGTTTATGGTCATTACGATGAAAAATCTTTTAATGCCGCAATAAGAAATACTTTCATTGAGTCAGTCACAAAAATTGGTCACAAAGTTGATGTAGTTGATCTTTATAAAGAGAAATTTGATCCAGTTTTTTCAGGAGAAGAACCAGATAAAATCGTTTTAGATCATAGAAGTAGAATAGAAAAATCTGATGCGATAGTATTAATTGCCCCAATATGGAATTTTAGAATGCCAGCAATAGTCGAAGGCTGGATAGACAAAGTTTTAGCTCCACCTTGGGCATTTAGATTTAAAAGGTTATTTGGAAATTATGGATACCCTTTGGGTAACTTAAAAGGTAAAAAAGCTGTCGTGTTTTGTACTTATGGATCTCCACAATTTGCTGTAAGAACTTTCTTTCTGAATATGCCAACTAAAAGATTAAGAAGGGGTGTGTTTAATATATGCGGCATAACGGATGTTATATATAAAAGATACTTTGCTGTACCATTCGTAGAAGACAAAAAAAGAAAAAAATTCTTAAAAGATGTTCAAAAAACAGCAAATAATATTTAAATTTTTAGTAATTTTTTTTATTATAACTTCGACTTCAAACGCAGAATTGCTTAAGCCAAATAGCAATATTAAACCTTCTGAAGTTGTGAAAATTCAACTACTTGGTCTTCAAAACAACAATGAAATATTTAATGATAGTGGTATTGAACAAACCTGGAACTTTGCTCATCCTATGAATAAACAAGCCACAGGACCCTTAGATAGATTTAAAGAAATGCTAAAAAGTAATAATTATCAAATGATGATAAATCATATAAGTCATACTATTACTCAAGTTAGAAGAGGAGACGACTGGGTTCAGTTTGAAGTAATTATACTAGATAAGGAAAAAATTTATCATAAATTCAATTGGCAAGTTGAAAAATTTATAGAGGATGGACCTTTAAAGGACTGCTGGTTAACCACAATGGTATCTAGTCCAGAACCTTTAGGAAGTTCAATATGATGCTCATTTATACAATTTTGTTTCGTTATGAATAAAAATTTAGTAGGTATATAATTATGAAAGCTAAAACAAAAGTAGTAGTTGTCGGTGGAGGAGTGGTTGGTGTGAGTGCTCTATACCATTTAGCAAAAAAAGGTTGGTCAGATGTTGTTCTAGTAGAGAGAAAAGAACTCACTTCAGGTTCAACTTGGCATGCTGCTGGTTTGCTGCCTTTATTTAACATGAGTTATTCGGTTGGCCAGCTTCATAAATATGCTGTGAATTTATACAAAACATTGGAGGAAGAAACCGGAAAAAATGTTGGCTTCAGTGTAGTTTCAAACATTCGTTTGGCTAGTACAAAAGATAGAATGGATGAGTATCATCAATATGCAGGTGTAGCTAAAACAATTGGTGTAGATGTAAAATTTTTAACACCTCAACAGGTAAAAGAAATTTGGCCTTTATGTCATACAGATGATTTAGTTGGAGCAATACAACACCCTGAAGATGGATATATTCAGCCAGCAGATTTAACCCAAGCCCTTGCTACAGGAGCAAGAAACAGAGGAGCTGAAATTTATCGAAACACAACTGTTTTATCTATGAAACAAACTAAAAATGGATGGATAGTTGAAACTGATAAAGGTTCAATTGAATGTGAACACGTAATCTCTTGTTCAGGTAATTTTGCACGACAAACAGGTGAAATGGTTGGATTAGATATTCCTGTTATACCAGTAGAACATCAATACATTGTAACAGAGCCACATCCAGAAATTCAAAAAAGAAAAAAAGAGGGACTACCAGAGATGGGAGTTCTGAGAGATAGTGACAGTAGATGGTACATGAGAGAAGAAGCTGGTGGATTAATACTTGGCCCATATGAAGATGGTGCTCCTGCTTGTTATGTTGAAGGACCTTCAAAAAATTCAGAGTATGAATTATTTCAGGAAGATTTAGATAGACTTGCTCCACACATTGAGGGAGCAATACATCGTGTACCTGCTTTTGGAGAAGTAGGAGTTAAAAAAGTTTATAACGGGGCAATCTGCTATACTCCTGATGGAAACCCTATAGTTGGACCAGCTTGGGGTTTAAAAAATTTTTGGATTAATGAAGGGCATAGCTTTGGAATAACCGCTGCAGGTGGTGCTGGTTGGCAATTAGCAGAATGGATTGTAGATGGAGAACCTACAATAGACATGCTAGGTGTAGAACCAAGACGATATGGGAATTATGCCACTAAGTCTTATTTGAAAGCTAAAAATGAGGAGGCCTATAGCCATGTTTTTATAGTTCATTATCCTGATGAAGAAAGACCAGCAGCAAGACCTTTAAGAACTGCACCGTGTTATGAAAGAATGAAAGCTTTAGGAGCTGTATTTGGACAAAAATTTGGATGGGAACGTCCTAATTTTTTTGCAACGGATGGCATGGAACAAAAAGATGACTGGTCTTTTAGAAGATCAAAATGGTTTGATGCAATAAAAAAAGAATGTGAGAATGTGAAAAAAAATGTTGGACTTTTAGATATGACTGCATTTGCAAAATGTAGAATTAAAGGACCAAAAGCTGAAGAATTTCTTGATTACTTAGTTGCAAATAAACTTCCAAAAAAAATTGGTAGAATAAATTTATGCCATGCACTTAATACCAAGGGTGGTGTTCATTCAGAATTTACAATTATGAAAGAGGCAGAAAATAGTTATTATCTCGTTTCTGCCGGAGCAAATTTACGATTAGACCATGACTGGATACAAAAATGGATGCCAACAGATGGTTCTGTAATTTTTGAGGATTTAACTAACAGCACAGGAGTACTTGTTGTTGCAGGTCCTAAAGCAAGAGAATTAATGAAAAAAGTTTCAACAGACGATTTTTCAAATGAAAATTTTAAATGGTTAACTGCAAAAAATGTTAATGTTGGATACGCACCAGTTAATGCTATGAGAGTAAATTTTGTTGGAGAATTAGGATGGGAGTTACATCACCCAATTGAGTATCAAAACCATATTTTTGATAAATTGATGGATGCAGGTAAAGATTTGGGAATAAAGCCATTTGGTATTAGAGCAATGAATAGTTTAAGAATTGAAAAATCTTATAAGCTTGTAGGAACTGAATTATCTATTGAGTATTCTCCTTATGAGTCTGGTTTAGATAGATTTGTTCATCCAAATAAAGGAAATTTTATTGGCCTAGAAGCTTTGAACAAATGGAGAGAAAAAGGTTTTGATAATAAATTGGTTACTCTTGAAGTTCACAATACAACGGACTCTGACGTATTAGGAAATAATCCAATTTACAAAGATGACAAAGTTGTAGGAAGGGCAACTGGAGGTGAATACGGATTTAGAATTGATAAATCAATAGCTTTAGCAATGGTAAAACCTGATCTAGCTAATGTTGGAGAGAAACTAAAAGTTGATATTCTTGGAAAGATGTATGAGGCTACAATTCTTGATGAAAGTCCTTATGATTCTGAAAATAAATTGTTGAGAGCTTAATGAAAATTTTAGTAGCAGTAAAAAGAGTTATTGATTATAACGTTCAAATCAGAGTGAAAGAAGATAACTCGGGTGTAGTAACTGACAATGTTAAAATGTCGACTAATCCACCAGATGATAATGCAATTGAAGAAGCGGTAAAGATTAAAGAAGCTGGTAAAGCCACAGAAGTAGTGGCAGTAAGTATTGGTGAAGAGAAAGCACAAGAAACAGTTCGTAAAGCATTAGCGGTTGGAGCTGATAGAGGAATACTCGTTAAAACAGATGGTGTTGTTGAACCTCTTTCTGTTTCAAAATTATTACAAAAAATTGTAGAAAAAGAAAAACCAGATTTAGTCTTTATGGGTAAACAGGCAATCGATGATGATTGTAATCAGACAGGTCAAATGTTAAGCGCGCTTCTTAATTGGCCCCAAGCTACCTTTGCATCTAAAATTGAGATTAAAGATGGTAAGTTAGAGGTGACAAGAGAAATAGATGAAGGTTTAGAAACAATAGAAATAAATGTTCCAGCAATAGTAACTTGTGATCTAAGATTAAATGAACCAAGGTATGCTTCACTACCAAATATAATGAAAGCTAAAAAAAAACCTATTGAACAATTAAATGCGTCAGATTTAGGAGTGGATATAAGCCCAAGAATCGAACAAATTAAAGTTGAAGAGCCACCTAAAAGAAAAGCTGGTATAAAAGTATCAAGTGTATCTGAGCTGGTTCAGAAACTAAAAAATGAGGCTAAGGTAATTTAAATGTCAGTTTTATTAATTGCAGAACATAACAATAAAGAATTGAGGCCATTTACACTTAATGCAGCAACTGCAGCATCACATATAGATAATGATGTTCATGCTGTAATTATTGGACATAATTGTGAAGAAGCTGCTAAAGCATTATCAAAATTAGAATTTGTTAAGAAAGTTATTCAAGTCGAAGCAGCTTACTACGAGAATTTTGTTGCTGAAAATTTTGCACCAGTAATTGTAAAATTAGCTGATAACTATTCACATATAATAAGTTCAGCAAACACTTTTGGTAAAAATTTAATGCCAAGAATTGCTGCTGCTCTAGATACATCTCAAATCAGTGATATAACTAAAGTTATTGCTCCCGATACTTTTTTGCGACCAATTTATGCTGGAAATGCTTTTGCAACAGTAAAAAGTAAAGATACAAAAAAATGTGTAACTATAAGACCAACATCGTTTGACGCTTGTGAAAGTTCTGGTGGATCAGCATCAATAGAAAAAGCTGAAGCCAGTGAGGAATTTTCAAAAACAAAGTTTGTAAAAAGAGAAGAGGTAAAATCGGATAGACCTGAACTTGGCACTGCTAGAGTTGTTGTATCAGGTGGAAGAGGAATGCAGAGTGGAGATAATTTTAAACTTATTACTTCTTTAGCTGATAAATTAAATGCAGCAATAGGAGCATCTAGAGCAGCAGTTGATGCTGGATATATAAGTAACGATCACCAAGTTGGTCAAACAGGTAAAGTTGTTGTCCCAGATTTATATATTGCTGTTGGTATCTCAGGTGCTATTCAGCATTTAGCAGGAATGAAAGAAAGTAAAGTAATAGTGGCAATAAACAAAGACGGAGAAGCACCAATTTTTAGTGTTGCGGACTATGGTCTTGAAGCCGATCTTTTTGAAGCAGTTCCTCAATTCTTAGAGGAATTGAACAAATTAAACACTATACAAAAATAATATAATCTGTAAAAAATTAAATTATGTCCAGAGAGACAATGGAATATGATATAGTGATTGTAGGTGGCGGTCCATCAGGCTTAGCTACAGCTATAAAGTTAAAACAATTAAACTCAGAATTAAATATTTGCTTGTTAGAAAAAGCATCAGAAATTGGTGCCCATATTTTAAGTGGAAATGTATTTGAAACAAGAGCTTTAGATGAATTGATTCCTAACTGGAGAGAATTAAATTCACCCATTAAAACTAAAGTTACTAAAGAAAAATTTTTATTTTTAGGTAAAAACAAATCATTAAGTTGGCCAACATGGTTATTACCAGCAGTTCAAAAAAATCACAAAAATTATATTATTAGTCTTGCAAACTTATGTAGATGGCTTGCAGAACAAGCAGAAACCCTTGGCGTTGAAATTTTTCCCGGATTTCCAGCAAGCGAAATTTTATTTAATGAAGATGGTTCTGTAAAAGGTGTAGCAACTCAAGATATGGGCATTGATAAAGAAGGAAACAAAAAAGATAGTTTTGAGCCAGGTATCGATTTATTGGGAAAGGTTACTGTTTTTGCAGAGGGTTGTAGAGGTCATTTAGGAAAACAATTAATTAAAAAATTTGAACTTGATAAAGATAAAGACCCACAACAATATGGAATAGGATTTAAAGAGATATGGGAAGTGGATGAAAAAAATCACCAAGAGGGTTTGGTAATGCATACTGCTGGATGGCCATTAGATAACAGTACTTACGGAGGAAGCTTTATTTATCACGCAGAAAAAAAACAAATATTTTTAGGTTATGTAATTGGCTTAGATTATCAAAATCCACACTTATCTCCATTCGATGAGTTTCAAAGATTCAAAACACATCCTTCAATAAGAAAAATAATTGAGGGTGGAAAAAGAATTTCCTATGGTGCTAGAGCTTTAATTGAAGGTGGCTTCCAAAGTTTGCCAAAAATGTTTATGCCTGGTGCATTATTGATTGGGTGTGATGCAGGAACTTTAAATATGCCTAAGATAAAAGGATCGCATACCGCAATGAAAAGCGGAATAATTGCTGCAGAAGCAATTAATGACCATTTTAAAGATAATAAAGAGCTATCAATTTTTGAGGAAAAATTAAAAAAAAGTTGGTTATACAAAGAACTTTATGAAGCAAGAAATGTTAAGCCTAGTTTTAGTTGGGGCTTAATTTTGGGAATTATTTTCACTGGAATTGACCAAATTTTGTTTCGAGGTAAATTACCATTTACATTAAAACACAAACATGCTGACCATCAAACATTAAAACCAGCAAGTAAAATGCCAAAGATTGATTATCCTAAGCCAGATAACGTTATTACTTTTGATAAAACGAGTTCTGTTTATTTAACTGGGACAAACCATGTAGATAATCAACCAGTTCATTTAAAACTTAAAGATCCATCATTACCAATTAACTATACATTAAATGAATATGATGAACCTGCACAAAGATATTGTCCAGCAGGTGTTTATGAAGTTCAAAAAGAAAATGGATCTAATAAATTTGTTATAAATTCTCAAAATTGTATTCATTGTAAAACTTGTGATATAAAAGAACCCTCACAAAATATAACTTGGGTAACACCAGAGGGTGGGGGCGGCCCTAAATATGGGAATATGTAATTAAGACAAATCTATTGCAAATTTTTTTAAAGTTTCGATAGGTAAAATTTTCAGAGTATTTTCATGTGTGCTTTTTAGATAAATTGGACAACCTTTACCAGCTTCAACAGCTCTTGCATACCAGGTAGCACATACACACCATCCATCTCCATCCTTCAAACCAGGAAAACCGTATTCCGGATGTGGCGTAATTAAATCGTTACCAGCTTCTTTGCACCATTCTAAAAATTCGTTTGTTACTTTTGCACAAACGGTGTGTAAACCTCTATCATTTTCATCAGTGTTACAACAGCCATCTCTATACCATCCAGTAAGTGGATCCAATGAACAACTTTCTAAATTTTCACCCAAAACATTTTTTTGCATTGATTTATCCAAATATATTAAAAATTTTATTATCTATAAGTCCATTGAACGAAATTGAGCGTCTTTCCTCTTTTGTTCCTTTAAAAGGATAAACAGTATGCATCAAATAATGTGGAAAAAAGTAAAAGTCCCCAACCTTTGGTTCTATAGGAAACCTACACTGGGACAAAAACATTCTATTTCCATGAATTAACTCTAAGTTTCCACCTCTATAATCTTTTTTATTGTCTTGAAAATGTTTACCAAAAGTTTCTGGTAATTTTAGAAAACCCGCACCCGATATATGACCTGAATGCCAATGTACTGGATTATATTCATTTTCAAATTGTCTAACAACCCAGGTTTCAATTAATTTAAATTCAGAGATTTTTTTCCCTGTATCTTTATAAATCCACTGTGCGACAGAGTCCCCTAGGAATTTTAACCATCCACTTTCTTCAACAGTCTTTTTGTCTAATCTAAATTCTTGTTTAACATCTCCGACAAGGCCCTTACCGACATCAAGATTTTTTGATTGTTCTTTGTCCTCTATAGTATTGTCAATAAATTTGTTTAGGTGATTTAAAAGATTTTCTGGAATTTTTACCTTAAAAATTGAGGGACCAAAAATTCTTATTAATCCATAATCATAATTCATAATAATCTAACTATTAGAAAGAAATATCTTACTATTTTCCGTAAACATTATAAACATTTTCATCTATATCAGCATTGAATGAGACAGACCTTCTCTCTTCATCTGAGTCTTTGAAAGGGTAAACTGTATGCATTAAGTAATTAGGAAAAAAGTAAAATTCACCAACTTTAGGTTTAACTTTAAAAAGAGAATTACTTAAAAACTGCCTTGAACCATGAATTAATTCCAATCTGCCATTTGGATTTGATTTTTTATTTGATTGTGGTGAGCTACCAAAATTTTCAGGTACCTTTAAATAACCTACACCAGAAATATGGCCAGAATGCCAATGGGTCGGATTATATTCATTTTTAAACTGTCTAACTATCCAAGAGTCTCTTAAAGAAAAATTTTTTACAGGGATACCACTACTTTTCTCTACCCAAGTTGATACACATTTACCTAAAAATTCCATCCAACCTGATGTCTCACAAAATGGTCTATCTAATATAAATTCTTGAGTAACCTGACCGGCTAATTTATTTCCATGATTTTGAGCGATAGATTTTTTTTCGTCTTTTATAATATTGTCAACATAATCATTTAATTTTGTGATCATTTCATCTGGAATGTTTGCTTTAGCTATGGATGGTCCAAATGGCTTTGCAATTTGAATTTGAATATTTTTATCCATTTATTAAATTTTTGTAGGATTAGGTTGCCCTTTATATACTTCTTTAGGGTCAAATTTTTTTTCTTTTTCTAAAAATTTCATTTTTACTTCTCTACCATTATGAATTATTCCTAAAGGTATAGATCTATAAAAGCAAGATCTATATCCAACATGACAGCTTGCTCCCTTACCAATATCAACAGTCAACCAAATAGAGTCCTGATCATCATCAATGCGAATTTCTTTTACTTTTTGAACAAATCCACTAGTCTTACCTTTGTGCCAAATAGCTTTTCTTGATCTGCTAAAATAATGAGCTTCTCTACTTTCAATAGTTTTTTTTAAAGCTTCTACATTCATATAACCATGCATAAGAATATCCTTAGTTTTATCGCACATTGTAATTACAGGAATTAAACCATCATTATCAAATTTTGGAGAAAGAAGATTTCCTTCTTCAATTTCAAGGACATTTTCTCTTTTTTTGAACATATAAGGTAATTATGTAGCATATATCTCAATATATTAAATATTTTAAAAATATAGATTTATAGGTATAAAACTGGCAATGAAACTTGTTAAAAATAATAACGAAGAACAAAAAACTAAAATTGTATCCGATAAGGACGCTGAAGAAGCTTTTAAAACAATTTTACAATGGATAGGTGAAGATCCCAATAGAGAGGGTTTATTGGAAACACCTAAAAGAGTAGTTAAAGCTTTTAAGGAATATTTCAAAGGATACAAAGAGGATCCAAACTTAGTATTAGACAAAACTTTTGGAGATGTCGAAGGCTATGATGATATGGTTGTTCAAAAAAATATATCAGTTCAAAGTCATTGCGAGCATCATATGGCACCAATTATTGGAAAAGCTCATGTAGCTTATATTCCAAGAGACAGGGTGGTAGGACTAAGTAAATTAGCAAGAGTAGTAGAAGTTTTTTCTAAAAGATTGCAAACACAAGAAAGATTAACCATGCAGATTGCGAATACACTTATGAAATCTTTAGATGCAAAAGGTGTAGCTGTGACTATCGATTCAACTCATCAGTGTATGACAATGAGAGGAATTAAAAAAGAACAAGCTTCAACAGTGACGAATTATTATTTAGGTCAGTTCAAAGAGGATCTAAGCTATCAAAATAGGTACTTAAGATTTATAAGCACCCAAAAAGAGTAAAGTGTCTGATCAATTTAAAGCATTAATATTAAATCAAGAAGGTGACAAGTTCACAAGGGAAGTAAAATCAATTGATAAAAGTTTTTTAAAACATGGTGATGTAACTATCAAAGTAGATTACTCAGACCTAAACTTTAAAGATGGAATGATCCTTAAAAATGGTGGAAGATTAGTTAAAGAATTTCCTCATATTCCTGGAATTGATTTTTCAGGCACTGTTCTAGAAAGTGAAAATTCAAAATTTAAATCAGGTGACGAAATAATTTTGACTGGTTTTAGAGTTGGGGAAATTTTCTACGGTGGTTATTCCCAAATTGCAAAAGTTAATGGAGATTTTTTAGTTAAAAAACCAACTGGTTTATCGTCAAGGCAAGCAATGATATTAGGCACAGCAGGTTTTACATCTTTGATGGCAGCATTTGCAATTAAGGCTAGAGAAGAAATTCTATTAGGTGAAAAAGTAAAAGATGTTTTGGTAACAGGAGCATCTGGAGGAGTGGGCAGTATTGCTGTAATGATTTTAAATAATATGGGGTATGAGGTTACTGCTGTTTCTGGAAAAGAATCTAAAGCTGATTATTTAAAATCTTTAGGTGCAAAAAACGTTATAAATAGGGCAGAATTTGATAAAGACCCAAAACTAATTGATAAAGGTTTATGGGATGGAGTAGTTGATACAGTTGGTGGAAAAATTTTAGCTAATGCGATTGTTCAAACAAATTCTAATGGAATTATTGCGGTATGTGGTAATGCAAGCACGAATGAACTTAATACAAATGTAATCCCATTTATGTTAAGAGGAATAAAACTTTGGGGTATGGACTCTGCTAATTGTAGCATTCGAAGAAGAGAATTTATTTGGGGAGAAGCCTCAAAATTAATTGATTTTGATTTATTAGAAAAATCTATTCAAACGGTAAACTTGGAGGAGTTAATTGAAACTTATCCTAAGATATTAAAAGGTGAAATTTCAGGAAGAGTTTTAGTAGATTTAAACAAATAATGGACTGGGACAAATTAAAGATTTTTCATGCAGTAGCTGAGGCTGGAAGTTTTACAAATGCAACAATCAATTTAAACTTAAGTCAATCGGCTATTAGCCGGCAAATTCAATCATTAGAGCAAGATTTACAAGTTCAATTATTCGAAAGACATGCGAGAGGCCTTACTCTTACAGAAAATGGTGAGTACGTTTTTAAAACAGCTCATGAAGTCATAAGTAAATTAAAAGAGGTAGAAACCACCTTAGGGGATCAAAAAAACAAGCCAAGTGGAAAATTAACCATTACGACGGTAAGAAGTTTTGGTACTCATTGGTTAACACCAAGAATTCAAGAATTTATGAGATTAAATCCTGATATAGAGATTGAGCTTATTTTTGAGGATAAAGAGCTAGATTTAAGTACCAGACAAGCAGATATTGGCATTTTTATGCGAAGACCAAAACAATTAAACTATATTCAAAAAAAATTGGTAGATTTGAAATATTATATTTATGGTTCTAACAGGTATTTAGAGAAAAACGGCATGCCTAAGTCAATAAATGACTTAAACAAACATAAATTTATTTCTTTTGGGAGAGGAGCTCCTTCTCCAGTTTATAATCCAGATTGGGTATTAAAATTAGGGATGCCTGAGGGCAAAAAAAGAAAACCAATTATGAAGGTAAATAGTGTAATGGGTCTATTACTTGCTGTTGAAACGGGTGTTGGATTAGCCGCTTTACCAGAATATTTAGTAAGTGACTCCAATAAGGTAATTAAAGTTTTACCTAAATCTGAGGGCCCAATAACAGAAGCTCATTTCGTATATCCCCAATCACTAAAAAATACTGCAAGAGTTCAAGCTTTTAGAAATTTTTTATTTAGCAAAATAGGCGACTGGAAATCGTCATAGCCTGCGACACTATTGCGATTGATAATCATTATCAATGAGAATAGTTCTCATTCTCATTAAGAATCATGCGGAAGAACATAAAAAAACGGAGAATATATGAGGAATGTAATATCAACATTTACGTTAGTCCTCTCGATAATTGCATCATCATTCGCAATTGCAGAAGAGGTTAATGTTTTTAACGCAAGACACTATAAAGCAGACTCTGAACTTTATTCAAAATTTACAAATAAGACTGGAATTAAAGTCAATTTGATAAACGGAAAATCGGGTGCTTTAGAAAAAAGAATAATAAGTGAGGGTGCAGACTCTTCTGCTGATCTATACATTACGGCAGATGCAGGTAGATGTGGTGCCATGGATGCAAAAGGTACACTTCAAGGTGGTCTAACGTCTAAAGCTATTAAAGATGCAGTTCCAAAAAGTTTTAGAACAAACAAGTGGGTTGGAATCGCAAAAAGAGCTAGGATAATTTATTATTCACCTGAAAGAGTTACTGGTGCAGAATTATCTGGAATGACTTATGAGGGTTTAGCTGATCCCAAGTGGAGAGGTAGGCTGGTAATAAGAAAATCAAGTAACATTTATAATAAATCTCTTGTTGCTTCATTAATTAAAAATAATGGAAAAGCTGCAACAGCCGCATGGGCGGAAGGAGTTGTTGCTAATATGGCAAGAACACCGACAGGCAATGATAGAGCACAAATAATGGCAGTAGCAGCTGGTGAGGCTGATATTGCTGTAGCTAACACATACTACTTAGCTTTGATGTTATCAGGTAAAAAGGGTGTAGAACAACAAGAGGCTGCAAAAAAAGTTAAAGCGTTCTTTCCTAATCAAAATGATAGAGGAACACACATGAACGTAAGTTGCGCAGCTCTAGTAAAAGGTGCTCCTAACAAAGGCAACGCTGTTAAACTCGTAGAGTTTTTATTAACTCCAGAGTCTCAAGAGCATTTTACAAATAATACTTTTGAGTTTCCAATGATTGACGGTGTTTCGCCAAGTCCATTAGTAGTTAATAACTTAGGGTTAGATTTCAAACAAGACATGAAAACTAATCTCGCTTCTTATGGAAAAAATCAAGCTGATGCAGTGGAAGTAATGACGGCTGCTGGTTGGAAGTAACAATGAGAGAAAGAAAGAAATTTATATCAGATATTGATTACAATAAATCTTCTAAGGCATGTTCACCATGTAATTTAGAGTGTAAAAAAATCGATAAAAGAGTAAATAATAGAAAACTTTCAGAATTAAGTGCTAAGGAGGTTCCGTATATCCTAAAAGTATTTGATCTTTAAATTTTCTGGAGTGCTCATGCTTTGATTGAGAAGACGTCTCCTTCCTCTTAGTATGGGCACAAATACTTTCATCTTTATAAAGCGGATTATAAATTATGAAAATTACTTTTTGGCATATATCTTCTTTTTTAATTTCACTTTTTGTAATAATCCCAATACTTACCGTCTTTTCGAGTTTTTTTGAGGATACTTCAAATTATTATCAAGTTTTAAAAGACACTTTTTTAGTAGAATATATATTTAACTCAATTTTTTTATTATTTTCTGTTTTATTATTTACTTTTTTAATTGGCACTGGGTCAGCTTATTTAGTTTCTTTTTATGAATTTCCACTAAGTAATTTTTTTAAATGGGGTTTAATATTATCTTTTGCAGTCCCTCCTTATATCTACGCTTATTCTTTAACAGCTTTTTTTGAAAATTATGGAACTGCTTATACTATTTTAAAAAATTTATTTGGTGATGGTAATTACAATCAAAATATACCTAAATTTGATGGTTTATTTGGTGTTATCTTATCTATTTCTTTTTCTTTATATGCTTATGTTTATATTTTAGCCAGAGCATCTTTTTTGTATCAATCACAAAATATAATAGAATTAGGTAAAAACCTAGGATTTACAAAATTAAAAACATTATATTCAATTATTTTACCATCAGCACGACCGGCTATAATTGCAGGCTTATCATTGGTAGCAATGGAAACTCTAGCAGAATTTGGTGCAGTTGATTTTTTTTCAATAAATACCTTAACGACAGGAATATATAATTCTTGGATAGCCTTCGATGATTTAGCTTTTGCAAATAGATTATCGTTTTTTTTGCTACTTTTTATCTTTGCACTCTTCATTATTGAAAATTTTTTGAGAAAAAAGGCAAAATACCACTTCAATTCGAGGGGTGGATTTAAGCAAAAGCAGAAAATAAAACTCGAAGGAAAAAAATCCATTTTAGCTTTCTTATTTTGTTTTTCTGTATTCTTCTTAAGTTTTTTGTTCCCTTTAAGTCAAATGATGTATTGGACACTAAAATTCCCTGAAAATTTATTTGAACTTCAAGTTTTAGATCTATTAAAAAATACCTTATATTTGGTTTCTTTATCTAGTTTAGTTTTGATAATTTTCGCACTAATTTCTAATTATGGAAATAGAGTAACTAAAAATAAAGTTTTAAATGTTTTGTCTACTCTATCTATTTCAGGTTATGCAATACCAGGTGTAATATTAGCAGTTGCATACATTACTTTCATTGCTTGGTTTGATGAAAATGTAATTAAAAGTCTTGGTTTCTTTTCAATAAAAAAAATATTCATAGGATCAATAATTGGATTAGTGCTTGTTTACTTTGTTAGATTCTATTCACTTGCATACAATGGGATAAAGTCAGGGTATGAAAAAATTAATATTGCAGTTGATGAAAGTGCGTACTTACTTGGTTACTCAAAAAGAAAAACATTTACGAATATTCACGTTCCTTTTTTGAGAAATTCTTTGTTATTCATTATTATTTTAGTTTCACTTGAAATCATAAGAGAATTACCAATAACATTGATTTTAAGACCCTTTAATTTTGAAACTTTTGCGACAACTGCTTATATTTCTGCATCAGAAGACTTACTTGAAGCTGCAGCTGTACCATCATTATTTTTAATTTTAATTGCATCCTTTTTTATTATAATTGCATCCAAATATATTTTGAGAGAAAACAATGAATAATTTCTTTGAGGTAAAAAATGTTGACTTTGTTGCTGGAGGTAAAACAAAAGTAAGAAACATGTCTTTTGCAATTGAAAATGAGGGTGATGTTATATGTCTACTTGGTCCCTCGGGAATAGGCAAAACAACTATATTAAGGACAATTGCTGGGTTACAAAAGATTAAAAATGGATCTATTGAGCTTAAAGGTAAAACAATATCCTCTAGTGATGTGAATGTTGAGCCTGAGGATAGAAATATTTCTTTAGCTTTCCAAGAGAATAGTTTGTTTCCACATTATACAGTAGAAAAAAATATTTTATTGGGTTTAGAAAAAAATAAAGGAAAAAAAGAAAAGCAAATTGATTTAAAGGAAATTTTAGATTTATTAGATCTTTCTAATATATTAAAACAGTACCCTCACCAAATTAGTGCTGGCGAGGCCCAGAGAACATCTTTAGCAAGAACTTTGCTTACTCAACCTGATCTACTATTGCTTGATGAACCTTTGTCTAATGTTGATCAAAGTTTTAAAGAGGAAATTCAAATTAGGTTAAAAAAAATTCTAAAAACTTTAAAAATCTCAACAATAATTGTGACTCATGATTCCTACGAGGCTTTTTATTTAGGCTCAAAATGTGGAATTATTTTTGATCAAGAACTTAGACAGTTTGATGACCCTTACAAACTGTATCACCTTCCAAATTCAACAGAAGTGGTGAATTTTTTAAATAGAGGAGTCTTGATACCAGCAGAAGTAACAAGCCCCAAAAGTTTAGAAAATAAAGACCTTGGGACTATTACAGGAAATTTTGTCAAACCTTTTCCAATTGGTTCAAATGTTCAGTTATTAGTTCAACCAGAAGACTTGCATCATGATGATCAAAGTAATTTAAAATTAGAAGTTGTTGATAGAAAATTTAGAGGAACAAACTTTATTTATACTTTAAAGACACCCAGCAATAGATTAATTCCGGTATTTGTTCACTCTCATCATATTCATCAACATGAAGTTAGTGAAAAATTTGGGATTAAAAGACCAATTCATATTGATCATATAGTTTGCTTCTAATAAAAACCTTTTAGAAAAATGAAAAGTAACTTAAAAGTTTTTTTAAAGGGAATTATTGATGTAAGCCCACTGATGATACCGGTTGTTCCCTTTGGTTTAATTTTTGGAGTTCTTGCTATTGATGTTGGATTTACTCCAATTGAAACAATGGCAATGTCTTTAATTATTTTTGGTGGCGCTTCTCAGATAGTTTTATTGCAATTATTTTCTGGTGGTGCATCTTCTTTAGTAATAATTAGCTCAGTCGGTGCAGTGAATTCCAGACATTTACTTTACGGAGCTGTCGTATCAGAGCATTTGTCAGATTTGAAGTTGATTTGGAAGATTATTATATCCTATTTTTTAATCGATCAGGCATTTGCAATTTCAAATGAATATTTAAAAAAGAATAAGGACCATAATAGATACTTTCACTTGATAGGTGGAGGAGCTACTTGTTGGGTAATTTGGCAATCGACCACATTTTTAGGAATTATACTTGGAGCAGCAATTCCAGAAAAACTTGGACTAAGTTTTGCAGTTCCTTTAACATTTTTAGCTTTATTGGTTAATGACTTTAGAAAATTTATAAATGTGATTGTAATAATTATTTCAGGTTTGGTAGCGACTTTGGGATATAATTATATTCCTTTTAAAGCTTACGTTATTGTTGCAGCTCTAGCAGGATTATTCACTGCAATGATATTAACAAGGAAAAATAAAAAAGCATGAGCAACTGGGCATTAATTTTATATTGTGGATTGATTACTTATTTAACAAGGTTTTCTATGATAGCTTTAATTAAAAAGGAAATGTTCAATGATAGAATTAGAGAGATATTATCATTTGTGCCATCTGCAATATTTCCTGCAATAATCTTTCCAGCTATTTTCATTAATGACAAAGGATTAATTGATATAGATGATAATCCAAAGATATTGGCCGCAATAATTGCAATGTTTATTGGTATTTTCTCCAGAAGTATAATTGCGACAATATTTTCAGGATTAGCATCTTATTGGTTTTTAATATTTGTTGTATAAACAATTATGAAAAAGTTTTTAATCTTCTGTTTTCTTTTATTAGCATTCAATGTTAATGCCATGGAAAAGGAAACAACTTTTAAAAAAGAATTATTTAATAAAGCACAATCTGAGGGCAAGGTTGTAGTAGTGAGCTCTTGGATTAAGTATTGTCCTTCTTGCGCAAGTCAAATGAAAGTTTTGCAAAAAGCAAAAAATGATTTTGATAATATTGAATATTTTGCATTTGATGTAACAAATAGAGAAATTTCTGACATGTTTAATGTGCAATATCAAACAACTCTTCTGATTTTCAAAAATAATAAAGAAGTTTATAGAAGTATTGGAGAAATTAAAAAAGAAGCAATTTACAAAGCTCTTAAATCCTCAATTTAATTTAAGCACCCAGTTTAATATTTCTTGAAACATTTGCCTCAAGTTGATCTGGTTTTTTTAGACCTAAATTATTCATGATTTCGATATACTGATCTTTGCTATCAACTTGTAATCTAGGGTTATTTTTTCTTTCTTTTCCAATTGTGCTAAATTTTTCACCTTTATAGTCATGAGCGGGGTAAAGAAGAGTTTCATCTGGTAATTTTAGGAGTTTATTAAATATGGAGTTATAAGAGTCTATAGCATTTCCATTTTGAAAATCTGTTCTACCTGTCCCATTTATCAACAAAGTGTCACCAGAAAATAGATAGTTATCCATCAGAAAACTATAGCTATCTGAAGTATGTCCAGGTGTATACATAGCTCTTAATTTGATGTTATCTAAATTAATATACTCATCATCTTTAACTCTGATTTCAACCGTATCAGCCGGAGTATGATCGCCCATTATTCTAGAGCATTTTGTAATGTCTTTCAATTTTGAGGCACCAGTTACGTGATCCGCATGTATATGAGTATCAATAACTTTGACAAGTTTTAAATTAAGCTCTTTTAATAAATTTACATATTTATTTACATTTTCTATTACAGGATCAATAATTAAAGCCTCTCTACCTTGCCCAGAAGAAATAAGATATGTGTATGTTGATGATCTATTGTCGAATAATTGTTTAAAAATCATTAATTTACATTATCATACATGTATAATTTGACCCATTGTTAAAATTGTGAAAATTAATATTTATTCAACTATGAAACAGATCATAACATTATTCATTTTAGTACTTTATTGCTTACCATCTTTTGCTGACAAAAATATGAAAATTGGTTCGAAAGGAAAAGAAGATGATATTAACCGAATCATAAAAGTAAAGATGTATGATAATTATTATGAACCTAGTTCTTTTCAAATTAAAGCAGGTGAAACAATAAAGTTCGAAGTTGAAAATGTGGGTGAGTTAGTCCACGAATTTAATATAGCAAATAAAATGATGCACATGAAGCATCAGCCTGAAATGGAAAAAATGGTTGAAAATGAAATACTTTTAGCTGATTCAATTGATAAAGAGAAAATGAAAAAAATGGCAAAAATGGATAAAGCCATGGGTCATTCACATAGCAATAGTGTTTTGTTAGCACCAAAAGAAAAGAAAGATATCATTTGGAAATTTGATAATGCTGTAAATATTGAAATTGCATGCAACGTGCCAGGTCATTATCAAGTTGGAATGATTGCTAAAGTTGATATAAACTAATTCAATGGACAATGCAGTCAAAGCCAATTTTAATTGGTCGTGTAAACATACATGGAAAAGAAGTGCTAAAAACACTGGTTGGTGTTTATTGGGTTGTGCAATTGGTGATTTTGGTACTATTTTATTTTTTCAACTAACTAAGATTCCATTCCCAGTTATGGGAATAATGACTTTAGCTATCATCAACGGACTAATTACAAGTATTATTTTAGAGACAATAATCTTAATGCGACAAAGTTTTGATTTTTCTAAAGCATTAAAAACAGCAATGGGAATGAGTTTTATATCAATGATAAGTATGGAGATCATGATGAATTTGACTGATTACTTTTTAACAGGTGGCGCAATTCTTACTTGGTGGGTAGTTCCAATTATGCTCTTAGTTGGGTTCTTAACACCTTGGCCTTATAATTATTGGAGACTAAAAAAATTTAGTATTGCGTGTCATTAAAAAATTGGGACAACAAAACTTGGCTTTCATCATCGTCTTATATTAAATCATTTAATAATTTTTTATTAAAACAAGTTAAATTAAATAAAAACAGTCAGATTTTAGATATTGGTTGTGGTAGGGGTAAGATACTAGGAAGCTTGTCATCAAAGTTAAGCTTAAAGAGAAAATCTATAGGTATAGATATAGAAAATCACAATGATAGGGATAAAAGAATAATTTTTAAAAAAATTGATGCACTTAAATTTTTAAAAAAGAATAAAAAAACATTTGATCTAATTTTAGTAAAACAAACTATTCATCTTTTTAAAATTAAAGATATTAAGACTATACTTAAATTGTCGAAAACATTGTTAAATCCAAACGGTAAAATTATTATTTTTACTCTGGATCCCATTAATAACGAAATTCCAACATTTTCGATTATGAAAAAAAAGCTTAAAAAAGCGTTAATAAGAGACAAGAAAATTATTAAATCAATTTCATACTCATTCAAAGGAAAAATCGTTAGAGGGTTTAGTTATAAAGTTAAAATTTCAAAGAAAAAATATATGGAAATGGTAAATAGCAAATATATATCGGTGTTGTTAGGGATGAGCCATAAGCTAATATCTAGTGGTTTAAATGAAATAAAGAAAAAGTATAAAAAACAAATATCTTTTCAAGATAAATTGATTTGTCTAGTTTTGAATAGATAAATTAACAAAAAAATTTAGGGGTTTGCTCTCTAGTTAATTAACCAAAAGAGCAGCCCCTAATTTGCCGTTCTGGCATTTAAGTCCGAATGGACTTTATATTTTTTATTTACGTTTTTATGAAGTACGAAAATACCCAGCTAAGTATCAGGTGGTGTTTGATTCATTAAAGCTACCTCCTTAATTAAAGATTAAATTTTGATCAGGTTGTATTCAATAAATTTATTTAAATTTTCTGAAAATATATTTCTTGAATACAACCTAGGTATTTAATAATATTCCGGCATCTAAAATAATTTCACTTATTAATAGAAAATTTTTATTTGCATAAATATTGAGAATAGTTAAAATTTTAATGTGAAATATATTAATGGAATAGTAAAATTATTCTTAAGTTTATTAGTCTCTACCATAATTATTTATGCAATCAATATAGTTGCTGGATTTGCTGGAGCGGATTATTCTTTCACCCATGGTGAAACTTTTGTCATTTGGATATTAATGGCAATATTAGTGAATAATTGTTTTAATAAATAATTTATATATTAAATTTTCTTTTTAGATGCTTAATTTTTCCTTCAGTACTATCATAATCTATATAACAACCTTGAAGAAATCTATTACCCTCATTAGCATTAAAGGATGTCCTTCCATGAAGAAGTCGATAATTATCCATCATTAATAGATCTCCGGGAAGAAGTTTAAATTCAATTCTATATTTGCTCGAATTATACAATTCAGAAATTTTATTTCTTGCCTTATAGTAAACATCTAATTTGTTTTTATCAATTAATGGAACAAAATCTAACCTTGGGCTAAATCTAACTTGTTTAAAATTCTTATTTTCATCTAATTCAATCATCTCAGCCCAATTCTCTAGTATTACATCCTTATCTATAAATTGGTATTTTACCTTCACCTCAGTTAAAATTTTATAATATTCAGGATATTTTTCTTTTAATTCCTCTGTAACTGTAAAGCCATCTACCAAAGTAGAATGTCCACCTTCAACTGCATTTTCAATGCAATGTAATATTTGAATACATGGAACAGGATTTCTATAAGGATTATCAGTATGAGGTGCTAAAGGCAAAGATGTATAAGCTAAATCATTAGGATTGGGTTTTGATTTTACATTAAAGAATTCACCAAAATTTGTTCTCCTTATACTACCTATAGAATTTGCGAATTTTACTAAGAAATTGTTTTCTGTCGGCACATTTTTGAAAATAATGAAACCATATTTATAGAAACTTATTAAAGCTTCATACATTATTTTTTCTTCAAATATATTTTCACTGAACTGAAAATTATTCAGATTTTTTAAAGAAGAGTCCCACTTAGTTTTTTTGATAAATTTTATATCATTAATACCAGAATATTCTTCAAAGATACTTTGAATTGATATTTTTGTTTCAACTCCATCATTAAATGAAATCTCTAAAAATTTGTCAGTTAAATTAACTTTATTAATTTCAATATTTTGATTGAGCGTTGTTGGATCAAATAATCTTTGCTTGGTACCTTTATCAACAAAATCTACGCCGTTCACTCTTTCTCTCAACCAGAATGGGTGTATTTCTTTTTTTAATCCTTGATTTTCAAAAAAAACTTTATTATCTGAAAGTTCAATTTTCATAATGATTCTTATGATTATTTAAAATTTTACTTTAATCAATACAAATTAGATTGTATTAGTCTCTTGTGATTAAATTAAAATCTTCAGAATATAAAAAATACTCTAAATTTCTTAACAATTTAGCAAATAAACTTACTAGATTTTATTTCTTAAAATTAAACAAGCCCTTTAAAGTTTCAAATAAGTTAAAGGGCACAGGTTATGACCCTGTTACTAACGCAGATATAGCTTTTGAAAAATTTATAAGAAAAGAGATTAGTAATAAATTTCCCACTCATCAAATTATAGGTGAAGAATTTAAAAATAAAAAAACTAAAAGTGATTTTTCCTGGGTTATTGACCCAATAGATGGCACACGATCTTTAGTTATAGGTAACCCAACTTGGAGTAACCTCATTTCACTAAATTTCAAAGGAATACCAATTTTAGGTCTTGCTAATTTTCCAGTTTTAAAAAAATATTATTTTAACGAAACAGACAAATTTGCTTTTGTGTGTGAAAATGGAAATAAAAAAAGACTAAAAGTGAATAAAAAAGCAACTTTCGCAAATATGAAATTGTCGGCTGCATTTCATGGTAGTTTATCTTTAAACCAACAAAAAAAAATACCACAAATATTAAAACGAATGCAATTTCCATGTGCTGATGCTCTGAGTTATTCTCATTTTGCTGAAGGAAAAATAGATATTGTAATTCAATGTGGAAATAAAATTTGGGATATTCATGCTTTAATTCCTATAATTAGAGCGGCCGAAGGAGTAGTTACCACATGGAAAAATGAGGATGCAAAAAAAGCAGGAAATATTATTTGTGCGCCGAACAAAAAACTTCATAAAAGAATAGTGAAAATATTAAAACCTGTGGCTAAGTAGCCTTGCCAAGTGTATTGAGTAAAATTACACCAACAACAATTAATGCTATTCCTATAATTCCATAGAGATTTGGGATTTGATTGTATTTAAATACGCCAAATAAAGTAACTGCAGTAATAGTTAATCCACCATATGTTGCATAAGTGAAACCAATAGGAATGATATTCATTGCTTTAGATAAACAAAAAATACAAGCAATTATTGATATTACACAAAAAATTGTTGGGCCGATATTCGTAAATCCATTAGTTGATTTTAAAAAACCATTCGAAGTTATGCCTAAGATAATTGCCAATAGAAGAAATATATATCCAGATAAATTACTCATAACTTAAGTTATGTCTATTTAGTTATTTTATCCACAAATTTTTCAACTATAGGAGCTACAATCGTTGTCGCAACTAATGCAACTGGCAAACTTACTGACCAAGCTTTAAAAAATCTCTTATAATAGAGTTCATCATAACCTGTGTTAATATATGTAATTATAAGTGTCATGATCAAACTCATGCCAAGACCCATAAAAAATATAAATATTAATTTTGAATATTTTTTTGGAAACATAGAAAATTATAAATCAAAAATTAAAAAATAAAAATAAATTACCCATAAAAAACAAGCTGCCATCGTTACAAAAATTATTGTTACTCCAGTAGCTGTCTCATTTTTGTATTTTTTATTTACCTCTTTTCGCCATTTTTTTGGATAAAGTGGGATAGTCAATGCGTAGATGATTAAAAAAACATCAAGTGCAGTTATAGCTATACAAATAAAAAGTAATTGACTCACCTATTTTGGCATTGGAGTGGCGCCAGTCTCTAAACTTATAATTTTTCCATCTTTGTATTTATAAACTGCCATTACTGCCTCAACATTTCCGTCATTGAATCTAACTATTGAATGGTGAACTCCAATTTCATCATTTTCATAGACCACTCTAGCTTTATCTTGGTTTATATCACCGCTCATTGCCCATTTTATAACATCAGCTTTACCTATGGTGCTTCCTGATTTATGCATTGTAAATTTGAAATCATCATGCAAAAGTTCATTCATAGTAGTTTCGTCTTTTTTATCTATTGCATCAGTATATTTTTTTAATATCGACATCTTATACTCCTTTAATAATTATTCCGTTGCCTATTGAGTTCTTTAAACGGATTTGTTTTATTGGTTTATATTTCTCAGAGTTATACCATTCTAAAGCTTTTTCGTAACTTGGAAATTTAATAACAACTGTTCTAGGATAAGTCCAAGTGCCTTCAATTATCGTAGTTTCACCAGCTTTGACAACATATTCTCCACCATACATCTTAACGATCGGTTTTACTTTTTCTATGTATTCTTTGTACTGCTCGGGTTTTTTTATTTCTATATTGAATATCGCGAACCCAGACATTAAATATATATCTTATCAGATAAACCGTAAATTAAAATTGCACTCATCAATGTGAATACAAATGGTGCAATAATACCTTCGTTTGTAGTTTTCTCATTTACTCCAGTTTTATTTATTTTAATCGAATAAAAATTACATAAAAAAATACATAAATTATTTATGAAAACTAAATTTAAGAATCCCCATGTATTTTCTAAACCACCAGGTCTTATAAAACCCACATATATAGACATCAAAAAGACAGCAAGCATGAATGCACCAGCCATTCTAATCATTATTGCTCCACTGGGATCTATGCCAAATTTTTCCATAAAGTTTTTAGTACCAAAAATGGTTTGAAAAGCGTAAACACCAACGCCAATAAAATGAACTAAATAAATTATTAAATAAAATATCCCATTAAATTTTTCTATCATTTTGTCTCCTTAATCGTTGAATACCATTCTCATTTCGTCTTGTATTGTACCTTCTTTAAAAACACCCTTCATTTTTTTTTGAAGTTCAATAAATTTAGGATCAGCAGACATATTCTGATCATTTTCAAAAGCTTTGTCTGTAAACTGTTCTCCAACTAAAGTTTCTCTAACTGTTCTAGGATTTCCACCAATTTGAAAAGAAAAATAAACTTCATGATCAGGATAATGTTTTTTTCTTACTTCAGCTAAACCTTTAGAAATTTCCATGGCCTCACCAAGTTTATCATCATAAACACCGATAGTTCTTGTGTAGATTGCTTTCATTTTTACTCCTTTTTTAATTAGCTGAGTTTTAATGCCCCTCAACTAAAACTAGATGAGCTTTGGCCGCTAATTCTCTAACCGCTTTAGCAGCTTGATATTTTTCTGACTCATAGAATTTACGAGCAGCATCAATGCTTTCAAATTCAATTAATACAACAGTACCTAAATTTTCACCTTCTCTTACGTCAGGACTGGGTTCACGAACAAGAACTTTGCCACCGTGCTCTCCAATAGTTGGTCCGGACATTTGTTTAAACTTTTTCATACCTTCTTTATCGTGTTCTTTAAGATGTGCTATCAAATATCCTTTGCTCATAATTTTCTTCTTTATTAAATTAATATAAAGATTGCTTAATAAATCTTCCTCTTAAGCGTTATAGTCCATTACTTGGTCAGTGCACTCAGTAAATTTATGAGGTTCAAAGAAGTCGTTCATTTGACCTAATTGATTATTAATATCTGCCTCACTATTAGCTTTCCACCAGCAAAACATTTGCATTGTATCACCAGGTGTATTCCAGGTCATTTGACATGCAGCTTTATCACTGGTCATTGATTTAATAATATCCTCCATTTTCATTGAGGCTACTGTTTCGCTAAATTTATCTTTCATTTCTTTAGATTTGAAAGTGTGAGTTACCATATAGTTTTTCATTTTTCTCCTTTGTGTTTAGCTTTTAAATAAAGCAAGAGCTTCATTCAAAAGTTTTTCAGACTTAGCATGATCACCATTATTATGGGCATCCATACCTTGATCTTTAAGTTCTTGAGCTTTTTTAATCTTTTCATCAATATTTTTAGCTAACATCGGACATGAACCTGCATATGCTGAGCTAACAAATAAGACCAAACAAAGCGTTAACATTATTTTTTTCATTTTTTCTCCTTATAAATTTACTTCAGATAGTTCATATAATTTAGCGCTCTCTACACATTCTGCGTAAATAGCCTTCGCGGTAGGATTATTCCCAGTTACAAATTCTTTCATTCCAGCTTCATTATGAACATTCACTTTAAATAACATCCCACTTTTATCTGGAATCATGGCTCCAACAGTTTTTTCTGGATAGGCAACACTTTTTCTAACACCCATCCCTTCATCTGATTGCATCCATCCCATGAAAGTTTCTAATTTACCCTCTTTAAGTTTAAGGAATACTAACATTTCTTTTTCCATTTTTTCTCCTTTTAAATTAATACAAAGTCTGAACTACTTTTTTAACTCTTTCAGCTCCATTCGGAACTAAAGCTTCAACAAATGTATGACATTTTTCAGTTTTAGCTTTGTCGTATTTTGAACCGTAATGTTTATCTACAGCTTTATTTACTCCTTCATCCCATTCTTTTTCTGGAATACCAATTTCAAGAGCATACATTTTTAAAACTTTTACTGTTGAAATAGATTTTTCTTTCATGCCATATTCAAATTTTTCACCAGATGGTAAAAAGTAATTTGCCATATAAATTCCAACACAATCCCAAGCTTTAGATTTATCTTCATTACTCATATCTGCGTAAGCAGAAGTAAAAGCAAAAAAAGACAAGATTAAAATTATTTTCTTCATAGAACCTCAAAGTTAATTATTTTAACTTAAAAATGTAACTGTTTTGTTACATGCCTGATATGCGATATTATAACCAGCTAGGTACAGGTAAGTTTTTTTCCTTTAAAAATGATTTATTAAACATCTTAGAGTTGTATTTATCTGATTTATCACAAAGAATAGTTACGATTGTTTTTCCTGGCCCAAGTTCTTTTCCAAGTCTAATTGCACCAGCGATATTTATTCCACAACTTGTTCCTAAACTTAGCCCTTCATTTTGAATTAGGTCATAAAGTATGGGCAATGCTTCGTGATCGTCAATGGAATATGCATCATCAATTTTTGCGTTCTCAAAATTTTTTGTTATTCTACTTGAGCCAATCCCTTCAGTAATTGATCCACCTTCAGATTTTAATTCACCGTTTTTAATATAATTATAAAGTGCTGATCCTTTAGGATCGGAAAGATAAATTTTAACATTTTTATTCTTTTCTTTTAAAGCATTACTTACACCAGAAATTGTACCACCTGTTCCAGATGAACAAACAAAACCATCAACTTTACCTTCAGTTTGTTCCCAAATTTCCTTTCCTGTTCCTTCATAATGTCCTTTAGCATTAGCAACATTATCGAATTGATTGGCCCAGACAACACCATTATTATTAGTTGGTCTTAACTCATCTGCTAGACGTCCAGCAATCTTAACAAAATTATTTTCGTCTTTATATGGCTTTGCAGGGACTAATCTTAATTCTGCCCCTAGATTTTTTATTGTATCTTTTTTTTCTTGAGTTTGATTATCATTCATTACAATTATTGTTTTATAACCAAGTGAATTCCCTATCAAACCTAATCCAATTCCGGTATTACCCGCAGTACCTTCAACAACAATACCACCTTTAGAAATTAATTTTTTTTCTTGTGCGTCTTTAAGTAATGAGAGCGCAGCTCTATCTTTGACAGACCCGCCAGGATTCATAAATTCTGCTTTACCATAAATGTTACATCCTGTTAATTCAGAGGCAGCTTTAAGTTTGATTAATGGAGTATTACCAATTGAATCAATAAATGTATTTCTAATATGAACCATTAATCTTCTTTATTATCAGTAACAGCGTAAGGCTTAAATCCTCGTGTAGCATCCCCAATTTTTTTTGCAGGATTACCAGCCATTATAGATTTTTCTGGAACATCTTTGGTTACAACTGCGTTAGCACCAATCAAAGAATTTTTTCCAATAACAACAGGTCCTAGGATTTGAGCACCTGAACCTACCACTACATTTTCTTCTAAGGTAGGATGCCTTTTTGAATTCCTTTGTTCATTTGTATTAATGCTTGGAGATGTCCCTCCAAGAGTAACATTATGATAGATTGTTACGTTATCGCTTATTTCAGATGTTTCGCCAATGACTACACCCATACCATGATCAATAAATAAATTTTTTCCAATTTTTGCCTTTGGATGAATTTCAATTCCTGTGAAAAATCTTGATAATTGTGAAATAATTCTTGCTACTAAATCAAACTTTGCAATTGCAAAAAAATTTGCAATTCTGTGAAAAAATATCGCCTTTACTCCTGGATAAGTTAATATTAAACTTAATTTAGATTTTGCCGCAGGGTCACGGTCGATTATAGATTGTAAAAATTCATTCATGTTGTATTTATCGTGTCTGTAGATTTAGTTTATATAGTTATTTTAAAAGATATTTAAAGGATTTATTATGTACAAAAATACTAATTGTTTTCATTTAGCTATACCATGTGGTGATTTAGAAACTGCTAAAAAATTTTATAGTGAAACTCTTGGATGTAGCTTAAGTAATTCTGAAAAAGAATGGGCTGATGTAGATTTTTGGGGAAATGAATTAACCCTTCATGCTAGTGATCACAAACTTAGCAATGAAAGACACGATGTTGATATGGGTAATGTCTCAGTTCCTCACTTCGGTGTTCATTTATCAAGAAAAGATTTTGATGCTTTGAAACAAAGATTAAAAGATAAAGGGGCAAAATACTATGATGAGCCTTATCTTAGATTTAAAGGCACAAAGTACGAGCAAGAAACATTTTTTGTTAAAGATCCAAACGAAAATATTTTGGAAATAAAAACATTAACAGCAAATCCTGAATAATCTTAATCATATTACACCAAGGTGTGAAATGACTTACAGAAGAAATTTATTAAAAATTATTGGTTTATCTTTTGTGTCATTGATTCTGTATCCATATAAGTTGGTACTTTCAGAGACAAAAAAAATAATAAATCAGAACCTTACCAGTAAACAAAAAGAAATTATGTTTAATGAGGGCACTGAAAGACCATTTACCAGCGAACTTCTACAAGAGAAAAGAAAAGGCTTTTATCATTGTGCGAATTGTGGAAACAAATTATTTTCCTCAGAGGCTAAATTCGATAGCGGCACTGGTTGGCCGTCATTTAGTGAAGCTTTACCAGGGGCTTTTAAAACAAAAGTGGATTATTCATTTGGTATGAAAAGGATCGAGTATCATTGTGCAAAGTGTGGGGTCCATCATGGACACGTTTTTGACGATGGCCCAAGCTCAACCGGTAAAAGATTTTGTAATAATGGGTTGTGTTTACTATTTATCCCTGCAACTTGATAATCATTTTTATTTTCTAAAGATTTAAAGTAAGTTCAGAACATTCAAATATCTATATTATGGAATTTGCCTTATTAGGTTTTTTTACAGGGTTAAGTCTTATATTAGCTATTGGTGCTCAAAATGTTTTTGTCATAGAACAAGGTCTAAAAAAACAACATATCTTTTTAGTTTGTTTTATTTGTTCTATATCTGATTTTATTTTAATATTTTTAGGAATATTTCTTTTTCATTATTTTACGCAATATTTTACTGCAACTGTAGAGTTAATCTTTAACATTTTGTTAATTATTTTTTTAATTCATTTTATATATTCAAAACTAAAATCCTTAAATTCAATAGTAAGTTTTAATGATAGAGTTCCTGAAATCTCAAAATTAAATGTTTTTATAAAAACACTTGGTTTTACTTATTTAAATCCACATGTTTACTCTGATACTGTATTTTTTTTAGGAAATTTTTCTAAAAGTTTTATTTTAAAACAAAAAATATTATTCGGAGCTGGAGCTTCAATAGCATCCTTGCTATTCTTTTTTACTATTGGTTATTTATCTAAATATTTATCTCAATATGCTCAGAGTTTAAAAGTGTGGAAAACAATAAATATTTTTATTATTAGTTTTATGAGTCTACTTACAATTTTTGTTATAATGGAAACTATTAATTAGAATATCCATATTTTTTTAATCTTACATCACCAGTTCTTGCATGAGCTTCCATTCCCTCATATCTTGATATTCTTGCTGCAGCAGCTCCAACTAATTCAGTAGATTCTTTTGTCATTCTTTGAAAACTTAAAGTTTTAATAAATTTACCAACAAATAAACCACCAGTATATTTACCAGCTCCTTTAGTTGGTAAAATATGATTTGTACCTGAACATTTATCTCCATAGGCAACTGTAGTTTCTTCCCCTACAAATAACGATCCATAATTTGTTAATCGTTCATAAAACCATTTTAAATTTTCTGTTTGAACTTCTAAATGTTCTGGAGCGTATTCATCGCTAATCTTAACAATTTCTTCATCAGTATCGCAAAGAATTACTTCACCATAATCTCTCCAAGCTGCTTCTGCACTCTTTCTAGGAACTTCGGGTAATTCTGAAATTAATTCTGGAACTCTTTTTAACACTTTCTCAGCTAAGTCTTTACTTGTTGTGTATAACCAACATGGAGAATTATAGCCATGTTCTGCCTGACCTACTAAGTCTACAGCAACTATCTCTGGATCAGCTTTTGCATCAGCAATTATTCCAATTTCAGTTGGACCCGCAAATAAATCTATTCCCACTTTGCCATATAAAATTCTTTTCGCTTCAGCTACAAACTGGTTTCCCGGACCAACAATGATGTCTGCTGGAGGGTTTTTAAATAATCCATTAGTCATCGCAGCAATCGCTGGAACACCACCTAAGTTCAATATTACATCTGCTCCACAGAGATCAGCAGTGTAGACAATAGCAGGGTGAGCACCAACATTTTCTTTTGGAGGGCTACATGCAATTATATTTTTAACACCGGCAACTTTAGCTGTAGTAACACTCATAACAGCAGAAGCGATATGAGCATATCTTCCACCTGGTATGTAACAACCAGCAGTATTAACTGGGACTAATTTTTGACCTGCATACAAACCATCAGACAATTCAACCTCAAAGTCTTGTCCATAATTTTTAAGTTGAGCTTCAGCAAATTTTCTTACTCGATCAAAAGAAAATTGGATATCATCTATAGTTTTTTGATCTAAAGTTTTTTTAATTTCTTCAATTCTTTCTTTTGAAACAATTATTTCCCCATCGTACTTGTCAAACTTTTTTGTTAAATCAATGCAACCTTGTTCTTTTGTAGTTTCAATGTCTTTTAATAAATTTTGAACTATTCCTGTTGTCTTATTGTCATCTGTTGATGAAGTTTTTGGAGATTTTTTTAGATACGTAATAGCCATATTATTTGTTTACTATAGTTGAATTATTTAAGACAATTTCAATTTTATTGCAATCAAACAATTAATCTAAAGCAACGACGGCAGCAGCAATAGATGCTAATCTTGCGGGAGCATCATCAGAACGACTGGTTATTACTACTGGAACTTTACCTCCAACAACTACACCTGCCGCACACGCTCCACAAAAGTATATTAGCATTTTTACTAATCCATTTCCCGTTTCAACACTTGGAACCAGTAATACATCAGCCATACCAGCTACACTATTTTGTATTCCTTTAATAGCAGCAGATTTTTTTGAGATACTATTATCAAATGCTAGCGGACCGAAAACATCGGCATTTAAATTTTCTTTTTTAGCTAATTTAGTTAATTCTTCAGCCTCTTTCGAACTTGGAACACTATCTAAAACTTCTTCAGTAGCAGATAATATTGCGACCTTAGGTTTTTCAATACCAATTCTATTGGAAAAATTTATAACATTTTTAAGAATATGTAATTTTGTTTTTACATTAGGTAAAACATTCAATGCTCCATCAGTAATTATTAAAGGTTTATCCTCTTTTCCTAAAGTCATATGCCAAATATGACTTAATCTGGTTTTTCCAAGTAAACCATATTCTCTTTTCAAAACTTCTTTCATTAGAATGTCAGTATGAATATGGCCTTTAACAATAATTTTGATCTTTTGTTCGTTTGCAAGTTTTGCAGCAATGATGGCTGTATTGTTTTCAATAGGTTCATGAATTATCTCATAATTTGAGATATCCCATTTTAAATCTTGTGCACACTTATTTATTTCTTTTTCATCACCTATAAAAATTGGCTCAATTAGATTTTCTCTAACAGCATCTTGCACCGACTGCATAGGAAGAGGTTTTCCTGCATTAACAATCCCTGCTTTAACACCTTTCTTTTTATGAGCAACGTTGAGCAAGTTATCAGGACAAATAATTTCTTTTTTGGACAGCATGACTATTTTTTTAAATCTACTAAATCTTTTTTGATAATTTTTGACAATTTGATTTCTTTTTTTACGTTCATTCTAAACCTTTTATCTTTATTTTGACCAGGATACATTATTTCTTTCACTCCTTTTATTTTAGGCAATCTTTTAATCGTTTTAATATTATTCTTAATTCTTGAGGCATAATTTTTGACAAATAAGTTTGTTTTAAATGTGATAAACAAATGTCCAATATTTTGTGGACCTGAAAAATCATCAAAAGGATCCTTAACCTTACCTGCATGATTTCCACCAGTTAAAACACCACTAAGAATATCTACCATCCACGCTAAACCCGAACCCCTAAAACCTGCAATAGGTAATTGAACTCCGTAAAGAGCCTTTTTTGCATTCGTTGTAGGTTTACCAAATTTATCTAATGCAACACCTTTTGGTATTTTTTGATTATTTCTAGCTGCAAATCTAATTTTTCCTCTATTAATTTTTGCAATAGCTGTGTCTAATATAAAAGGTACCTTTGCTCCAGTTGGAGAACCAAAACATATGGGATTAGTTCCAAACAAACTTTTTTTTGCACCATAAGGAGCGATTGCTGGTGGAGCATTAGTATAAATCATAGTGATTAAATTTTTTTTGACTGCTTGCTCAGCGTAATAACCAGACAATCCATAGTGACCACTATTTTTTACCGCCACTAAACCGATACCTGTTTTTTTGGCACATTCGATTGCTTTTCTAATCGCAAGATCAGCTGCAACGAAGCCAATACTATTATCAGCATCAATGTGAGCTATCGATTGAGATATTTTTTTAACTTTTATTCTAGGTTTTGGATTAATAACTTTTTTAGATATTCTTTCACAATACATTCTTAATCTAGAAAGACCATGACCATAAGCACCGACTAACTCGGCATTAATCAAAGCATTAGCTGAAATAACAGCATGTGGATTACTTAATCCGTGATTTTTAAAAATTTTAATGACTTCTTTTTTAAGATTTTCTGTTTTCAAATTAGCCTTTTCCACGCCATGGTATTGTTTTGTCTATTATTTTTCTCAAGGTGACATCAAATAATAAACCAAGCATTCCCATTATAAATATAGTGATCCAAATAACTTCATATTGGAAATATTTTTTAGCAACGTTTTCAACAAATCCTATGCCGGTTGTTCCAGCTAAAAACTCAGCTGCAACTAAAGTTCCCCAACACATACCGACAGCAACTCTTATTCCAGTAAGTATTTCTGGTAAAGAATTTGGGAAAATTACATATCTTAAAATTTGTTTTTTGGATGCACCGAGTGAGTGAGCTGCGTGAATTTTTGATAACTGAGTACCAGAGGCACCAGCTCTTGCAGAAATAATCATGATTGATAATGAGACCATAAATAATAAGAAAACTTTCCCGGTATTATCAATTCCTAAGACTGAAATAATTAAAGGAGCCCAAGCTAGAGGGGGAACAGGTCTATAAAGCTCAATTAATGGATCAAAAAAACCTTTAGCAAATCTATTTAATCCCATAAATAATCCAAGCGGCACACCAATTAATATTCCAAACACTAATCCTAAAAATACTCTTAAAAATGAATCCCAAATATGACCATAAGGCACTGGTACTTTAAATAGCTTAAAGTCTCCTGTTACTAATTTTAAAACTTGGCCTTTAAAATTTTGTTTAACAATTCCATCTTGTGTGTGAACTGGGTATTCACCAGGTAAAATATCAGCTATCCAATCTGGTAAAATAAAACCAATCATTTTACTAACATCAACTAGTTCTATCCATAGAAGAGGAATTTCTTTATAACCTACACTCGGTTTAAGCATAAGCATAAACTTATCAAATGTATCTGACGGCTTTGGTAGCCATCTACCAGATCCTTGTTCTGAACAGCTTGGCCCACTTGCAACAATAGTGCCAGCTGGAAATAAAAATATATCTACAAATCTCAATCCCCCTTGAGCTTCTTTTTGGGCAACATCAAAATTGATAATTGCATTTTGCATTTCGTTTAACGCATTGGGTGGATATATACTTGCAAATTCTATTCGTCGTGCAATTTTAACAATATCTTTAGCGTAAGTTGAAGCTACTTCTTGAGTATCATCTAAATTTTTTCGATAAGCTTTGATCTCATCTTTGAGCTCTTTTATTTTATCTTTAAATTGAGGATTATGATTTCTTAACTTAAAGAATTCATCACTAATAATTTGTAATTCTTTTGCGGCAGCATCAAATTTTAAACCTCTTTTAGTCTCTGGAACCAAAGGTACTTCGATAGTATTTTCTATAGACCCCGTTCCAGACTGAACCTTTATAATTCCCCAATCTCCTTGTTCACTTACTGCTTTAAGTCTTTGGTTTGCCTCTTGCTCTGTTTCAAAAGGATATTCAGGTTTTCTAAAATTTTCAGTTAATAAGTTAATCTTACCAGTAATGCTATCTATTTTAAATTTCGTCTCATTTTCAATTAAATCTTCATTAGTTAATAAAGGAATTAGTTGAATAGTTTTGTTTATAAATTCAGTGAGCTCTGTTTTTTGTTGTGAATTTAGATCTTCAGAAAATTTGATTTCATTTAAAGTTGCTTTAAGATTTTTATTTTCTTTCTTAATTTGAGCAGTACTTTTGAATTCTCGTTCCTCTATTGGAAATTGATATTTTAAACCTAATAAAGAATCGTTAACTTTTGCTACTTGGCATAGTTCATTAGCAGATTTTGGGTAAAAACCTTTTGCAATATCCCAAGAATAGTAAAGCCATACCAATAATAGAAAGCTGCTTCCGACTATAATCCAATGAGTACCACCTCTTGCTCTTTCAGGATTTCCAAAAACAGCATCAACTTTTTCAGTTTTAATTAATCTTCTTCCATAGAGAATACAGCCAATAACTGCAAAAAAAATTAAAAAGGTGACTATTTGAGTTAACATTTAATTATCTTTCCCCATAATTTCTTCTTCCATATTCCAAATCATCTCTAATATTTCTTCTCGTTTCGCTGAAAAATCTTTGTTCTTTTTAATTTCTCTTAGATCTTCTTTCAGTCCCATTGAGGCAAATGGAAGATTGTATTCTTTATGAATTCGCCCTGGACGAGGTGCCATAACATATAATCTTTCACCAAGTAAAAGAGCTTCCTCAACTGAGTGGGTGATTAAAATAATTGTTTTCCCTGTCTCTTTCCAAATTTTCAAAACAAGAGACTGCATTTTTTCTCTTGTTAATGCATCAAGAGCTCCTAAAGGTTCATCCATTAAAATTAGGTCAGGATCATTAATCAAACATCTTGCAAGAGCAACTCTTTGCTGCATACCACCAGAAAGTTGATAGGTTGGAGTATTACCAAAACCTTTTAAGCCAACTATTTCTAACCATTCATCAACTTTTTTTTGAGTTTCAATTGGATCTTTTTTTTTCATTCTTAAACCAAAGTTGACATTTTCTGCAACTGTTAACCACTCAAACAAAGCACCTTGTTGAAAAACCATACCTCTCTCTACACCTGGTCCATCAATCTCTTTACTATTTAAAGTAATACTTCCGGAAGTTGGTCGAATAAATCCTGCTGTAATATTTAATAAGGTTGTTTTTCCACAACCTGATGGTCCAAGAACTGTTAAAAGCTCTCCTTTTTTAAGAGTAAAATTTAAATCTTTTAAAGCGTGAACAGTTTCTCCTTTCGGAGTTTTAAAAATCATATTAAGATTTTGAGAAACTAGATCACTCATCTATTCACTTTATATTAAAATTTATAGTAAAAAAATAGGCACCAATTTAATAAAAAATTGGCGCCTATTTAAATTTTAATTACCTTAAAATTACAAAGGTAAGAAACTCGTATCTACGTTTCCTCTTGGTGTTCCCATTCCTTTTAGGAATGCATCAAGATTCCCACTTTCCATAGAACTTTTTGTTTCCTCTGGAGTTAGAAATTTGAAACCACTTAAAGTTTCTTTCATGTCAGGAATTTTCATTTCTGAAGCTTTTGACATTGCGTTCATATCGCTTTTACCAGCTCTATATCTTGCATTAGCTTCATGAGTCACCTCAATGAAAGTTCTTAACATTCCTGGGTTTTCCTTCATGAACTTTGTAGTTACTGAAGTAATATCGATCCCTAGGATACCTGCATCTCTAGCTTCTTGAACTGTTAGCAATCTAGATCCAACTGCAACAGCAGCTTTGATAGAATTACCACCAAACAAACATGCCATTACAACATCACCACTTACTAAAGCAGCAGCACCTTCTTCAGGGTCCATTTGAATGATATCCATTTTTTTTCTATCCGCTCCAACAACTTTCATACTTTCATCAAAAACATATTCCGCCATTGTCCCAAGTGGAACAGCAACTTTTTTACCTTCTAATTCAGTTGCATTCGCTTTTGTAATTCCAGATGCATTAGATGTAACACAAGTTGTTCCTCCCATTCCGTATTCCATTGCAATATCAACTAATTTGATAGGTGCTTTAGATTTTACAGCGTTAATAAATGGAACTAAACCTTGAGAGTAAGAAATATCTATATCTCCTGCTAACATCGCATCAGTCATAGCACCACCATTAGTAAAGTTAGTCCACTTTACAGGAACCCCTAGAGCTTTTGCGAAGTTTTTCTTCATCATGTCCTCTAGATTTGGACTTGGCCACTCTAAGAAGTAAGCAACCCTAACTTCATTAGCTGCTGAATTAGCAACTGATATTGAAAGATTTAGAGCTACAAAACATCCAAGAATAAAACTAATTATTTTTTTCATTTATGCCTCTTCTTTGTTTATTTATATGTTCCAATTTTAAGATTAATTTGACCTATATGTAAAACAAAAAAATGATCATTATAGTTACACAACTTTAAGTTGTGACATTATTTTGGTGGTTAATTTCTATTAATTAGTCTAAGGATTTAACTATTAAACATTTTAAATTTATTTATGAGCTCAGAAAAAAGAACGTCAGTGCCTAATTCACTCAATGAACATTGGATGCCATTTACATCTAATAAGGATTTTAAAGAAAATCCAAAATTGATTGTTGAGGCAAAAGGTGTTTATTTAAAAAATCATCATGGCAAAACACAAATTGATGCAAGCTCAGGATTATTCTGTAATCCATTGGGACATGGAAGAAAAGAAATTATCGAAGCAATAACAAATCAATTAAACACTCTTGATTATTGTCAGCCGTTTCAACAAGGATTTGGTGGTTCATTTGAATTAGCAACAAGAATTTCAAAACACACTCCAGGAAATTTAAATAAAATTTTTTATACGATATGTGGATCTACTGCAGTAGAAACTGCAATAAAGATTAGTATTGCATATCATAAAGCAAGAGGTGAGGGACAAAGGTTTAGATTTGTTGGAAGAGAACGTGCTTATCATGGAATGAATATCGGTGCAACATCAGTAGGTGGTATGATCAATAACGTTAAAGCGTATGCAAGTGTATTGATGCCAGGTGTTGTTCACATGAGACACACACATTTAGATGAACATAAATTTATTTCAGGTCAACCTGAAACAGGAGCTGAGATTGCAAATGACCTAGAGAGAATTTGCACTAATTTTGGCTCTGAAAATATCGCAGCTTGTATTGTAGAACCTATTGCTGGTTCAACAGGAACGTTAGTGCCGCCGGTTGGATATTTGCAAAGACTAAGAGAACTTTGTGATAAACATAAAATACTTTTGATTTTTGATGAAGTTATCACGGGTTGGGGAAGAACTGGTTCAGCTTTTGGAGCTCAAGAGTTTGGTGTGACACCTGATATAATGACGATGGCAAAAGCAACAACTAATGGAATAGTTCCTTTTGGTGTGGTTGCTTGTAAAGAAGAAATTTACGATGCAGTGATGGATAATTCTCCAAAAGGTGCAATAGAATTATTTCATGGCTATACATACTCTGGAATTCCAGTTTCAGTAGCTGCAGCGTTAGCTGTTCAAGATATTTTTGAGAAAGAAGATATTTTTAACAGAGCGAAAGAACTTGCTCCTTATTTCCAAGAAGGTCTGTTTTCTCTAAAAGACATCGATGTAGTGGATAATATTAGAGGTTATGGAATGATGGGTGGTATAGATATTAAAACCGATGGTAGACCTGGTAAAGCAGGTTTAGCTACTTTCAAACATTGTTACGATGCAGGAGTAAACTTCAAAGCTACTGGTGATTGTTTAATTATAGCACCAATGTTTATTTGTGAAAAAAAACACATTGATGAAATCATAGAAAAACTAAGAACTGGAATTACTAATTACGCAAAGAGTAAAAAGAATTAAATTTCGTTAATGAGAATTGGCGTACCTAAAGAAATAAAACCTCAAGAAAATAGAATTGGCCTGACACCTGACAGTGTTAAAACTTTGGTTTCAGAGGGTCATGAAGTTTTAGTTGAAAATAATGGAGGCTTTGAAGCAGGTTTCGATAATGATCAGTACAAAAATGCTGGAGCAAAAATTATAGAAAAAGCTAGTGATATTTTTAATGATGCTGAGATAATTGTTAAAGTTAAAGAACCTCAAAAAGTTGAGGTTGAAATGATTAGGGAAAATCAAATTGTTTATACCTACTTACATTTAGCGGCCGCAAAGGAATTAACAGAGGGTTTAGTAAAATCAAAAAGTATTAATATTGCCTACGAAACTATTACAGATGATAATGGAAGACTTCCTTTACTGGCACCTATGAGTGCTGTAGCTGGACGTATGTCAGTTCAAGCAGGAGCACATTGTTTAGAAAAAAATCAAAAAGGTAGGGGAGTTTTATTAGGGGGAGCTCCAGGCGGTGAACCCGCAAATGTTTTAATTTTAGGTGGAGGTGTTGTTGGTGAAAATGCTGCAACAATAGCAACTGGTATGAAAGCAAAAGTTCATGTTGTAGATAAATCAGAAGCAAGACTAAAACAATTAGTTGAAATGTTTGGAGACAAAATTATTCCAGAACAAAGTGACAAAATAGATTTAAAAAAGTTAGTAGCTGAAGCTGACTTAATAGTAGGTGGGGTCTTAATCCCAGGAGCAGAGGCACCAAAATTAGTCACTAAAGATATGCTTAAATTAATGAAAAGAGGTTCTGTAATTGTTGATGTTGCTATAGATCAAGGTGGATGTGTAGAAACAAGTAAACCCACAACATTTAATGATCCAACTTTTATAGTGGATAATGTCGTTCATTATTGTGTAGCGAACATGCCAGGTGGAGTTCCAAGAACTTCGACTATTGCATTAAATAGAGCAACACTTCCATATTTAATAAAATTAGCTAACAAAGGTTATCAAAAAGCTCTTGGTGAAGATAAAAACTTTCTAGCAGGATTAAATGTTCACAAGGGTCATGTGACGTATAAAGCGGTTGCAGATATTTTTGGGCATGAATATGTTAATCCGGGAGATGCAATTAATAACTAATTAGATGGAAAAAAAACTTCCAAGTAGCACAAAAGTTGTTGTGATAGGAGGTGGGGTAGTAGGTTGCTCTGTTGCTTATCATTTAGCTAAATTCGGTTGGAAAGACACAATACTCTTAGAAAGAGATCAATTAACGTCAGGCACAACTTGGCATGCGGCAGGTTTAGTAAGTCAGTTGGGTCCAACTGCAGCTGTCACAAAAATTAGAAAATATACTTTAGATTTATATAAAGAGCTTGAAAAAAAAGTTGATCATTCTGCAGGTTTAAGATTAAACGGAGCACTTTCGATCGCTCAAAATAAAGGAAGATGGCAAGAACTTCAAAGACAAGCAACGACCGCACAACTTTACGATGTTGACGTAAGAATTTTAGATAAGGATCAAATCAAAAAAGATTATCCCATAATCAATACAGATGAAGTTATAGGAGGAATTTTAATGCCAGGTGATGGTGCTGCAGATCCTTCAGGTGTTACCCATATGTTAGCTAAAGCAGCAAGAATGGAGGGTGCACAAATTTTTGAAAAGTCACCGGTTGAAGAAATTTTAACTAAAGATGGAAAAATTTCTGGAGTTAAAGTCAAAGGCCAAAAAATTGAATGTGAATATATTGTTTTAGCCTCAGGTATGTGGTCAAGGCAAATAGGAGAAAAAGCTGGTGTTAGTATTCCATTGTATCCAGCAGAACATTTTTACATTATTACTGAACCAATTAAAAATTTATCTAAAACATTACCAGTTGTTAGAGATTTTGATAATCGAACTTATATAAAAGAAGATGCAGGAAAAATACTAGTTGGAATTTTTGAAGGGAATTCATTTCCTGCCTGGAATAAAACTAATAAAGTTCCAGAAGATTTTTCCTTTGGTGAGTTTCAAGAAAATTTTGAACATTTTGAACCTTATTTAGCTTCAGCAATTAAAAGATTTCCAATTTTAGAAACTGCTGGAATTAGAAAATTTTTTTCAGGACCAGAATCTTTCACGCCTGATACCAACACATTATTAGGAGAAGTACCTGAGATTAAGAATTTTTTTGTATGTTGTGGTTTAAATAGTATCGGAATAGGCAGTGGCGGTGGTGTTGGTAAGGTTACAGCAGAATGGTTGATGAATGGTCATATTAATGAAGATATTTTTAGTTATGATATAAAAAGATTTCAAAAATTTCATTCAGATTTAGGTTTTATAAAAAAAAGAATTACAGAGTCATTAGGAGATTTGTATGGAATGCATTGGCCATTTAAACAGCATAAAACTTCCAGAGATATAAAAAAACTTCCACATCATGATAATTTAAAAAGCTTTGGAGCATGTTTTGGTGTTTCGGGTGGATATGAAAGACCTATGTGGTTTGCACTAGATGGTGAAAAGGCGGAGTATGAATATAGTTATAACTATCAAAGTTGGTATCCCTCAGCTGAGTATGAAACTAATAATACTTTAAAAAATGTTGGCTTATTTGATCTAACTCCTTTTTCAAAGTTCGAAATAAAATCTGATAAAGCCCATCAAGAATTACAAAGAATTTGCACTGCAAATATTAAAAAAGAAGTTGGTAAATGTACCTATACTCATATGTTAAACTCAGATGGAGGTATTGAGACTGATTTAACTATAGTAACGATAGATGAAAACCATTTTAGAATAATTAGTTCTGCCGCAACAAGAGAAAGAGACAAGCATCACATCAAAAAACATTTAAATAAAGATATTGAATTGAAAGATGTAACTGATGATTATTGTGTTTTTGGTTTATTTGGACCAAAAAGCAGAAATCTTTTAAGTTCATTAAGTAAAGATAATTTTGATAATGGAAATTTCAAATTTGGAACAGCAAAATTTATTTCAATCGAGGATATTAAAATTTGGACACAGAGATTGTCTTATGTTGGGGAGTTAGGATATGAACTTTACGTTGAAGCCAAAGATGCGAAAAATATTTATGAATTGATTATAGAAAAAGGTAAAAATTTTAATCTTTCAAATTGTGGTATGCACGCAATGGATATTATGCGAATGGAGAGTGGTTTTCTACATTGGGGACACGATATTTCGCCTGAGGAAAATCAATATCAAGCAGGCTTATCTTTTACAATCAGTAATAAAAAAAATGTAGATTTTATTGGTAAGTCAGCTCTTGAAAAAATTAATAATAAGAAGATCAAAACAAGATTTGCTATGTTTACTTTAAAAGATAGTAAACCTGGAGAACCACTATTACTTCATGATGAGCCTATTTATTTAGAAGATAAGATAATAGGTAGATCAACTTCAGGAAATTACTCTTTTAACTTTAAGAAAAATCTGACTTTTGGTTACATCAAAAACGATTTTTCCAATGCAAAATTGAAAGATAGTAAATTATTTATCGAGGTTGAGAAAAAGAAATACGAAATTGAATTGATTAATAAACCATTAAAACAGACAAATTTTAAGACAAATTAAACTTTATTTTTTAAAAGAAACACAAATATAAAGCCAGTGATGTACATAATCAAAGCATATGCAGCTGTTGGAGTTATGTAGACTATATCTGTACCGAATATTTGTGTAGAAACAAATATTGCTAAAGTACCATTTTGTAATCCACATTCTAAAGCAATACATTTTTGTTGCTTTATTCCTGAGGCAAAAGTTTTACCAAGGTAATAGGCCACAATCATCATTGTTATATTCAGAATAAAAGTAATAAAGCCTGCTTGTATTAAAAAATCTAAAAAACTTTCTCTTTCTTCGTAAAATGCAGCAATAAAAAAAATAACAAATAATACTATATTAAGTTTTTCAAATATTTGAATTTTTGAGTTTACAAAATTTTCAGCAAATTTTCTTATAATCATTCCCAAGATAACCGGAATTGTTACAACCAAAAACATTTTTAGTGCTATACCAGTCATTGAAATGTTTTGAGAAATATCTGTAATTCCAAGTAAATCAGCAGATATAAAAATTATAAGAGGAACAGTAATAATAGAAATTAAACTGATTATAGCCGTTAAAGTAATAGATAAAGCGACATCTCCATTGGCAAATTTTGTTAATATATTAGATGTAACTCCACCTGGTGCAGCAGCGATAATCATAACTCCAATTGCTATTTCAGGTGGTACTTTTAAAATAACAATTAATAAATAAGCAATTAATGGAAGGATGATTAATTGAGAAATAAAACCTACAAAAAAATCTTTTCGATTTTTTAATACTCTCGTAAAATCTTCAACTTTTAAACCTAAACCTAAACCCAACATTATTAATGCCAGTATGATAGGTGCTATTTTTGTAACTATCTCCATAACCCCTCTGTAAAATAGTATTACAAATACAGCTTATTTAAGATTTATGAAATTGCAATTAAATTTAAAATTCTTGTTATAAATTTTGATTTTTCCTTAAAAAAATCTAATTGGTAATTTAGAATCTCGTCCCTGTTATTTCCTGTTAGAAAATATTGTTTTTTATCATTAACTTTTAAATTTCCTTTTTTAATCAAAAATTTACATTTTCTTATAACTGTTGCTCTTGGAATATTTGTCATTTCTGAAATAGACATAGCACTTAAACCTGGTTTGGTTAGCTGAAGAGGATTAGTAAATGTATCATCAACAAAATGTTTGTTATCTCTATTTATAGAAAAGTCTCTTGGAAATGTTTTTGTATTTAATGCTTGATGCATCATAATTGTCCCAATGACATGAACGGTCGTCAAGTCGTTAAACATTTTTTGATAACCAACAATCCATGGAATTTGCATTCTGTAATACCATCTCCAACATAATGTAAAATTTTTTTTGATCAATTTTTCTAAATCGTTTTTGTCAATTTTTTTAAAGAATAATTTTTCTTTATTTAAAAGTTCCCCAACTCTAAAGAGATATTTTGAAGTCAGTGGTATTTGATTTATAGGTTTAACATAAAAATAAGCAGACCCATCAATTATAACTTGTTTTTTTTTTCTCTTTATAACGCCTAGTTTTTCTAGTTCTAAAACTTTACGTCTTAAGGTTTCTTTTGGTAAATTAAGTTTTTCACACAATTCTGAGATACTAAACTCATTTATTTGTAAATTATCTTTTGCATAAAATTGATCGTATGTTTGTGTAATATTAACTTGATGGTAAAAATTTAAAGTTTTTTCGACTAAAGAAATTATTATTAAGAATTTTAAATGATCTTGAAAAGACGTGTAGATTCCATTAATCCAATTCCACTGATGTGTTATCCAATCTGTACCAAGAGCTTCATAGTTTTGTAGAATACAATTATAAACTTGATCCTCTGAAAGTGTTTTTGAAAAATCTATTTGTTTAGCTTCCATAAATTAAAATTAGATATTAATGACCCAAATTGAACACATGTCAACTAAATACAGACCCATATTGGACTTTTTTGTAAATTGAAAAAAATTACACTTTATGATTTATAGGCGGAATGAAGAATGAAGGCTCTACAGATTTAAATACTAAAATCGAGATCCCGAATGACTTCAATGAAGCTGGAGATCCTTTAAAAAGAAGAGTTGATATCAACATTTTAAAATCAAAACTTCAAGAGAATGAGAGTAGAGAGTTCAAAAAAAATCTTATCATTTTAATATTTCTATTTACAATGTTGGGAGTTTTAGGGATTAACCTCTCGTTATGATGAAATTTGCAAATATGAGTTTTTCGTGGTTAAATAAGACTATGAAAAGTTCTGGTTTTAATGTCAGAGAAAAGTTGGTTGAAAAGTATCTCGTAAAAGACAATCCAAAAAGTCAATCTAAAAGTACGAATATAAATGTTTTGCTAAATAGAGTAAGGGCTGAAAAAAAAAGTGAGAGTATGAAAAAAATATATTTTTCTGCTGTAGCTTCTACTGGTTTAGTATTGTTTGGACTTCTGATTTTCTAAAATTTATTTTGTAAAAGTTTCATTAAACTGATTGCTTACTCTTACAAACGTTGTGCATTTACTCAGTTGTTTTAAAGATGGTGCACCCACATATGTACAGCTGCTTCTAACACCACCAAGAATATTTAAAATGGTCTCATTAATTTTTCCTCGGTAATTTATCTTAACAGATCTGCCTTCGCTACTTCTATAATTAGAAAGACCTCCATAATGCTTTTTATTAGCAACCTCCGAACTTGAACCATAAAATTCTATATATTTTGAACCATTTTTTTTTATTATTTTTCCACCCCCTTCATCATGGCCTGCCAACATACCACCCAGCATGACAAAATCAGCACCTCCACCAAAACCTTTTGCAACATCACCAGGACAAGTACAACCTCCATCCGCAATAATATGTGCTCCTAAACCATGCGCAGCATCTGCACATTCAATTACCGCACTTAATTGAGGGTAACCAACTCCTGTTTGTATTCTAGTAGTACATACACTTCCCGGACCAATGCCAACTTTTACAATATCAGCACCACTTAAAACTAACTCTTGTGTCATGTCTGCAGTAACTACGTTTCCTGCAATAATAGTTTTCGTTGGATATTTGTCTCTAACTGATTTTATGAAATTAGTAAAATGCTCTGTATATCCATTAGCTACATCTATACATATAAATTTAAAAAAACTAAATTCTTTTAATACTTTATCCAAGTTACGAAAATCCTCTTTTTTGATGCCAACACTTAATGCTATGTTTTGATAAATTTTCTTTATATTTTTATTTTGTTTAATTTTTTTAACATCATGTTGTTTAGTTAGACATGTAATCATTCCATGCTCATTTAATTTTTCAGCTATACTAAGTTCTCCAACACCATCCATATTTGCAGCGATTATTGGAATTCCTGACCATTCATTTTTACTATATTTAAAACGATAAGTTCTTAATAGATTTACATCTTTACGACTTTTTAATGTGCTTCTTTTAGGTCTAAATAAGACATCAGAGTAGTCTAATTTAAGCTCTTCTTCTATTCTCATTAAGTGAAAGATAACTTTGATATTCGAAATATCAATTATATTATTAGTTGAAAAAAATACTTTTAGTGGATAATTAACACTTATTTTAGGTAAATGATTAGATACGTTTTATTTATATTTTTCTTTTTTGTATTTAGCTCAAATTCATTTGGTTTTATAACATTTAAACAATCAAAAGATATTTCTTCAGACGCAACAGGCCTTAGACAAATAAATTTTAAACCTGATGGAACAATTATGTATGTAACCAATCGTGAAAATGATGATACATCCGTAGTTGATAGTGTAATACAATATTCTTTAAGCACACCATTTGATATTAGTACCGCAACTCTAACCTCTTCAACTACATTAACAAATATAGATAAACCTCACGCAATACATTTTAAACCAGATGGAAAGGTTATGTATGTTATAGACAATGGATCTCTTACTGTCGAACAATACAATTTAACTACTGCTTGGGATACCTCTTCATTGGTTTATGACAATAATTTTACTGTATCAAATGAGAATCAACTTAGATCATTAGCTTTTAAATATGATGGAACCAAAATGTACGTAACTGGTAATGAAACAGAGGTAATACAACAGTTTACTTTATCTGTTCCTTGGGATGTAACAAGTGCAACAAAAGACTCAACTGAATCTCCTTCTTTAAGCGCCAAAGAAGACAAGGTAAGAAGTATCCAATTTAATTCAGATGGAACTATATTTTATATAGGTGGCAATGATACAGACTCTATTCATAAATACACTCTATCAACTCCTTGGGACGTAAGTACATTAGAATTTTCTCAGTCATATTCATTTAGTGCACAAGTTTCATCAGCTGGCAATTCAATTATGGCAGGTTTTATTTTTACAGCCAATTTTACAAAATTATATATTACTCAAGATACAGACTCCAGACAAAGTCAGACAGGTGTAAATACTATATATGAATATAGCGTGGCTTGTGCTGGAACTATAACTTGTCTTGATGCATCAACTAATGGTGATGTAAAAGCTATCATTGAAGCCAATGTAGAGTCAGCTAAGCGTATTATTCAAAGCAACACCCTTCCAATATTTCATAGAATGGAATGGTTAAGAAGACATAAAAATAAAGATAACCTTTCTAATTTGAATGCTGAAATTGATTTTACAAATCAAACAGTTGCAAAATTTGCTAGTGCTCTAAAGTCTTTGAAAAGAGAAAAGGATCGTTCTTACAATAGTGATGATTGGTTTGAATGGAGTGAGGGAAGAATTGTCTTGGGAAATAAGCATGCTAGAAATATGTCTTCTAGAGATTTTCATAACCTAGGTGTTTCAATAGGTGCTGATAGAATTAATAAAGAAGATAGAGATAAAATGTATGGTTATGTTTTTCAGTATGGAACAGATGTCATTCACATTGGTGGTAATGGCACAAAAGTAAATACTGATGTTTACAGCTTAGCTCTTTATGAAACAAAACTTAGAGATAATCAAATTTTCACAGATGGTATTATTGGTATCAGTCATCTTGATATTGGGCATAGAAGAGTAATTAATGGAAATATGTTAAGAGGCGACAGAGAAGGACAACAAATATTTGGTTCAATTAATTTTGGAAAAAGAATTATAGATGAGAAATTTAATTTAAATCCAGGAATTAAATTAGATCTTGGATACACTAAACTCAAAATATTGAGGGAACAAACTACAATAGGTAATAGTCTTGCAGACGCATTAATATATAAAGATCAAGAAATTAAAACTGCGATTGCAACAATTGGAATTCTTTTTGATAGGACAGACGAACAAGGTGATACAATTATAAATCATCATGGAAGATTAGAATATGTTGGAGATCTAAGCTCATCTTCTGATGCAGAGTTTTATTTTGTGAACAATCCAAGCACATTATATAATTACACATCAAGTAACAAATCAGAACATAACTACAGAGTTGGTTATGGTATTGATACAACTTCAGTTTCTGGATGGTCAACAGTGGTAAATTTTGAAAGATTTGGCGCTAGAGGCAAAGGTCATAGCAATGAACTTTATTTATCTGTAGGATATGTACCAATTGATGGAATTAAATATGCATTTAAAATAAATGATTTTAAAAATGCTGGATTAGAATTTACTAGAGAAGTGAATGATTTAGATTTAAAGATTGTTACAAATTATGATTTTTTAAGTGTTACACCTAATTACAATGCAAATATTTCAATAAGCAATAGCTTTTAATATTTCTTTAGTGTTTGAAAGAAAAAATAAAAGTAGTATATATCAAAAATAACTTAATGGCGGGGTAGCTCAGTTGGTTAGAGCGCAGGACTCATAAGCCTGAGGTCAGTGGTTCGATCCCACTTCCCGCTACCATTTAAATGAAAAAAATTCTTTCTGTAATTGGTATATGTTTAACATTTGTTTTGTTGACTGACTTATTATTTGGGGCTTATTTATTAAAATTTACCCCTAAAAAGATCGATCATACAACTATTCACAATGTTTACGATCATGATTTAAAAAAAAGTTTCAAAGTAAATTTAGAATGGTCCCCCGGAGAAACATATCTTTTTTGTTCTAATAAAAATTCATTTAGAACTTTTTGTGATAAGATGGATTTTGATTCAAAAGAATTTGATATAGCATTCATAGGAGATAGTTTTACAGAAGGTGTTGGGGTTGATTACGAAGATACTTTTGTTGGAAGAATTGAAAATAAATTTGACAATTTAAAGATTGCTAATTTAGGTGTTGTATCTTATTCGCCATCAATTTATTTTACTAAGTTAAGATATTTATTAGAAAATGGTTACAAATTCAAAAGAGTAATCATTTATTTTGATATTAGCGATATACATGACGATAATAGAAAATACAGATTAATAGATAACAAAATAAGTAGAAAAAAATCAGTAATTTTATCTAATATCCAAAGAACCCTAAAATCATCTTTTCCATTTTTGGCATATTCATCAAAAGTATTGAAGAATGATGTATTTAAAAAAACAGATGTAATAAATAAATGTACTTATCTAGATTTCTGTCATGAAAAAAGTTCGTGGACTTTTAACAATAAGTTTTTTGGAGATAAAGAAATTAGTAAATCAATAGAATTTATGGAAATGACATATAAACTTTTACAGAAAAATGATATTAAAATGTCAGTTGGAATTTATCCTTGGCCAGCTCAAATTTTGTACGATAATAGTCAATCGAAGATTGTTAAATTAATGAATAATTTTTGTGTAAACAAATGTGAGTTTTTCTTTAACAATTTTCCTGATTTCTTTAATGAAATTACTTTTATTGAAAAAAAAAAAATTATTTCTAAGTATTATATTAAAGGCGATGTACATTTTAATTCTTTAGGTAATGAAAAAATATTTCAAAATTTTGTAAAGACCTTTAAAAATTAATGTCCAGGAAATTCTATTAAATTTTCAACTTTAAAACCTTTATCTTCAAGCTTTTTGCATCCATCCAAATCAAATAAATTTATAACAAAAATAAATGCTGCAACATTAGCATCTGACATCTTAATTAACTTAGCAGCAGCTTCAGCTGTTCCCCCAGTAGCAATTAAATCATCAATGATTAAAACATTATCATTTTTTTCAAAAGAGTCCTTGTGGACTTCAATTGTAGCTGTTCCATATTCTAACTCGAAATCAACTGAGTGAACTTCTGCAGGAAGTTTATTTTTCTTTCTAAGCATAATAAAAGGTTTTTTTAAAATAAATGAGACTGCTGAAGCAAAAACAAATCCTCGAGACTCAATTGCAGCGATCTTATCAAAATCATATTTTTTAGACCTTTCAACTATTTGACTAATTGCTTCAGCGAATGCGTCTTTGTCTTTAATTAGTGTAGTAATATCTCTAAAAAGAATCCCCTTTTTTGGATAGTCTTGAATAGATCTTATAAAATCTTTTAAATTCATAATAAGTAATTATTGAAGTATAAATAATTTATATTTTAAACATGACAAGAAATAAATTAGCAATAATTGGTGGAAGCGGTCTATATGATGTAGAGGAATTCACTGACAGGGAATTAATAGATTTGAATACTCCCTGGGGTGAGCCATCTGATCAAATTTTAAAAACTATTTATAAAAATAAAGAAGTTTATTTCTTACCAAGACATGGAAGAGGACATTTCATTTCACCTTCAAAAATTAACTTTAGAGCTAATATTGATGCACTGAAACAATTAGGGGTTACAGATATCGTATCTGTTTCAGCTGTCGGTTCATTGAAAGAGGATTTACCTCCCGGAAAGTTTGTAATAGTAGATCAATTTATAGATAGAACTTTTTCAAGAGTAAAAACATTTTTTGACAATGAAATAGTTGCACATGTTTCTATGGCTCACCCAACATCTAGCGGTTTGATGAACGCATGTGAAGAGGCAATTAAAAAAGAAAAAATAGAATATCAAAGAGGTGGAACTTATGTGGTTATGGAGGGTCCGCAATTTTCAACTTTAGCAGAGTCAAATCTATATAGATCTTGGAAAGCAGATGTAATTGGAATGACTAATATGCCAGAGGCAAAATTAGCAAGAGAGGCAGAGATAAGATATGCGTCAGTTTCTATGGTTACAGATTATGACTGCTGGCATCCAGATCATGAAAATGTTGATGTTCAACAAGTAATAAAAGTTTTGTTAGGTAATGCAGCGAAAGCAAAAAATATGATTAAAAACTTAATAGAAAACTTTGAAAATCACATTGATCCTATGGATCCAACCAATAATTGTTTAGATGTTGCAATTATTACAGCACCTGAAAAAAGAACAAAAAAAACAATAGAAAAACTTAAAACTGTTGCTGGTAGAGTTTTAAATCAATGAGAATAGAAGGAAAAGAATATCGTACTATTTGGTTTGAAAATAATGTCGTAAAAATTATTGATCAAACAAAACTTCCACACCAATTTATTATAAAAGACCTTAAAACAGTTAAGGACTCAATAAATGCGATTAAGGTGATGGAAGTAAGAGGCGCACCTTTAATAGGTGCTACAGCAGCTTATGGAATGGTTTTAGCTATAATTGAAACTAATGACCAGTCATTTTTAAAGAAATCTGCAGAAGATTTAATTAGTTCAAGACCAACAGCAATAAATTTAAAGTGGGCTGTTGATAGAATGATGAATAAATTATCAGGAGTTAATAGCGATAAAATCTTAGAAATAGCCTTGAATGAAGCAAAAGATATATGTGAAGAGGATGTAAAATTTTGTGAAAATATAGGATTAAATGGACTAAAAATAATAGAGGAAATTTATAATAAAAAAAAAGATACAGTTAATATATTAACTCATTGTAATGCAGGTTGGCTTGCAACAATAAATTGGGGGACCGCAACTTCTCCAATCTATCACGCACACAAAAAAGGAATTCCTGTTCATGTATGGGCAGATGAAACCAGACCAAGAAATCAAGGGGCAAATCTTACATCTTATGAATTAAATGAAGAAGGAATTGAAAATACTATCATTGCAGATAATACAGGTGGCATATTAATGCAAAGAGGTGAAGTTGATATGTGCATTGTTGGAACAGACAGAACTCTAGCCAATGGAGATGTTTGTAATAAAGTCGGAACTTATCTTAAAGCTTTAGCAGCTCATGACAATAAGATTCCTTTTTATGTTGCATTACCAAGTTCAACAATTGACTGGAATATAAAAGACCACAAAGATATCCCGATAGAAGAGAGAAATTCGGATGAATTATCTCATATTGAAGGTTTAGATGAAAAAGGAGATATAAAAAAAATACAAATTTATCCAACAAAAAGTAAAGCTATGAATTTAGCTTTTGATGTAACCCCAGCAAAATATGTAACAGGCTTAATCACTGAAAAAGGAGTATGTGAAGCATCTGAAAAAGGACTTAAAGAATTGTTTAAATGAAAAATTTAGATCAAAGAAATCAGGTTATTGAATATTCGTTAAAATTAAATTCTACAAATCTTTCACCTCTTAGATCAGGTAATATATCATTGAGAGGAATAGAGAATGATAAAGATGGATATTTAATTACTCCATCAGGAAAAAAATATGAAACACTTAAAGCTGAAGATATTGTTTTTATGGGTTTAAATGAAGAAGAAGAAAAAAACAATTCAACTAACAAACCATCATCTGAATGGAGATTTCATAGAGATATTTATAAAAATAAAAAAGAGGCACAGGCAATTGTTCATGCTCATTCTCCACACGCAACAGCTGTATCTTCACATGGAAAACCTATTCCACCATTTCATTATATGATCGCTCTAGCTGGCGGAGATAACATTAAATGTGCTGAATACGCTACTTTTGGAACAGAGGAATTATCCAAAAATGTTATCAAAGCTTTAGAAAATAGATATGCCTGTTTAATGTCTAATCACGGCCAGGTTGCTTTTGGAAAAAATTTAGAGGATGCATTTGAACTTGCACAAGAGATAGAAAATATTTGTCATCAATACACTATTGCTTTAAAACTAGGACAACCTAAGATACTTTCATTTGAAGAAATGAAAAAAGTTTTAGATAAGGCTAAAAACTATAAAAAAGGGTAAGATGATTAAAGTTGGGGAGCATATTACTTTAGATATTATAGGTACTACAAAAGAGTACGATCCTTCAGTTTATGAGAAAGTTATACATAAAATAGCTAAAGCAGCCAATGTAACTATTTTGAATATTTCAAAATATAAATTTGAACCTCAGGGTTTTACTATTTTAGCTTTATTGGCTGAAAGTCATATTAGTTTTCATACATTTCCAGAAAATGGAATAATTAGTTTTGATTTTTTCACCTGTGGGAAAATAAGTCCATCAGTAGCAATTGATATTGTCAAAAAAGAATTTGAACATAAACGTATTGTTAAAAAAGAATTTAATAGAGATACTAGATCTCTTTACCACGATATTTATAGTTCATCAGGATTACAAAAATCATATGTTGTAAATGAAGTTTTAGAAGACTTTAAATCAAAAGTTGGTCAACACATTGAAATTTTAGAATTAGAGCAATTTGGAAAATCTTTATTTATTGATGGTGAAATACAAGTGGCGGCATCAGATGAACATTTCTATAGTTCAACTTTTGTTGGAGCAGGTCTGAAGTTGAATAAAAAAAATGAAAGAGCAGCAATAATTGGTGGTGGTGATGGTGGTGTTGCAAGAGAATGTATTTCAAAAAAATTTAACTTTATAGATTGGTATGAATTAGATCCAGAAGTTGTAGAAGTTTGTAATAAACATCTTGGTGATATTGGAAAAAAAACTACAGAAAAAAATTCTGTAAAATGTGTTTGGGGAGATGCCTTTGAAAGTATAAAGACAGTGAACGAAGATACATATGATCATATTTTTGTTGATTTAAATGATGACCAGTTTTGCATAGATCTAGCCGCTAAAAATATGGACTCTTTAGTAAGAATACTCAAGCCTAAAGGTGTTATTAGTGCACAAGTTGGAAGTCAGGATAAAAAACCTCTGCAAGTTGAAAATTGGCTGAATGTATTCAACCATCATTTTGGAAATACTAATTTATCTAGAGTTTACATACCTAGTTTTGATTGTTCTTGGAATTTTTCTTCATCAATAAATCATTAATTTTTCTTTTTAATATCCATAATCTGTGAAATAATATTTTTTTACTAAAGGAGATAATAATGAATATATTTAAAAAAACTATTTTTTCAGTTTTACTTTCTTTATTGGTAATAGGAAATGTTAATGCTGATAAAATAAGGATTGGAACAGAGGGTGCCTATCCTCCATGGAACTCAAAAAATGAAGCAGGTAAGTTAATAGGTTTCGAAGTTGAATTAGCTTACACGCTATGTAGATACATCGGACAACAGTGTGTGATAGTTGAGCAAGATTGGGATGGAATGATTCCAGCTTTAATCATGAGAAAGTTTGATGCAATAATGGCAGGTATGTCAATTACTGCAGAAAGACAAAAAGCTATTAGCTTTTCTCAAGGATATGCAGATGAAGTTGCATCTTTAGCAGTCATGAAAGGATCTAACCTAGAAGGTCTAGATACATCTGCTGGGATAAATCTTACTAAACCAAATGCTGCAGCTAAAAAAGATCTTAAAACACTTACTGCTGCATTAGCAGGTAAAACTGTTTGTGTACAAACTGCTACAATTCACCAAAACTTTTTAGACTCTGGTGATGTAGGAAAAGTAAATGTGAGAACTTATAAGACACAAGATGAAGTTAACTTAGACTTAGCATCTGGAAGATGTGATGCTGCATTAGCTGCAGCAGTAGCATTTAGTGACTATGTAGAAAAATCTGGTAAGCCAGTTGTTTTAACTGGACCAACTTTTTCAGGCGGTGCTTTTGGAAATGGTGTTGGGGTAGGTATTAGAAAAGATGATACTGAACTTTTAAAAAAGTTTAATGCTGCAATTAATAAAGCAAGAAAGAACGGAGATATTAGTAGAATAGCCACTAAATGGTTCGGTTTTGACGCTTCTATGTAATTAAATTTTAGGTTTGGCGACTATCATGTATAGTCGCCAATCTATATGGAACTTCTAGCTTTTGGAGATACTGGTTGGGGCGATGAGTTATTTCGTGCAACTGTAATGACCATAGCTGTTTCAATAACAGCAATGTTAATCGGTTTTAGTTTCGCTGCAATTTTCACTCCTTTAAAATTATCAAAATTTAAGTCTCTAAATTTAATTGCTAATATTTATACAACAGTTATTAGAGGTGTCCCTGAATTATTAGTTATTTATCTTTTCTTTTTTGGTGGAAGCGGAGCGATAATGTTTGTTGCTTCAATGTTTGGATACAATGAATACATTGAGATTAATGCGTTTGTTACAGGCTCATTTGCTATTGGTATAATATCTGGTGCTTATTCGACTGAAATTTTTAGAGGGGCAATTCAATCGATTGATAAAGGTCAATTTGAGGCTGCAAAAGTTTTGGGATTTAGTAAATTTAAACAGTTTTATAAAATTATTATTCCTCAAATGTTAAGACTCGCCATACCAAATTTAAGTAATGTTTGGCAAATTACACTAAAAGATACATCTTTAATCTCTGTAACAGGTTTAGTTGAAATAATGAGACAATCTTACATTGCTGCTGGCTCTACAAGAGATCCATTATTCTTTTATTCATTCGCTGCCGTTTTATATTTATTGCTTACTTTTATAAGTATGAAGTTAATTAATAAATTAGAAGTTAAGTACAGTAGAGGGTATTGATGGATTTTGAATTAATGATCAATAGTTTTCCGAAGCTACTAAATGCTGCAGTAGTAACTTTGAAACTTTTGTCAGTTTCTTTAATCGTTGGGTTATTTATTGGATTATTATTTGCAATTTTAAGATTAAATAAAAATATTTTTATCAATAAATTCGCATATGGATATTCATATGTATTTAGAGGAACTCCATTATTGGTTCAAATATTTATTATATATTTCGGCTTAGGTCAGATAGAGTCTTTAAGATCTTCTTTTTTGTGGGTAATACTCAAAGAACCTTACTGGTGTGCAATTATTGCTTTTGCGTTAAATACTGGCGCTTATACTTCTGAAATTTTAAGGTCTGCTTTTCAAACAATTAAGCCAGGCATAATTGAAGCTGGAAAAAGTTTAGGTATATCTAATAAAATTATATTCTATAAAGTTCAAATTCCTATAGCTATTAGACAATCTCTTCCCGCATATGGGAATGAAATAATACTAATGCTTAAAGGTACCTCGTTAGCAAGCACAGTTACATTGATGGATTTAACGGGCGTAGCAAAATATATAATTTCTACTACCTTTAAACCAATTGAGGTCTTTATAGTTGCAGGCGGAATTTACTTATTTATGACTTTTATAATTCATAATTTAATAAAGTTTTTGGAAAAAAAATATAGCTACTAATATTTTGTATATTCTTTAATTTCTTTGATTTTTGAGCCAGTATGATTATTAATTTCTAATTTAATTTTTGCACGATCATCATTTAAGAAGTGAACATTTCTTGAAAGTTTAATAAATTTTTCTCCAAAATCCTTTTCTTTTTCACATAATCTTTTTTCATCTTCAATTAACCAAAGTTTTGAATTTATTTCTTTTAGTGATTGATAAAGTTTCTCAAGTTTTTCATCAGACTTTACATTTTTTTCTAATTGATCTTTTAAAACAGAATGTTCGTTGTTTATAAATTTTAGCTTTTCAGTGTCTTTGATTTTTTCTTGCTTAATCTCTAAAATTGAAACTTTGTCTAAAAGTTCTCCAATTGAAACCTCGACTATAATTTTATTCATAAAATTTAATACTGTGCTATCTTGTTATAAATATGTCTAATATTTTAATTATTAAACACGGATCATTAGGAGATATAGCTCAAGCTAGCGGTGCTATTCAAGACATATCTGAAAATCATAAAAATGACCAAATATATCTTCTGACAACAAAACCCTATTTTGAATTATTTAAGAAAAACCCTTTTGTAAACGGGGTGATCTTAGACAAGAGATTACCAAAATATAATTTAATTTATTTATATTTTCTAATGAGAGAGCTTAAGAAGTATAATTTTTCAAGGGTGTTTGATCTTCAAAATTCATCAAGAACTTCTTTTTATAAGAGTATACTTTTTCCAAAAGCTAATAAAGATACTTGGTCCAGTACTAAAACAACTTTACCAGCAGAAACAAATAAGGAAAATTTTGATAAGTATTCAGTATTAGATAGGTTTGATTATCAATTAAAAGAGTCTGGATTGAATACTATTAATACACTTGAACCTAATTTTAGTTGGGCTTGTTCTGAAATTAATAAAATAAAAAGTAAATATGATTTGCAAAAATATATTTTATTATTTCCTTTTTGTTCTCCACATCTATCTGTAAAAAAATGGCCTTATTACAATGAATTAATTAAATTGATAAAAGATAAGTTTGGCACAGAGTACAAAGTTGTTACTGCGCCTGGCCCTGATGAAATTGATGATGCTAGAAAATTTGATGCCGTAAGTGTTCTTGATAATGATAAAGCATTAAATTTATCTCAGTTAACATCCCTCATCAAAGAGAGCTCTTTTATTATTGCTAACGATACTGGTCCAGCTCATATAGCTGCTCATATTGCAGCAAAAGGTTTAACTTTGTTTGGTGGACATACTACTGCTTATAAAGTTAGTATTGAAAGAGAAAATTTTAGAGCAATACAGGTAACAGATTTGAGTAATCTTAGTGCCAATAAAGTTTTTGAGAGAATGTTAAACTTATTATAATATTTTTTTATACTCTTCTATTGTGTTAGACCAATCAAATTTAGAGGAATATTCTTTTGCATTTTTACCAAGCTCAGAATATTTTTTGTTCTCTAACATTGTATTTAAGGACGAATAAATATCTTCTAGCTCATTTCCATCACAAATTAATCCTGTTGTATCATGCTTGATAGCATCCGAGGCACCTCCATCTTTACCACCCAAGGAAGCAACACCATACTGAGCGGCCTCTACGTATGCCATTCCAAATCCTTCAACAGACTTTTTGTGAATAATTGATGGCATTACAAAGATATTTGATTTTGCTATTAAAGCATTTTTTAAATCATCACTAATTTCTTTGAAAAACATTACTTGTGAACTTAAATTAAGCTCTTTTACTAAATCTTTAATATTTTTTTCCTCATCACCATAACCTATACAAATATAGACTATATCTGGATAAATTTGTTTTAAGTTTCTTAAAGCCATTAATACTTTTTCATGATTTTTCCTTTTATCAAATCTTGAGACAGTAATTAAGCGTGGTGTTTTTATTTTGAGTAAACTTTCAACTTTATCTAAAGATTTTTTATTTAGGACTTTAGGAGGATTTACTCCAGGATTTATAACAATAATTTTTTCAGGATTTAAGCCAATATTAATAGCTAGGTTCTTAGTATATTCAGAGTTAGCAATTATTTTTTCGACTTTATCAAACACTCTTATAATTCTTTTATTTTGGTAGCTATCTTTTGGATGATTAATTTCTTTACCGTGTATCAGACAATATTTTTTTTTATTAGATTTAATTAATTCTAAGCTTTTCCAATGGTCAGCTATAATTCCTTGAACTTTATTATCTTTGAGAAACTCATTAATTAATTGGGCTTTTCTAATTTTTCTTAAAAATTTAAGACCACCGACTCTTTCAATAGAAAAATTTACGTCTTCATCAAATTCTTTGTGATTTTCATAATAATCAGCAAAAACTTTAATCATAAAGTTTTTTGACATCTCTCGTGCGAGACCCCACATTAAACTTTGCATTCCGCCAATTTCTGGTGGAAAAGATCTTGTAGCGATTAAATACATTAATTAGTTTTCCACTTAATACCACAGCCAGCACTCGGGACTTGACTCTCTGGCCCTTTGCCAGTTTCAGCTATTAGTCTCATAGCTTTCAGGAGGTCACTATCCCCATCTCTTACAGGAATTAAGTTTTTTAATTCTCTTAGTCTGCCTCTATATTGAAGCTCCAAGTTTTTATTATAGCCAAAAAAGTCAGGCGTGCACACCGCATCATAAGTTTTAGCGACTTCTTGTGAGTCATCACTTAAATAAGGAAAGCTAAATTGATTTTTTTTGGCAAATTCGATCATATTATCAAAAGAATCCTCCGGATAATTTTCTGCATCATTTGCACATATAGCTACTGAATTAATACCTATATCTTTTAAGTTATTACAATCATCAACGATATCTTTAGTCACTGCTTTCACGTATGGGCAGTGGTTGCAAATGAACATTATTAAAGTTCCGTTTTCTCCTTTAATGTCATTTAGAGTAATAATTTTATTTTCTGTAGATTTTAACCTAAAGTCGTAAGCCTTTTGGCCGAAATCACATATTGGAGTTTGTATTGGCATAATGTAATAATATATAAATTATGTTTTACGATTTAAAAGATAAAAAACCAAAAAACTCTGGCGAAAATTGGGTAGCTCCAAATGCTGTAGTCATCGGTGATGTTACTTTAGAAAAAAATACTAGTGTCTGGTTTAATGCAACCTTAAGAGGCGATATTGAAAATATTCATATAGGTGAGGGATCAAACGTTCAAGATGGATGTGTTCTGCATACAGACCCAGGCTGTCCTTTAAAAGTTGGAAAAGATGTAACTGTTGGTCATTTAGTTATGCTTCATGGATGTACAGTAGGAGATAATAGTTTGATAGGCATCGGTGCGGTGATTCTAAATAATGCTAAGATCGGTAAAAATTGTATTATAGGTGCAAAAGCTTTGATCACAGAAAACAAAGTAATTCCTGATAATTCATTAGTCGTTGGTTCACCAGGTAAGGTTGTAAGAGAAGTGACAGAAGAAGAAAAAAAAGCAGTATTTGAAAATACAAAGCACTATCAAGACAATTGGAAAAAATATTCTCGATCAATTTTCTAATTATTTACATGAGTTTTTTTAAGAAATTTTTTTTTACAGTAATATTATCTATATTTTTTATTGCAGAGTCTTTTGCTGAGATAACTTACTTACAAATCTTAAAAGATCCAACAGATTTAAGATTAAATCTTCAGTATGCAAAAGAGCAAGAGTCTAAGGGCCGGTTTAAAGCTGTAATAGCGACTTTAGAAAGACTGAACGCTTTGTATCCAAACAATATAGATTTAAAACTCTATTTATTATCGATTTCAATTAAAACTGATAGCACAGAAAAAACCTTGAACTTGATTAGCAAAATTCAATCTAGTGATCAAATATCTGATGAAATCAAAAAGAAAGTTGAACAAATTTTTGATGATATGAATAAGAAAAAAATAGATAAAGAAATAATCGAAAAGAAAAAAGAAAGAAAAAAAGCTCAACTAGCCTCCAAAAAAAAACAACCTGAGCAAACAAGTCCTTGGACTTGGTACGCTGAGTTGAGCTATACTAACATGCTTAATTCAAATATTTCTAGTATCTCAGACTCTAAAACACAATTTTCAGGTGGAAGTATTATTGCGATGACAGGTGTTGAGGGTGACAATTTAACAACGTTAAAAAATGGGTGGGGGGCAATCTATCAAATAAATTCCTCATCTAATCTGTCTTTATATTCCAGTCATTCAACCTCAGAACAGAATAGAGCAACATCAGATGAAAATGATACTCAAACATTTTCAGCTACATATAGCAAATTTTTAGCAAATAATACCGTAACATCAACTTTCTCGTTCACTGATTTAAATACAAGAAGAGCTGCAGATACACTTACTAGAAATATTTCACTAGATAATAGATATTTTTTTAATGATAAAATAAAATTTTTAACTGGTATAAATCTTGGAACTTCAGAAGGAAATCAAAACCCCTCAAACTTAACTAAAAGAAACAGTAATACTAGAAAAAAAGGTTTGGTATTTGGACCAGAATATTATTTTACCCCACAACATAATTTTAAATTGAAATATGCGTTAACTGGTACAGATGCTATAGCTGATTATAATTCATTGGAAGATGAAACGATTTCTGCATCTTACGCAAAAAACTTTAAATTTGGAAATTTAGGATTAACATATTCACTTTCAGATAAAAAATACAAGGAGCCAGATACAGTATTAATTCATCCTTATATAAGTAGAAAAGACGATAGCAAAACAATGACTATCAGTTTCAGTGGTAACCTAAACCAATTGTTTTCATCACAAAATTTTTTCCCAGTTTCAGAAAAACTTGGAAACTTCTTAAATACAATAAGTTATAGTACTTCATGGTCAGAAACTCGATCAGAAAGCAGCCTTTTACAATACAATTATAAAAAAGAATCTTTTACATTTGGATTAACAAAAAGAACTTATTTTCAATGATTTATATTATGTTAAAGTATTACTTTTAATGAAATTCTTTTTTAAAACACTAATAATTTTTATATTTGCCACACAATCATTTGCGTCCTCTGAACAGATAGGAGTGATTGGCTTTGTGATCGGTAACGTTTTTAATCAAAAAGGAGAGGAGTTAAAAGTAGGTGACCCAATATATTTTGGTGACACCATTAGTGCCAGTGATGGAGCAAAATCACAACTTTTATTTATAGACGAAACAGTAATGACAATTGGCTCAGATACTAAATTAAAAATTGATGATTTTATTTTCGATCCCTCAGCAAATGATGGTAAACTTTTAGCTTCAATTATAGCCGGAAGTGTAAAAATTCTTTCAGGAAAAATTAGTGAAATAAATCCAGCCAATTTAGAGGTAAAAACTCCTTCGGGTACAATTGGTTCTAGAGGAACTGAATTTAAAGCTTCAGTTGATCCATTGACCACTCAAAGTAAAATTTTACTTGTAGGCCCTGGACCAAATAATTCATTAAATTTAAGAGCAGGAGCTGTTGAGGTATCAAATGAATTGGGAACAGTTACTTTGGACCAACCATATTTATTCACTGAGTTAACAGAAAACAGAGCTCCGACAGATGCAGTGGTTATTCCTCAAGCTGAATTAAAAATTTTTCAAAAATTAGAGGTTGAGCCTGAAAAATCAGTTGCTCAATTATCTGTTGATGAACCGAATACTGATGAAGAAAATTCTGAAACAGCTGAAGATAATACTGAGGAAGAAAATATTACAATAGTTGAGAATGATAATTTACAAGAGGATGCAACAGAGGAATTAATTTTAACTGATGAGGCTGAAATAAATTCAATAATTAAAGATGAAATTTTTACTGATGACCAAAGTGAGGGTGACTTAGTTGTTGAAACACTAGTTGCAGCATTAGCAAAAGATGATGGTGGCATTACTGCTCAAATGTTAGGAAAATCTTTCTTAAGTAGTGGAAATGATATTAGACCAGATTTAGATTTACCTGAAGGTATGAGTTTAAACTCAGAGGAAGCCAACACTTTTATAGAAGAAAAAGCAATGCAGGAAATAGAAAAAGTAATGTTAGTGAGTGCGAGAGTGAAGAATGTAGAATATGTCCCCACTAAATTTAATCAGTTAAGTGGTTTTGATGACATTAGAGTTCCAATTTTAAATGATGAAACAGGTGATGTTGTTTTTCTTGATATGGGTAATATAGATTTTAAACCCCAAGTTTTACCAGCCAATTTTAATGAAGATCAACCTCAATTACTACCTAGAATACCAGAACAGTTATTTCTTAAAGGTGGTGATGAAAACGTATTTATAGACTTTGATGAAGGTCAATTTGTTGAAACAGTATTTGACCCTGAAATCGAAATACTGGATCAAAAATATCAAGCAGCCGTTAATGCAGGTGCTACTCAAGATGAAATAGAGGAAATATTTATTGAAATGGATGAAATCATGCAAAAAGCTGATGAGTCTATGGTTACTATAAATATGGAGAGTATGGAAAATCAAATTATACCTGCAGGTTTAAATATGGATTTTTTAACTGCAGAAGAGTTTGTAAAGGAACAAGATAGTTTTTTATTTAGTACAGATGTTTATACTGAGTCTTGGGAACAGGCAGAAGAGGGAAAAGTAGCTATTTTTAAAATAGATGGTTCAGTTGATTATGTAGATCAAGAAGATGCAAATACTGCATGGGAAGAAGCTGATAAAGCTTATGAACAAGAGTTTGCCGAAGCTTTTCCTGAGATTTATCAAGCAGAAAAAAAAGCAGAAGCTTTAATGGCAAAAGCAGATGCTCAGGCAGAAGAACTATTTTTAAATATTGATCAATTAATTCAATCAGGGGCTTCAGATGAAGAAATAGAGGAAGCGTTTATAAAAGTTGATGCTGAATTAAGTCAAGCTTATTTCGAGGTTGATGCAGCATTTGAGGAAGTAATGCTAGTTGAAATGAAAACCGATGTATTAATGATGGCAGAAGAAGCTGCAAGTTTAAAGTTCGAAGTAAATAATGCTAAAAAGACTGGTATGCTCAACGGTAAGGAATTGTCAGAAGCAGAGATAAAAGAGTTTGAAGAAGAAGTGAAATTTTTAGAATTGGAGGTTGAGAATACTAAAGAAAACTATCTAGAAGAGGTAAAATTTGTAAATCAAGTTTTAGACATTAGACAAGCTGATATGCAAATGGAATTTGAAACTCCAGAAATAGATTTTCAATTAGCTTCATTAGATATTGAACAAAATTTACAGATACAAGAAGCACAAATTCAAGAAGAACAAGGATTGCAACAAGAATTTCAAGCAATAGAAATGTTTTATATTGAGCCAGTTCAGCCTCTAGGTTTCTTTGAAGAGCCAGAACGTCAGATTGATGCTGTACAACAACAAAATACAATAAGTGCTGGTACCACTACATATGCAGATTTAAACACACAATCAAGTGGAGTAGCTACTTATTTGGGGAATGCAACAAATTTAACTGTTACTTCAGCTGCAAGTAATGCAGTCGTAGCATCAACAGTTGGTTCAGTTGTTGGAAATTTTGCGCCAATTCATCAAATAAATTATTCAACAAGAACATTAAGTCAGGGTGCAATAATTACTGTCAATGCTTTAGGTCGGAACACAACATTAAGACTTTCCAATTTAAATAAAACACATAGTTATTCTTCTAGTGATACCGGAAGCGTTAAACCTAGCGTTGCTTATACAGTAAATGCTGCAGGCGCAGGTACCGAAGTTAATTCTAGTTTGACATCAACCGTTACAAATGATGTTACAACAGGAAATACATATTTAGAACCTTTATTAAATCCAGCTAATACTAATTATTTAGTTACAGTTTCATCAGAGGCAACAAACACAGCTGGAACTGCTGCAAAATCAATACAAACGACAGTTACAGTCGAGTCTGATGGTGGTGTGGGAGGTGATACTAATAGAGCTTCAGGAACCGATAATGGTGTTGATGCAGTTATTCTTATTCCTGGAGGATAAGTTAATTATTTATTGAAAGAAGGATTTAATTTTTTATGCCAACTTACACAGTAACAAACTCAAACTTTAATTTATCTTCAAAACAACAGAAGAATTTAGCAGAAGGAATAACCAAAGTTCATAATGTTGTAACTGGAGCCAATACTTATTTCGCTCAAGTAATTTTTAATAAAACTAAAAAAGACAATCATTTTATGGGAGGAAAGAAAGTTAAGGAGCCCTCATTATTTCTACTTGGTCAAATTAGAGCTGGAAGATCAAAAGAGGTAAAAGATAAGTTAATTTCAGACCTAAAAGATATTTTGGTTAAATATTCAAAATTAGATGAAACACAAGTTTGGGTTTATATAGTTGATTTACCACCATCACAAATGATTGAATATGGTGCAGTTTTACCAGAGTCAGGTAAAGAGAAAGAATGGTTTGCAAGTTTACCAGGCAAATTAAAGAAAAAATTATCAGCTATTGAGAGTTAATTTAGGGAACTAACCAGTCCATTTTATTAGTTTCTAAATCAAACTTAGCTCTTCGATGTCCTTTTGCTGCAAGATAAAGCCATTCAATAGATTTAATTTTACATTTAATTACAGTGAAATTTTTATAACCTTCCTCACTTTGTTCCATTGTGTAATCAAAATCTTCTAATTTAGATATCATTCCAGAAGTTGGGTTTTCTGAGGTAGTTCCAGGGGGGCTATCAGTTAAATAACAACGTCTACTTATATGCTGAGTTTTCTTCCATGACTCTTCAGTTGTAGAATTTTGATTATTAACTTCACATTCTACTTTTACTCTTAATTGTATCTTTTCTTCTTTATCGTAGAAAACTAGAGAGGCATTCTTATTTTTTTTTAGAATATCGACTTTAGGAGATCTTAAGTCTGTATGAAATTGTAATAGATTGCTTGCTCTATCTGATTTACGTAAAACAACAATTCTTCCATCTACTTCATCTTGATGAGCACAAATAAAGACAGGAATTCTAAATGGCGAAGCTCTATTAGTCACTGCATCATCTAACATTGACCAATACTTATTTTGAATTTCAGCTAAATCTTCATAGTATGCTGGTTGCATACATTACTTTCTAAATCTTTTAATTAAACTTGATGTATCCCAACGATTACCCCCCATGGCTTGAACTTCTCCATAGTACTTATCAACAAGTTCAGTAACAGGTAATAGTGAGCCATTATTTTTTGCTTCATCCATTGCAATTTTTAAATCTTTTCTCATCCAATCGACTGCAAAACCAAAATCAAACTTATCATCTATCATTGTCTTGTATCTATTTTCCATTTGCCAGGATTGAGCTGCACCTTTTGAAATAACTTCAATTACATCTTCCATATTCAGTCTAGCTTTCATACCAAAGTTAATTGCTTCAGATAAACCTTGAACTAAACCAGCAATACAAATTTGATTAACCATTTTGGCAAGTTGTCCATTGCCAGCACTACCCAGTAGTTTCATCTTTTTACTGTAGCAATCAATTTTATCTTTTGCTTTATCAAAATCAGCTTGATCACCACCGATCATTACTGTTAGTGCGCCATTCTCTGCACCAGCTTGCCCTCCAGATACAGGTGCATCTAATGCGCCAAAACCATTTTTTTTTGCGTAATCGTAAATCTCTCTTGCAATAGTTGCAGAGGCAGTTGTGTTATCAATGTAAACAGCGCCTTTTTTAATTGTTTTGAAAGCACCGCTGTCACCAAAAGTTACTTCTCTTAAATCATTATCATTTCCAACGCAGGTAAAAATATATTCTGCATCTTTAGCTGCGTCAGCTGGAGTTTCTGCCATTTTACCTTTGTATTCACTAATCCATTTTTCTGCTTTTGATTTTGTTCGATTAAAAACAGTTACATTGTGTCCACCTTTTGATATATAACCAGCCATTGGATATCCCATGACACCGAGACCTATGAAAGCAACATTACAACTCATAATTTTTTATGTTTAATAGTTTAAGTTTAAAAGTAATTATATTTGGATTTATTTTTACATTTTTTTCTAGTTTTGGACAGAGTTTTTTTTTAGGTTTGTTTAATTCCAGTATTAGAGAAACACTTTCTATCACTCACGGACAATTTGGCTCAATATATGCATCAGCTACTTTATTAAGCAGTTTTCTTTTAATTTGGGTTGGAAAAAAAATTGATGATATCAATATTTTTCGATTTGCATTTTATGTTACTCTACTCTTAGCATTTTCATGTTTCTTTTTTTCAAAAATATCTTCAATAATTTTTTTATTCATAGCTGTTTTTTTGATGAGATTTTCTGGACAAGGATTAATGTCTCACACTGCAACCACAACAATTACAAGGTATTTTACAAAATCTAGGGGGAAAGCCTTAAGTTTAGGTTGGTTTGGTCTTTCAACAGCTGAATTTATTCTACCTGTATTAATTGTTTATTTACTTTCAATTACAGCCTGGCAGAATATTTGGATATCTATTTCAATTTTAGTTTTGATTTTTTTACCTTTGGTATCATTTTTTTTAATTAAAAAATTGGATTTTGATACGAGAGAACAAGTAGACCCAACTGACTCTGAAATAAAAGAAATTAAACAATGGAAAAGAATTGAGGTTATAAAAGATTACAGATTTTATATTGTATGTTTAAATATGTTAGCAATGCCGTGGATTGCGACTGGTGTATTTGTTTATCAGTCTTTCATTACTGAAGCTAAGGAGTGGGGTTCTTTTGTTATTGCCCAATCATTTATGGTGTATTCAATATTATCTGTACTCACTTTATTAGGATCTGGATTTCTAATCGATAAATTTACTAGCAGAAAACTTTTAATCTTTATGAATATACCTTTGTTAATTTCTACTTTAGTTTTATTTTATTTTAATAATCCAATAACATCTTTTATTTTTCTTGGATTAATAGGTATTTCTAATGGTTTAGCCAATGTTCTAGGTTCATCAACATGGGCTGAAATTTATGGTGTAAAATTTATTGGCTCAATTAAAGCTCTAACTACAGCTTTAATGGTTTTTTCCACTGCTTTTGGAACAGCTTTATTCGGTTTTTTGATAGATAGAGGCTTTTCTATTGAGCAAATTGCTATGGTTTCATTTGTTTATATTTTAATCTCCTTGATCTTATTATTTTTTATAAGAAATAAGCTAAATCCACAATATACATAAAAAATCCCCTTGATTTTTTTTTAGCCACTGTATAGATACTGCGCATGGCTAGAGTTACCGTTGAAGATTGTATCGATAAAGTTGAAAGTCCCTATGAGCTTGTATTAGTTGCAAAAGAAAGAGCAACTCAATTAAACTCTGGTATTGAGCCAACTTTAGATAGAGATAATGATAAAAATACAGTTATTTCACTCAGAGAAATAGCTGAAGAAAATATTAAAGTTTCAGATTTAAGTGAGAGTGCAATCTATAAATTGAGAAAACATGTAGAGCAAGTCGATGATGGAACGGAAGATGATGAAGAAGTGGGTGATGATTTTGAAAGTTTATACAAAGGTGAAATTTCAAAAAGTGGTGCTCCCATATTACCATCAAAGAGAGCTAGAAAAGCTCCAGAAAAAATTCAAGTTTCAAAAGATGATTTAGCCGAACTTTCTCAAACAGCTAGTCCCGATGTAGACTCTCAACCATCAGAGGAAACAGAAAGCGATTCTGATGATGTTTCTCTTGATGAAGTTTCAGAAGTTGAAGAGCAGGTAAGTCAGCAAGATACTGAGTCTTCTGAAGAAAATAGTTAATTATTAAATTCTTCTAAAATTTTTTGTCGATGCTCATCCAAATCAGGAATATCACCTCTAGTCTTTTCATCCTTATATGATGACATTTTGATTGGGTTTCCAGCTAATTTGAAATCCCCCACAACTTTATGAAAAGCTTTTACGATCATGTTTCTTGACTCTATCTGAGGATTTTCAACAGCCTCTTTTATATTAAAAATTGGACCACATGGAATTTTATCTTTTTCCATTTCTTTAACCCACTCATCAGTTTTTTTGGCAGATAATTTATCTTCCAAAATTTTTTTAAGCTCATCCATATTTTTAGCTCTAGATGAATTATTTGAAAATTTTGGATTTTGATTTACTTCACTTATTTTTAAGACATTGCATAGTTTTTCAAATAATTTATCATTGCCTGCTGCAATTATTATATAACTATCTTTTGTCTTGAAGGCTTCAAATGGAGCAATTGATGGATGACGTGATCCCATCGGTTTTGGAATTTCATTCTTTGAGAGATATCGTGCGATAGCATTTTCTAGAATAGCTATTTGACAATCAAGCATCGATACATCTATGTACATTCCTTTGCCAGTTTTTTGTCTATCATAAAGAGCAGCGTTAATTCCAATAGTAGTAAAAAGTCCTGCAGTTATATCTCCTATAGATGTTCCAACTCTTGTAGGTTCAGAATTTGGTTGACCAGTTACACTCATCAATCCTCCCATACCTTGTACTACCATGTCGTAAGCTGGTAACTCTTTAAGTGGACCTGTTTGACCAAATCCTGAAGCTGAAGCATAAATTAGTTTGGGATATTTTTTGGACACATCCTTCCAGCCATAACCCCATTTTTCTAAAGTTCCTGGTTTAAAATTTTCGACTAAAATATCTGCTTTAGATAAAATTTTATCAAAAATTTTTTTATCCTCTGCATTTTTTAAATTGAGAGCAATACTTTCTTTACCCCTATTTAAAGACATAAAATAAGCAGAGTAATCTTTTATAAATGGTCCAAAATTTCTTGAGTCATCTCCGATTTCTGGAGCTTCAACTTTTATCACCCTTGCACCTAAATCTGATAATATCATTGTACAATAAGGCCCAACTAATACTCTCGTTAAATCAACAACTAAAAGGTTTTTTAAAGGTCCATCCATAAATATAGTTTTATATTAAGTGCTTTTACTGACTTGACTCTTATTAATAAGTTCACTTTAATTGAATTATTAAAAATAACAATAGAGGGAAAAATAATGTTAAAAAAAATATCTTTATACTTAACTTCATTAGTTTTCGTTTTCACAACTATTGGTTCTGCTTTTGCTGTAACTTTAAAAGCAAGTCACCAATGGCCAGGAACACCGAGAGCTGATGGATCTTTTGACCCACGTCATGAAATGGTGCAAATCATTGCTGACGAAGTCAAAAAAGCAAATGTTGGAATAGATATAAGAATTTATCCAGCTAAATCATTATACAAACCAAAAGAACAGTGGAAACCAATGACAACAGGTCAGTTGGATATTTCTGCTTTTCCATTAGCATATGCATCTAAATTCCACCCAGAATTTGACGCAACTCTAATGCCAGGAACAGTTAAAAATCATGACCATGCATTGAGATTTAATAAAGGTCCAATGATGACTGAGATTAAAAAAATTATTAATGACGCTGGTGTTGTAGTTTTGTCTGATGCTTGGTTAGGTGGCGGTTTTGCATCAAAAACAAAATGTATCAAAAACCCTAGCGATGCAAAAGGTCAAGTTATGAGAGCTGCAGGTAAAGCATTTAACCAAATGTTAGAGGCAGCAGGAGCAGGTATACAAAGTATGCCATCATCTGAGATTTACACAGGTCTACAAACTGGTGTACTAACAGGTGCTAACACGAGTTCAGGAAGTTTTGTAAGTTACAAAATTTATGAACAAGTTTCATGTGCAACTCCTCCAGGAAAATTTGGTTTATGGTTCATGTACGAACCGATCTTAATGTCGAAAAAGTCTTATGATGCTTTAAATTCTAAGCAACAAAAAGCTTTAATGAAAGCTGGTAAAGTTGCCGAGAAATACATGACAGCTCAAGTAGAAAACTTAGATAAAAAGTTTGAAGATGCTTATAAAGCTGCTGGTGTAAAATTGGTATACATGGATGCAAAAGACCATGCTGCATGGGTAGAGATTGCTAAAAAATCTTCTCATAAAGCATTTGCTGATAAAGTTCCAGGTGGCGATAAACTGATGGAAATGGCTTTAGCAGTTAAATAAAATAATATATAAAGAACCCCTATTTACTCTTATTAAATAGGGGTTTTTTTATGAAAAAAAAATATCTACAACTTTGTGACTATATAGCTAAAGCATGTGGTGCATTCGCTGTATTGGCATTGCTTTTATCAATTTTGGTAATTGTTGAGCTTGTTTTTGAAAGATATTTTTTTCAAAGAGCAATTACATGGCAGACAGAACTCGTTACCATGTTATTGGTTGCCTCAACTTTTATAGGAAGTGTATACGTTTTAAGTGAAAAAGCTCATGTTAGTATGGAATGGATTTATGACTTTTTATCAAAAAAAAATATAATTAGATTAAAAATTTTTACATCATCAATAAGTTTACTTTTTTTCTTAATTTTATTTTATTTTGGATTTTTAATGTTTGAGGAAGCATTTACTAAAAATTATTCAACAGGAACTGTTTGGGATCCACCACTTTGGATACCATATTCGTCAATGATGTTGGGAGCTTTGTTAATGATATTACAATATATAGCAGAAATTATAAAATTAACTGATGACAAGGATTTTAAATAAATGGATCCACTGATTATAGCATTAATTGTTGCAGTATTTACTTTATTGGTACTTTTTTCTGGAATTCCAATTGCTTTTGGTTTGAGTTTTGTTTCGATTGCTTTGTTAGTAACATTTGAGGGAGTTCAAATGCTTGACGTATTTGCTGAAACATTTTTTGCAGGATTAAATTCTTTTGTTTTACTTTCCATACCAATGTTTATTTTAATGGGAATGGCTGTTGCCAATTCTCCTGCAGGAAAAGATTTATATACAGGTTTGGATAGATGGCTTTGGAGAGTACCAGGTGGATTAGTAATTTCTAATATTGGTGCTTGTTCAATTTTTGCAGCTTTAAGTGGATCTAGCCCTGCAACTTGTGCAGCAATTGGAACAATGGGAATACCTGAAATGAGGAAAAGAGGGTACTCTGACCAAATCGCAACTGGAACTATTGCAGCTGGAGGAACCCTAGGAGTTTTAATTCCTCCTAGTATTGTTTTAATTGTTTATGGAATTGCAACAGGTACATCAATAGGTAGATTATTTTTATGCGGTCTTGTACCTGGTTTCATGTTAGCAGGTATGTTTGCAATTTGGGCTCTTATTCATAGTTATTTCATTGATAAAGATGCTGCAAAAGCTCTGAGAAATAGAGTGAGACCAACTTTAAAGGAAAAACTTGAAGTATTACCAAGAATTCTTCCTTTCTTAGCTATCATTGCCGGTGTTTTGTATGTTCTTTATGGAGGGGTTGCAACACCATCTGAGGCATCTGGAGTAGGAGCATTTTTAGTTTTTGTATTGATTGCAGTAGTTTACAAAATTTATCAACCTAGCAAAATATGGAACATTGTTAAAGTTTCAATGAAAGAAAGTGTCATGATAATGTTTATCATTGCTGCATCATATCTTTTTGCTTTTACTCTCTCACAACTCTATGTAACTCAATCTTTAGCACAGAGCATGGTTGAATTAAGTTCAAACAAATGGGTTGTGTTCATTTTAATAAACATATTTCTTTTAATAGCTGGTTTCTTTTTACCACCAGTCGCAGTTATCGTAATGACTTCAGCTATATTATTACCAGTAATTACTACTTTAGGGTTTGATCCATATTGGTTTGCAATAGTGTTTACAATCAATATGGAGATTGGCTTAATTACACCGCCAGTTGGATTAAATCTTTATATTATAAAAGGAATTACCCCAGACGTTAGTTTGTCAGAAATTTTAAAAGGGTCTATACCATTCATGATAATTATGGCTTTAGCTATAGTAATTTTATGTATTTTTCCTGAGATTGTTACATGGTTACCTGATAAAATAATGGGTAAGGACCTTGGATTCTAAAAAAGAAATAAATAGAAAAATATCAGTTGCTCCAATGATGGATTGCACTGATAGACACGATCGTTTCTTCTTAAGACTGATGAGTAAAAATGTAATGCTCTATACTGAAATGGTAGCTACAAAATCAGCAATTCATGGTGATAGAAAAAAAATCTTGTCTTTCAGTCCTGAGGAAAAACCTCTGGCTTTACAAGTTGGTGGTTCCAATAAGGATGAACTAGCAGAAGTTGCTAAAATCGGAGAAGACATGGGGTATGACGAAATAAATATTAACCTTGGATGTCCTAGCAAAAAAGTTCAAAAAAACAAATTTGGCGCATGTTTAATGAAAGAACCAGAGTTAGTAGCTGAGTGTATACACGCAATGGTAAGTGCTTGTAAAATTCCAGTAACTGCCAAAACTCGTATTGGTTTTGATGATGTAGAAGATTTTGATTATCTGAATAATTTTATTAGACAAATGAGAGATGCAGGAGCAAAAACATTTATTTTGCATGCAAGAAAAGCAATGCTAAGTGGATTATCTCCAAAACAAAATTTGAATATTCCAAAGTTAAACTACGATATGGTTTACAAAATTAAAAAAGAAAATACAAATTTAGAAATTATAATTAATGGAGGCATAACCAAAGTAAGTGAAATAAAAGATCATTTAAATTATTGCGATGGTGTCATGATTGGCAGATCTATTTATCAAAACCCATATTCTCTCGTTGAAATAGAAAAAGAAATTTTTAATGTCGACAATAGCCCTACAAGAGAAGAAGTTGTTCAAAAACTTTTGGAGTATTTAGATAAAGAAGTTAAAGAGGGTACCAAAGTTAATCACATAATGAGACACACAGTTGGACTATATCATGGTCAAGTTGGATCTAAAGAATGGAAAAGGTATTTAAGTGATAATATGATGGCAAGAGACTCTGATTTTCAAAAAGCAAAACATATTATGACTATTGTTCAAAATAATGAAAAAGCAAATCAAACAAGTCGGTAATGGAAATAATAGATTTAAGTGAATTAATAAATTTATTATTAGTCTTGGGTGTTGCAGCAGCAGTCGCAGGTTTTTTAGCTGGCTTACTAGGTGTTGGTGGAGGAATTATTATGGTTCCTGCTTTATACTATGCTTTCACGGTTTTAGATTTTGATATTATAACAAGAATGCATTTATCAGTTGGTACCTCTTTAGCAATAATAATTCCAACATCTATTATTTCTACAAAAACACATATGGAATATGATGCAGTGGATTTTAAAATGGTAAAATCATTTGGTATTTTTATTTTATTTGGAGTAATTGCTGGAACTTTTTTAGCTGTGAACTTGAAAACTGCAGCGTTAGTTTTATTCTTTTCTATATTTGCTTTTATTGTAGGTTTATTTTTTATTTTTTTGAGAGAAAAACTTCTCGAAAATCCAAAAGAGATTTCTGATTTAGTAAAAAATATTTCTGGTATTGTGATAGGTTTTATCTCAGTGCCTCTTGGAATTGGTGGTGGTTCATTAATGGTGCCTTTTATGAGAACATTTGGTTATGATATCAGAAAATCCATTGGAACAGCCGCTGCAGTAGGTTTTTTGATCGCTGTGAGCGGTAGCATAACAATGATTTTAGGGGGTAAAATAATCAATAATGTAAGCACTCCTTTTAGTATTGGTTACATAAACTTATTAGGTTTTCTGGTTTTTGTACCAGTAACAACTGTCATGGCTCGTTTAGGCGCAAAAGCAGTTTATAGAATTGATAAAAAATTATTAAGTAAAATTTTTGGAACTTTTTTAATTATAGTGTCTATTAGATCGTTTATTGAGTATCTAAATATTAGTTAAAATTAATTTTGATCAGTGCCCCATTTAATTTTATTCCAAATTCTCTCGTGAAAATAGTAGAAAAAAAGTGGTACTATCGATCCAACTCCTAATATTCCTGCGACTTTAAAAGAACCAGTAAAAATATATCCAAACAACATCCAGTATACAAATATAAGAAATCTCCAAGAAAAAGTTTTTGCAACTGATCTTATCTTTTTGTCTGCCATTTAACTGTATTAAATTCTTATTTAAAGATGGGGCAGGGGTGGTTTCAGTCTCCCTCTACCACCCTTAATAAAACTTTATTTGATTCTTAAAAAAACACAAAACTCGTAATAATTGAATTTATTAGTTGTTGATAAATAGATTAAAGAAAGATTATAATTTTTGGTCGTATTCACCAATTTTACCAGTTTTTTGTAATAATTGATCAATAAATTCAAATATTTTTTTCTTTCTTTCATCAGAAGTTGGGCTCTCAGTAACAACCACTAGCGAAGGTTTATTTGATGAAGCTCTAATTAAGCCCCAGGATCCATCATTAAATGAAAATCTTACTCCATTTACAGTAATAATTTCTGTTATTTCTTGTTGGTCAATTTTAGTTTTATTATTTTTTATATTTTCGATTTCCTTTACAAGTTGATTTACTACCTCATACTTTTCATTATCTTTGCAAAACGGAGCCATTGTAGGTGATTGAAATGTTTTTGGTAACTCATCCATTATTTCACTAATTTTTCTATTATCGTTATCAAGTAAGTGACACACTTGGATGGCTGAATTGATACCATCATCATATCCATACCCTAGAGGTTGATTAAAAAAGAAATGCCCACTTTTCTCAAAACCGGCTAGCGCTTTCTCATTATGAACTTTTCTTTTAATATGGGAATGACCTGTCTTCCAATAAATCGTTTGGCATTGATTATCTTTTAATATTTTGTCGTTAGAATATAAGCCTGTTGATTTGACATCTACAATGAATTTAGAATTTTTATGAGTGTTAGAAAGATTTCTTGCAATTAAAAGACCAATTTTATCTGAAAATATTTCATTTCCTTTATCATCTATCACTCCTAATCTATCACCATCCCCATCAAAACCAAAACCAATATCGGCATTATTTTCTTTTACAAATTTTGATATTTCGTGAAGCATTTCTAGATCTTCTGGATTTGGATTATATTTTGGAAATGTCCAATCTAATTTACAGTCTAATTCAATTACATCACAACCTATTCCCCTTAAAATATCAGGTGCAAAAATACCTGCAGTACCGTTTCCACATGCAACAACAGCCTTTATTTTTTTTTTAATTTTATTTTTTTTTATTAAATCGTTTTTATATATTTGTTGAAAATTGCATATTTGCTTTTCACTTCCACTACCTGTCGAAAAGCTTTGATTCAACGTAATTTCTTTTAATTCTTTCATCTCATCTGGTGCGTGAGTTAATCCCTTTTTGATACCCATTTTTACACCAGTCCAACCATTTTCGTTATGGCTGGCAGTTATCATTGCAACTGCATCTGAGTTTAAATTAAATTGAGCAAAATAGACCATTGGAGATAATGATAATCCTACATCTTCGACATTACACCCTGTTGAAATAAGGCCCTTCTTAAATGCTTTCTTAATATCTTCACTGTAAGATCTATAATCATGACCCACTATTACTCTCGGATTATTTTTTTTTGTGTGTTCAATAATTTGTGACCCGAATCCTTTCCCTAGATTCGTCATTCCATCCAAATTTATGTCTTTCTCATACAACCATCTGGCATCATATTCTCTAAATCCATAAGGACTTATTTTTAAATTTTCAGACATAATTGTTAATTACTTACATTTTTTTGGATTTTTTTATTGATATTTTTTTTACCACGTTCTATAAATGTTCTATTGATTTGTTGTTTATATAGTATATTAACACCAAGCGCACACAACATATAGTTGTTTTCGTTAAAATAACAAATATAATACTTTAATTTATGAATAAAATAGTATCGCTAGCAATTAAGAAAGCTGTCTCTGAATATAACCCCAAGGTTGAAAAAGTTGAAAGTGATAACAGGCCTGATTTATTCTCGCTTAACTATGAAACTGAGCTTTTTCAAAATGATAGAGGCATCATAATCAAAATTGACAGATCCAGAGATGTAAATCTTACTGATTTTGGAAAAGCAACTTTAAAAGATAGATATCTTGGCCATAACGAGTCTTTTCAAGATTTGTTTGCGAGAGTTGCTAGCACTTATGCTGATGATAATTTGCATGCTCAAAGAATTTACAACTACATAAGTAAATTATGGTTTATGCCAGCAACACCTGTTTTATCGAATGGCGGTACAAAAAGAGGTTTGCCTATTTCATGTTTTCTTAATGAGGCTTCTGATAGTCTTGGAGGTATACTTGACCTTTGGAGCGAAAATGTTTGGTTAGCTGCAAAAGGTGGTGGTATTGGTAGTTACTGGGGAAATTTAAGATCTATCGGAGAAAAAATTGGTAAAGTAGGAAAAACTTCCGGAATTATTCCTTTCATAAAAGTTATGGACTCTTTAACTATGGCAATAAGTCAAGGTTCATTAAGAAGAGGGTCCGCAGCCTGCTATCTCCCGATTGATCATCCTGAGATTGAGGAATTTATGGAAATGAGAAGACCAACTGGTGGTGATCCAAATAGAAAAGCTCTTAATTTACATCATGGTGTTTTGGTTACAGATGCATTTATGAGAGCAGTTGAAAATGATGAAGAATGGGCATTGAAAAGTCCAGCCGATGGATCCATTCAACAAACAATTTCTGCAAGAAATTTATGGATAAGATTATTAACAGCTCGGATTGAAACTGGAGAACCTTATATTATCTACATTGATACTGTTAATAGACAAATTCCACAACATCATAAGCTTGCAAACTTAACAGTTAAAACATCCAACCTTTGCAGCGAAATAACTTTACCAACAGGTATAGACAAAGATGGAAGAGACAGAACAGCTGTTTGTTGTTTGTCTTCTTTAAATTTAGAAAAATATGATGAGTGGAAAGACGATCCAAACATGATTGCAGATGTAATGAGATTTTTAGATAATGTTTTATCTGATTTTATTAATAAAGCTCCAGATCAATTCAAAGATGCTAAATATTCTGCAGAAAGAGAAAGAAGTGTTGGTCTTGGTGTAATGGGTTTTCACTCTTTCTTACAGAAGAAAAGAATTCCACTTGAATCAGTAATGGCAAAATCTTGGAATAAAAAAATATTCAAACAAATTGATGAACAAGTCAATCAAGCCTCAAAAGATTTGGCGGAGGAAAGAGGTGCTTGTCCAGATGCAGCTGAGTATGGTTACATGGAAAGATTTTCAAATAAAACTGCGATAGCTCCAACTGCATCAATTTCAATTATTTGTGGAGGTGCCTCACCTGGGGTTGAACCAATTGCAGCCAATAGTTATACGCATAAAACTTTGTCGGGTTCTTTTAATGTAAGAAATAGATATCTTGAAGAAATACTTGAAAGTCACGGTAAAAATGATGATGAAACTTGGTCGACAATTACTACAAATCAAGGTTCAGTTTCTCACCTAGACTTTTTAACTGATCTTGAAAAAGATGTTTTCAAAACTGCATTTGAGTTAAATCAAAAATGGATTATTGAATTAAGTGGAGATCGAACTCCATATATTTCTCAAGCACAATCAGTTAATTTATTTTTGCCAGCAGATGTTCATAAAAAAGAATTACATAGAATTCATTTTGATGCATGGAAAAAAGGTCTTAAAAGCCTTTATTATTGCAGATCGAAATCAATTCAAAGAGCTGAAAATATCAATAATGCTAACTCAACTGATATTACAGCCAATGTATATAAATCAATAAAACAACAATCTAACGATCAACCAGAATACGAGGAGTGTTTATCATGTCAGTAGCAGAAAAAACTAAGACGGAAAAAAAAGAAATTTTACAACCAAAAAAGATGGGTTTATTAGTAGAAAATCCCGTATACAAACCATTTAGATATCCATGGTGTTATGATGCATGGTTAACTCAGCAAAGAATTCACTGGTTACCAGAAGAGGTGCCACTAGGTGACGATGTACGAGATTGGCAAAAAAATTTATCACAACCTGAAAAAAATTTGGTCACTCAAATATTTAGATTTTTCACTCAAGCAGATGTTGAGGTTAACAACTGTTATTTAAGACACTACACAACAGTATTTAAACCAACAGAAGTATTAATGATGATGACAGCTTTTGCAGCGATGGAAACAGTTCACGTAGCTGCGTACTCACACTTATTAGATACAATCGGAATGCCTGAGTCAGAATATTCAGCTTTTATGAAGTACAAGGAGATGAAAGATAAATATGATTACATGCAAGGTTTTAATGTAAATTCGAAAGAAGATATTGCAAAGACTGTTGCAGTTTTTAGTGCTTTTACAGAAGGTTTACAATTATTTGCTAGTTTCGCAATTCTTTTAAATTTTCCAAGACATAACAAATTAAAAGGAATGGGACAGATAGTAACCTGGTCTGTTAGAGATGAAACTCTTCATTGCAACTCGATGATTAGAATTTTTAAAGAGTTTATTAAAGAAAACCCAGAAATTTGGACACCAAAATTAAAAAAAGAACTTTATGAAGCTTGCAGAACAATCGTTGAGCATGAAGATGCTTTTATAGATTTAGCTTTTGAAATGGGTCCAATGGAAGGTTTAACTGCACAAGAAGTTAAGGACTATATTAGATTTATAGGTAATAGAAGATTGGTCCAATTAGGATTAGAGCCAATTTATGATGTAGAAAAAAATCCACTTGGATGGCTTGACACAATGCTTAACGCTGTTGAGCACATGAACTTCTTTGAAGGTCGTGCTACAGAGTATTCTAAAGCATCAACTCAAGGGACTTGGGTTGAAGCTTTTAGTTAATTTTTAAATAAATTACTAGATAGATCGCCATAATTTATCTAATATGGCTAGATGATTGTGTCGCCTTGCATAAGTATTTGCAAAACAGATCCTGTAACAGGTTTTTGTTATGGGTGTGGAAGGACCAATAAAGAAAAAAAAAATTGGAAACTCAGTGAAACCACTGATGAATGGAAGAAAAAAAATCTTATAGAAATTAAAAGTAGACTTAATGGTTGGCAATTAAATAGCTTTGAGGATTCATATAAAAATAAAGTTGAAAACGGTATTTCTCTTTTTAAAAAAGAAATACTTAAATAAATCATTATTAACTTAATTAAATAATTAATGAAATATAAGAAATATTTTAGGAAAACAAGCCTTAAACAAAAAGGCCATGGAGATTTCCTTTTAGACGAAGTTAGAAAAGAACAACCTAAAATTTTTTTAGAGATAGGAGTTTTTCATGGAGTTACTGCGCGAAATATTTGTGAATTACTTTATCAAACTCATAAAAATGATTTTAAATATATAGGGCTGGATTTATTTGCAGAAAATGAAGAAAATAAAAATGAGGTTATACCTAATAATACATTTAACAACCCTTTAAAAAAAATTTATTTTAAATATATTAAAAAACAAAATCCATATAGTCTTGAAGCCGTAAAAGATTTATTAAAAAAATTTGAAAATAATGTTCATTTAATTCAAGGAAATTCAAACAAAGTTTTGGAAAAAATTGACATGAGTAAAATAGATTATGTTTTTTTAGATGGGGGTCATGAATATAATACTGTTAAGAACGATTTGGATAACTGCATTGAAGTTATAAAAAAAGGTGGAACTGTTTTATGCGATGACTATAATTTAGGCTCAGCACCAGGTGTTAAAAGAGCAATTGATGAATTTGTAAAAAAAAATCAATTAAATGTTGAGATACTTTGTGAAAATCGATTTGCTAAAATTCAAAAATAAAAAATTATCTTTGATTTAATTGTAGAACTTTTCTGTGTTTATTACCTTTATAGCTCGCCAATGGTCTAATTAGTTTATTTGCTGCATGCTGTTCCATTATATGTGCCGACCATCCTGTAATTCTAGAAATTACAAATATTGGTGTAAAAAAATCTGTATCAAAACCCATTAAATGATACGTTGGTCCAGTGGGATAATCTACATTAGGGTGTATGTTTTTTTTATCAATCATAACTCTTTCAACAATGTCGTAAATTTTTTCAAATTTTTTATCTTTTTTGATCTTTGCTACTTTAGCAAAATATTTTCTCATGGTAGGGACTCTCGAGTCACCAGATTTATAAACTCTATGACCAAAACCCATTACAACTTCTTTTTTAGCGAGTGCATTGTTTATCCAATTTAATGCATTTTTAGGACTTTTTATTTTATTCATCATATGCATGACTTCTTCATTTGCTCCACCATGAAGAGGACCTTTTAAACTTGCTATTGCACCAGTTATAGCTCCGTGAATATCAGACAAACTACTTGTTATAGTTCTTGCTGTAAATGTTGAAACATTGAAACTGTGTTCAGCATATAAAATTAAAGACACATCAAATGCTTTAACAATTTCTTTTTGAGGAACTTTTCCAAAGCACATATAAAAAAAATTTTCAGACATATTTAAATTTTTTTTTGGTTTGATTATACTTTTACCTTTTCTTATTCTATAAAACGCAGCTAAAGCAGTTGGTGTCTTCGCCAAAATTCTAACTGCTTTTCTCATGTTTGCTTCAGGTGAAGAGTCTGTTGTCTCTTTATCCTCTAAACCCATGATGCTGACCGCAGTTCTAGCTACATCCATAGGATGAGATTTTTTTGGCATTTTTTTAATAAATGAGTAAAGATCTTTAGAGAGATCTCTATTATTTCTCTCCTCTTTTTCAAATTTTCTTAATTCTATAGAATTTGGTAAATCTTTATTCAAAATTAAATAGGCGACTTCTTCAAATTTACAATATTCACACAGATCTTGTGCTGCATAACCTCTATAGGTAAGAGAATTTATCTCTGGCATTACTTTTGAAACTTCTGTTTCATCAACAACTATTCCGAGTAAGCCTTTTTTTATGTCATCACCCATTATTCATGTCCATCGGTATTAAAATTATAAATAGTCTCGTCTAAACTATTATATTTTTCATAATCCACAAGCTCATATAACCTTTTTCTTGTTTGCATCTTATCTATAATATTGTTTTGGTGTCCATTTGCATAAATGTCTCTCAATCCATCTTCAACGTTTTTCATTGCTAATCTTTGAGTGGTGACTGGATAAATAACTATATTATAACCAAATTGTTCCAATTCTTTATAATTGAACAATTTAGTTTTTCCAAATTCTGTCATATTCGCTAGCAAATAACATGAAAGCTCTTTTCTTACTTTTTCAAAATCTTTTTCATCATGTAAAGCTTCTGGAAAAACAATTTCAGCTCCAGCATCGATATAAGCTTTGCATCTATCAATCATCTTATCTATTCCTTCTACACTTTTTGCATCTGACCTAGCTATAATTTTTAAATTCTTGTCTTTTCTAGCTGAAACACATTCTTTGATTTTTTTAACCATAGCATCAGTAGAAATTAGCTCTTTATTATCTAGATGACCGCATCTTTTCCTTTCAATCTGATCTTCTATATGTACAGCTGAAATTCCAAATTCCTCAAAAGTTTGAATTGTTTCTTTACAAGATTTAAAACCTGTATCTATATCAACAATAGTTGGAAGATTTGTAACTCTAGATATTAAATATGATCTTGTACTTACATCTTGCAATGTTGTTAATCCAATATCAGGAAAACCAAGATCATTGGCCATAACACCACCTGAAACATAAACTGCATCATACCCAATCTCCTCGATAAGTTTTGCTGTCAAAGGATTATAAGCACCAGGAACCCTTAAAATTCTATTTGATTTTAATTTCTTATCGAAATCCTCTCTTTTTTGATTTGGTTTTTTCTCAACAAAATGCATTAAAAAATTCCTTTTTTTAAGTTTCTTTTAAGCTTATTTTTTTTCACTTCTATGTTCAATTTATCTAATTGACCTGATTTTAATCTTTTTAAATTCTGTACTACTTTTAAAAATCTATCACTTTCTTTTTTAGTCAATAAATTTTCGGTTAAAGTTAAAAATTTATTTATATAATTCTTTCTCTTAAAGGGTCGTGATCCATAAGGATGGGCATCAGCTATATCTTGTTGTTCTGAAATTTTTTTACCATTTTTCAGAGTAATTACTACCCTTGCACCAAAAGCTTTCTTTCTGGGATCTGGATTATGGTACTTTTTAGTCCATTTTTTATCTTCATGGGTCTTTATAGATTTCCAAATTTTTATCGTGCTTTTTTTCTTAGCCCTGGATTTAGTGTAAGATTTTATGTGGTGCCAGTTTCCATCTTCTAAAGCAACAGCAAAAATATACATTATTGAGTGATCTAAAGTTTCTCTACTTGCATTGGGGTCCATTTTTTGAGGATCATTTGCACCGGTCCCAATTACATAATGAGTATGATGACTTGTATAAATATCGATTTTTCTTATTTGATTTAAATTTTGCACTTTCTTTTTTAACTTTTTTGCTAAATCAATTAATGCTTGTGACTGATATTCAGCTGAATATTCTTTTGTGTAAGTTTCAAGTATTGCTTTTTTAGCCTCACCTTTTTTTGGAAGTGGAACTTTATATAATGCTTTTTTGCCATCTAGGATTCTGGCGATTACACTATCTTCGCCTTCATATATTGGACTTGGAGCACCTTCTCCTCGCATAACTCTATCAACAGCTTCTATTGCCAGTTTACCAGCATGAGCTGGTGCGTACGCTTTCCAACTGGATATCTCACCTTTTCTAGATTGCCTTGTAGAAATAGTTGTATGTAAAGCTTGTTGAACAGCCTGATAAATTGTTTCAGTATTTAACTTGAGCATCGATCCTATTCCTGCAGCAACACTAGGTCCCAAATGTGCAATATGATCAACTTTGTGTTTATGTAAACATATTCCCTTAACTAAATTAACTTGTACCTCATAAGCTGTAATAATCCCTCTTAGAAGATCTAATCCATTTTTTTTATTTTGTTGAGCTACACTTATCAATGGAGGAATATTATCTCCAGGATGACTGTAATCAGCTGCTAAAAAAGTGTCGTGGAAATCAAGTTCTCTAACAGCTGTTCCATTAGACCACGCAGCCCACTCACAATCAAATTTTAATTTTTTGTTAACACCAAAGAGCGTGGCACCATTTTTTCTTGAGTGTTTAAGAGCCATTTCTCTAGATGAAATAACAGGTTTTCTGTTTAGTGATGCGATTGCAACAGATGCATTATCAATAATTCTGTTAATCACCATTTCTATTGCATCTTTATTCAATTTTGCATTATCACTAGCTATTTCAGCAATTTTCCAAGCAAGTTGTTTTTTTTTAGGTAAATAAATTTTAGACGGATAAACTTTTACTTTATGTATTATCAAAATAACTCCTAAATATTGGAATCGTTTTTAATAGTTAAAAAAAAATAATCAATATTAAAGATATTTTGCTACTATTTTTTCTATACCTACAAAGTCTTTTATTAGGTGATTGTGGTAAATTTCAGTTGTATTTTTTTCAGTATATCCGTCTTCGAGCAAGATGATTGGTATGTCTGCACTTTTGGCAGCATTAGCATCTGTCTCGCTATCTCCTATCATTAATGATTTTTTTAAATTTCCATTCAGTATTTCAATTACTGAAGTTAAATGTCGAGGATCAGGTTTACAATAATCAAAAGTATTATGCCCAGCAACATATTCAAAAAAATCATAAATCCCAATTTTTTTTAAAAGATCAATGGCTAAATGCTCTTGTTTATTTGTACAAACTGCCATGGATATATCGTTATCTTTTGACCATTTTAAAAAATCTTTAACACCATTTATTAATGTGCTCTCATTAACAATATTTTTTCCATAGAAATCAATGAAATCTTTTACCATCTCTTTTTTTATTTTTTCATCTTGGACTTTTCCGAATTCTTTTTTAGCTTGCCCCCAAATTGATCGTCCAAGCATCGCGCCAGCACCTTGTCCAACAAGATTTCTAATTTCCTCAGTCGATTTGGTTGGGTATCCAAATTTATTCATAACATGATTGTGTGCTCGCATTAAATCTGGCGCTGTATCAACTAAAGTGCCATCCAAATCAAATAGAATTGTAAATTTTTCTTTCATAATTAAAAGTATTTTTAAGAAACATTTTGTGAATTAAGAAACATATATACATATTATAAAGATTTTCATAGATGAAAGAGTCAAATTTACAAAAGATACAAAATAATCTTAGAAATAAATTTTCTAAATTAGGTGTCAAAATGTTAGGCCCAGAAACAATTTATTTTTCAAAAGATACCAAGATTGGAAAAAATGTTACCATTGAACCTTATGTAGTTTTTGGTGCTAAAGTTAGAGTAGGAAACAATGTGATCATAAGATCTTTTTCACATTTGGAAAATTGTAGATTGGAAAACAAGGTTGAAGTTGGACCATATGCTCGAATTAGACCCGGTACACTTTTAAAAGAAAATTCTAAAATTGGTAATTTTGTGGAAATAAAAAAAAGCACGGTTGGTAAAAAATCAAAAATAAATCATCTAACATATATTGGAGATAGTGAAATAGGTAAATTTGTAAATGTGGGAGCTGGAACAATTACATGTAATTATGATGGAAAAAAAAAAAATAAAACCAAAATAAAAGATAAAGTATTTGTTGGATCCAATTCATCCCTAGTAGCTCCATTAACAATTGGTGAAAGAAGTGTAATTGGAGCTGGCTCAGTTATTACAAAAAATGTGGGCAAGAAATCTTTATCATTATCAAGAAGTTTACAAACTGAAATAAAAAATTATAAAAAGAAATAATCATGTGTGGAATTATAGGTATTAATAGTAACAAATCTGTTTCAGCTACAATTATTAATTCATTAAAAAAATTAGAGTACAGAGGCTATGACTCAGCTGGTATTGCAACGCTTTCAAACGGTTTGATAAATGAGGTAAAGTCAGAGGGAAGAGTTGATAATTTAGAAAAAAATTCTATAGTTCAAAATATGGAGGGAAATATTGGCATTGGTCATGTCAGATGGGCCACCCATGGTTTACCAAATAGTATCAATGCTCACCCACATTCTTCTCAGAATGTATCAGTTGTTCATAACGGTATAATAGAAAATTCAACTTTATTAAAAAAATTTTTATTAGCTAGAGGTCATAAATTCAAATCTCAAACAGATACAGAAGTCATTGTTCATTTAATTACCGAGAATTTAAAAACAGAAAATATTATTGATTCAATTAAAAAAACCTTAAAAGCTCTTCATGGAAGTTTTGCCTTAGGTATAATATTTAAGGATCAACCAGATTTAATTGTTGGCGCAAGAAGAGGTTCACCCTTAGCTGTTGGTTATGGACCAAATGAAAATTATTTAGGATCAGACTCTTATGCGCTTAAATCAATGACTAATAAAATTACTTATTTAAATGATGGTGAGTTTTGTATTGTTAAAAAAAACCATGTGGAATTTTTCAATGATGATGGAGTTAAAATAAATAAAAAAGTCTTAGAGTTATCAAGTGAGGAAGAAAAATACGACAAAGGTGAATATAAACATTTTATGGCTAAAGAAATTGAGGAACAGCCTCTAACAATAAAAAATGGTATTGATGAATATATAGACACAGCTAATAATGATATAAATATTTATAATATTCCTTGGAAAAGAGATGAAATTTCATCTATTACTTTGGTTGGTTGTGGAACTGCTTATCACTCTTGTTTAATGGCCAAATATTGGTTTGAGGAATTAACTTCACTTGATGTCAATGTTGATATAGCTTCAGAATTTAGATATAAAAAAAATAGGTTTAAGAAAGATAATTTATATGTTTTTGTTTCACAATCAGGCGAAACAGCAGATACTTATGCTGCGCTTGATTTATGTAATAAAAATAACATGAAAACATGCGCAGTTGTTAATGTTATTGAAAGTTCAATAGCAAGAGACTCTGAATTTGTTCTACCTATTCATTGTGGTATTGAAATAGGTGTAGCTTCTACAAAAGCATTTTTAGGCCAGATCTTGATACTATATATACTTGCATTAAAATTGGGCCTACTAAGAGGTGATTTAGAAAAAAAAGAGTTTTCTAAAAAATTAAGTGACCTAAAAAATTTACCAAAGTTAATAGAAGAAACTTTATTAATTGACAACAAAATACAAAATATTTCTTATACTTTTAATGAAGCAAAAGGGTCAATGTTCTTAGGTAGAGGTTTTTCTTATCCAATTGCATTAGAGGGTGCCCTAAAATTAAAAGAATTATCTTACATTCATGCGGAAGGATATCCAGCTGGTGAAATGAAACATGGACCATTGGCATTAATTGAGGAAGGTATGCCAGTTGTTGTGTTGGCACCTAGAGATAATTATTACAAAAAAACAATATCAAACATGCAAGAGGTGATTGCGAGAGGTGCTAAGGTTCTATTAATCACAAATAAAAGTAAAGACGAAATCGTTTCAGAAAATATTTGGGAAACTATTGAAGTTGAGAGCACTAATGAAGATCTCTTACCATTCTTATTAACAATACCATTACAAAAACTAGCTTACTATTCTGCATTAAAAAAAGGTTTTGATATAGATAAACCCAGAAACTTAGCGAAATCAGTTACAGTTGAGTAAGTTGTGTCAAAAATTACGTTTAAAACTAATGTTAATTTTTGGCAAATTGCCAGCTTTGCTAATGCAAGAAAAATTAATGATTTTATTTTGCTCGAACAAGCTTTTAATCAAAATGTATTAAAAGAAAAAAATAAAAGATTTCTTAAAAAATTTATTAGTTATTTTAAAGGGTATAAAAATATAAAATCCCAATTATACCAAGATGTTTTTGCCTCATTCATAATCAGCAATAATTTTGATAAAACATTTTTAGAATTTGGAGCAACAGATGGCCTGGAATTATCAAATTCATACATGTTAGAAAACTTATTAGGTTGGAAAGGAGTTTTATCTGAACCAAGTTCTCAATGGCATAACTTATTAAAAAAAAATAGAGCAAACACAAAGATTATTACCAAATGTATTTGGTCTGAGACTGGAAAAACTTTAGATTTTTTTATGTCAGATGAGGGTATTTATTCTACTTTAAATGATTTTGTGGACAGTGATAAGAATTCTATGCCAGGAAACACTAAAGCAAGAAAGAAAGCTGGTAAAGTAATAGCAGTAGAAACAATTTCCCTTAATGATGTAATTAAAGAATATTTTGATAATAAATCTCCCTCATATATTTCAATTGATACTGAGGGCTCTGAATTTAAAATTTTAGAAACTTTTAATTTTAAGATCTATAGGCCAAAAGTATTTACAATAGAGCATAATTTTACTGAATTACAAAATAAGATAGATGAATTAATGAGTTCTAATGGTTATGAGAGGGTTTTTAGAGAGCTAACAAGTTTTGATGCATGGTATGTATCTAGTGAAACATTAAAAGAATTAGATTTTTAATAACATTTTATGAGCTTTAATTCTGAGTTGATTACTGATTAAACTCTGATACAACAATCGCAGGTTGAACATGAAAAATTGGAAAATAAATAGTTGGAGAAAGTTTCCGGTAAAACACATTCCTGAATACCCAGACAAAAAGGAATTGGAACAAGTGTTAGGTAAAATTAAAAACTTTCCACCACTCGTTTTTGCTGGGGAGACAAGACACTTAAAGCAACAACTTGCTGAAGTTGTAGATGGTAAAGCTTTTTTACTTCAGGGGGGAGACTGTGCAGAGAGTTTTGCAGAATTTAATCCAGATAATATTAGAGATACATTTAAACTAATTTTGCAAATGTCATTAGTTTTAACCTATTCAGCATCACTTCCAGTAATCAAACTCGGAAGAATTGCGGGTCAGTTTGCTAAACCAAGGAGTGCACCAACCGAAAAACAAAGGAATTTAGAACTTCCAAGTTATTTAGGTGATAATGTTAATGGTATTGAGTTTAATAAAAAAGCAAGAGAGCATGATCCAAAAAGACTTTTTAGAGCATACTCACAATCTGCATCAACTTTGAACTTATTAAGGGCTTTTTCAAAAGGAGGTTTTGCAGATTTGAATAAAGTTCACTTGTGGAATTTAGACTATATAAAAAAAAGTCCTCAAGCTAAGAAATTTAAGGATTTAGAAGATAAGATTGCTGATGCATTAGCTTTTATGTCAGCTTGTGGAATTACTTCAGATTTTAACAACAGATTATATACAGTTAATTTTTGGACATCACATGAGGCTTTACATTTACCTTTTGAGGAAAGTATGACAAGAATAGACTCTACAACTGGAGAATATCATGACACATCTGCTCACTTTGTGTGGATTGGTGATAGAACGCGACAGTTAGATGGAGGTCATGTTGAATTTTGCAGAGGAATTGAAAATCCAATAGGAATAAAATGTGGACCCACTAGCAAACCAGATGAAATAGTAAAAATTTGCAATTTGATAAATCCGAAAAATCAAAAAGGTAAGATCACTTTAATTTCTAGATTTGGACACGACTCAGTTGAAAAATTTTTACCAAAACTTGTAAGAACGATTAAAAAAGAGGGTTTAAACGTAATTTGGTCTTGCGATCCAATGCATGGAAACACAATCAAATCTACAACTGGATTTAAAACTAGACCATTCAATAGGGTTTTAAAAGAAGTAAGAGATGTATTTGCAGTTCACCAAAGTGAGGGTTCTTACGCAGGAGGCTTACATATTGAAATGACTGGTCAAAATGTGACAGAATGTACTGGTGGTGCAAGAAAAATTTCTGATGCTGATTTGTCAAGTAGATATCACACTCATTGTGATCCTAGACTTAATGCAGATCAAGCCTTAGAATTAGCATTCTTAATATCAGATGAGATTAAAAAGAATAGCAGCTATTCGAAAAACTCTATTCAAGTGGCATCTTGATCTATTGCTTTAAATTGTAAGATTGTTAAGTATTATTCTATGAATCCCAAAGAAAAAGTAAAATATATATCAAATTGGATAAAATCATATGTTGATCAAATGCCATCTAAAGCTCAAGCTTTGGTAATTGGTATATCAGGAGGAGTCGACTCATCTGTATCAAGTACATTAAGCGCGATGACAGGCTTAAAAACTATTGTTTTAACCATGCCTATAAAGCAAATAGAAAACCAACATGATTTAAGTTTAAAACATCAACAATGGTTAGTAAAAAATTTTAAAAATGTTGAGGCACACACTATAAGTTTGGATAAATTATTTGAGACATTTTCATCAACATTAAATAAATTTGACAACGAACATGGATTTGCAAATTCAAGAGCAAGATTGAGAATGACAACTCTTTATCAAGTAGCGGCTGCCAATAAAGGGATAGTTGTTGGAACAGGTAATAAAGTAGAGGATTTTGGAGTTGGATTTTATACAAAATATGGAGATGGTGGTGTTGATATTTCACCAATAGCAGATTGTAACAAAACTGAAGTTTGGGAAATTGGAAAAGAACTTGGAATATTACAAGAGATTATCGATGCTGCTCCAACAGATGGTCTTTGGGATGATGGAAGAACTGATGAGGGTCAGTTAGGTTTTGACTATCAAGCTCTAGAGGATGCAATGAAGAATCCTAATTCTCCACATAAAACAGAATACGAAAAAATTAGAAAACAAAATATGCATAAAATGGAGCCTATTCCAGTATGCAAAATTCCTAGTTAATCAATTAGATTAACAAATCATCAAATAAGGTATATTTCTTAATCAAGTGAAATGGATATTTTTTTAACAAATAATTTAACAAATAAAAAAGAGCAATTCATCCCGATAAAAAAAGAAAATATTGGCATGTATGTTTGTGGACCAACAGTCTATGACGATCCACATATAGGAAATGCAAGACCATTAGTTATTTTTGATATTTTATTCAAGATTTTAAAAAATAATTTTTCAAAAGTCACATATGTGAGGAACATCACAGATATTGATGATAAAATTATTTTATCTTCACAAAAACTTAAAATATCTACAAAAGAGTTAACTGAAAAAATAACTAAAAGTTTTTTTGAAGACTGTAAATTTTTAAATTGTGAAGAACCCACTTACCAGCCAAAAGCTACAGAGCATATAGATTTAATGATTCAAATGATTAATGATTTGATTAAAAAAGGTTACGCATATGAAAACAATAAACATGTATATTTTGAAGTAAAAAAATTTTCTGAATATGGAAAATTATCAAATAAAAAGTTAGAGGATTTAATTGCAGGATCGAGAGTTGAAATAAGTGATAATAAAAGAAACTCTGAGGATTTTGTGTTATGGAAGCCATCAATTAAGGGTGAACCTTCTTGGGATTCTCCCTGGGGATCAGGTAGACCAGGATGGCATTTAGAATGTTCTGCAATGTCAAAAAAACTTCTAGGTAATGAATTCGACATTCATGGTGGTGGTATTGATTTAATTTTTCCTCACCACGAAAATGAAATTGCTCAATCTAGATGTGCTAATGACACAGAGGTTTTTGCTAATTTTTGGATTCATAATGCCTTTATAACAATGTCAAATGAAAAAATGGCTAAGTCTCAAGGTAATATTTTAAAGATAAAAGACTTTAGAAAAAAAATGAGTGGTCAAATAATCAGGTTAGCATTGATGAGTGCACATTACAGACAACCTTTAGATTGGAACGATAAATTATTAATTGATTGTGAAAATACTTTAGATAAGTGGTACCGAATAAAATTAGACAATTTCAAACCTGTAAAAGTTCCTGATGAAATATTGAAACCTCTATACGAAGATTTAAATTCCCCAGGTTATATTGCTAATCTCCATGGCTTGTATGAAAAAGCAATTAAAGGCGATAACAAAGATTTATTTATATCAGCATGCAGATTTATTGGTTTATTAAATGAAACGAGTGAGCAATGGCATAATTTTAAAAAAAATAGAGTTTCATTAAGTGAGCCTGAAATCGAAAAAATGATTAACTTAAGAGATAAAGCTAGAGAAAATAAGGATTATAAAGAGGCTGATCGAATTAGAGATGAACTTTCAGACAAAGGTGTTTTAATAGAGGACAAAGATGGTAAAACACTGTGGAAATTTAAATGAGTAAAGAAAGATTATACATATTTGATACAACTCTTCGAGATGGAGCTCAAACCCAAGGTGTACATTTTTCAATTGATGAAAAAACAAAAATTGCACATGCTTTAGATGATCTTGGTGTAGATTATATCGAAGGAGGTTGGCCGGGTGCTAATCCTTCTGATACAGAATTTTTTCAGAAAGGTTTGGAACTAAAAAACTCTACCTTTACCGCTTTTGGAATGACAAAAAAAGCAGGACGAAGCGCTGAAAATGATCCAGGTTTGTCAGCAATTTTAAATTCTAATACGAAATCTGTTTGTTTAGTAGGAAAGTCTTGGGATTTCCATGTTGATGTTGCTTTGGGAATATCTAAAGATGAAAATTTAGATAACATTAAAGAAACTACAAAGCATTTTGTAAAAAATAATAAAGAGTTCATGTTTGATGCAGAACATTTCTTTGATGGCTACAAAGCAAACCCTGAATATGCTTTAGCTTGTATCAAAGCTGCTTATGATAATGGAGCTAAATGGATAGTTCTATGTGATACTAATGGCGGTACACTTCCTCATGAAGTGACTAAGATAGTAAAAGAAGTTTCAGAACACATACCTGGTGAAAATTTAGGTATTCATGCACATAATGACACTGGTAATGCTGTTGCAAATTCAATAGCAGCCGTTTTATCAGGAGTAAGACAAATTCAAGGCACTATAAATGGTTTAGGTGAAAGATGTGGTAATGCCAATTTAATGTCAATTATTCCAACTTTCCATCTTAAGAAAGAGCTATCAGATAAATTTGAAATAAGTGTAAAAGAAAAAAATATCAAACATATTACACAATGTTCAAGGTTGCTTGATGAAATATTAAATAGAAAACCAAATAAACATTTACCATATGTTGGTGCTGCAGCATTTTCACACAAGGGTGGTTTACATGTATCCGCTGTTCAAAGAGATCCTAAAACTTATGAGCATATAAATCCTGAAGATGTTGGTAATAATAGAAATATAGTTGTCTCTGATCAGTCAGGTAAATCAAATATCCTGTCTAGACTTAAAACAATTGGAATTGATATTAAGGAAAATGATCCCAAGGTTAAAAAACTATTAGAAGAAGTCAAAGATAGAGAGTTTATTGGTTATAGTTATGATGGAGCTGATGCATCTTTTGAGTTATTAGCTAGAAGAGTGATGGGAGAAATTCCAAGATATATCTCAATTAAAGAATATGACGTTTCAGTCTCAAAAAACAATCAAGATAAGATAGTTTCTAGAGCAAAAGCAAAATTGGAAGTTGATGGTGAACACATAGTCTGCGAAGGTGAGGGTAATGGACCTGTTCATGCTTTAGACAACGCTATAAGAAAAAATGTTACTAAGTTAGAAAAATATTCTGAATATTTAAAAGATTTAAAACTAGTTGACTATAAGGTAAGAATTTTAAATACAGGAACTGAAGCTACCACTAGAGTATCTATTGAAAGTACAGATTCCCAAGGAAAAAATTGGTTTACAATCGGCGTATCACCAAACATTATTGATGCATCATTTAAAGCTCTTATTGATAGTTTAGATTTCAAATTGTTTAAGGATAAAGCTCCTGCAAGTAAATAAATGAAAATTAAAAAGTTCTCGATGAAACCTGCTGATATTGAAAGCAGGGTTGGAGCAGAACCTGTTATTTGTTACCCAAATGATAGCATAAATGATAATCTTGAAATATTACATGAAGCGAGAAAACATATTAAACAAGTTGATGAAGTCATAGTTCCACCTAGAGATGCTAGAACTTTTAATGTTAAATCAGGTAATTTTTTTAGAATAGAAAGTATTGAAGGTCCACAAGTAGGAGATTTAAATATATTTCAAGCTGATAATCTGAATGAAAAGTTTTATTCTGGTAAAACTAGAGCTCTATACGGAACACATATTTCAGTCGGAGACAAAATGTTTAGTAGTTTCCCATATTTAAGATCATTAGCAACAATTACTTGGGATACATTAGATTGGTACGATTATGATAAAGACGGGGGCTCGGTTCATGATGTTATTGGTACTAGATGTGATCCTTATACTTACAAGCTAACATCAAACAACGATTACCATTATTGTTGTCATTCAAATTTAACGAGAGCTTTAGTTAAGGAAAAGAATATCAAAGTGGATGAGGCAGAAAAAATTGTGCACGATGTATTAAATGTATTTATGCTTACTGGTTTTACCAATGATACAAAGCAATATTTTATGAAATCAAGCCCGGTTAGACCAGGCGATTATTTAGAATTTTTTGCTGAGACTGATCTGCTAGGAGCCTTATCTGCATGTCCCGGTGGTGATTGCGGTTCTGAACATTCATCTGATGTAGCAAAATGCTATCCATTAAAAGTTTCTATTTGGGATGTAGATAAAAAATTTTTGGAAGGTATAAAAAATTCTAAGATATCATCTTACAATAGAGACCATGGTTTGACTGATTAACATGTTAAAAAATAATATTTCATTTATTTTACACAGGCCACAATTGTCAGAAAATATTGGTGCATGTGCAAGAGCAATAAAAAATTTTAGCTTTAAAAAGTTAATTTTGATAAATCCTAAGCCTATTTTTCCAAATGACAAAATTTTTGCTACATCAGTAGGTGCAAAAAATATTATTAATCAAAGTAAAGTGTATGAGAATATTGAAAAAGCACTCAAAGATATTGATATTGTAATTGCTACTTCAGCGCGATTTAGAAATAAAAATATAAAACATATAAATTTAGATGATTTGAAGAAAATAGATTTTAAAAAAAAAGTTGGTTTTTTATTTGGATCCGAAGCCTCAGGTCTTTCAAATGAAGAGGTGAGTTATGCTAATTATACTTTACAAATTCCAACCAATCCAGAATTTAATTCATTAAATCTTTCTCATAGTTTAATTATTATAGCTCAAGTAGTCTCTAGTATAATTAAAGTTAGAGTAAAACCATTTCAAAAATCAAAAAAAGTTAAATCAGCATCAAAAAAAGAAATTCAATCAATGATAAACTTGTGTTTAAGTAATTTAGAAGACATCAATTTTTTTAAACCAAATGAAAAGAAGCCTGTAATGTTACAGAATTTAAGAAACATTTTTTATAAAATGGAATTATCCGATAAAGAAACACGTATTTTATCAAGCGTATTCGCAAGTTTAGGTAAAAAACGTTGATTGACAAAATAATGTGTAAGTTTATAAGACCCAGTATTAAATGACAAAAAGATTAAACTCTAAACACAAAGTTGATAGACGATTAAAAGTAAACCTTTGGGGAAGACCTAAAAGTCCTTTTAATACTAGAGCTTACGGACCAGGACAGCACGGTCAAAGCAAAACATCTAAACCCTCAGACTATGGTATTCAACTTCAAGCAAAACAAAAATTAAAAGCTTATTATGGTAATATCAACGAAAGACAATTTAGAAATATTTATAAAAAAGCCAGCATGTTAAAAGGGGATACAAGTGAAAACCTAATTGGTTTATTAGAAAGAAGATTAGATGCGGTTATATATAGAGCGAAATTCGCAACAACGATCTTTTCTGCACGTCAACTTATTAATCATGGTCATATAAGAGTAAATGGAAAAAAAGTCAATATTTCAAGTTATCCAGTTAAGGAAGAGGATACGATTGAGATTAGAGATAAGTCTAAGCAATTAGCAATAGTTGATATAGCTTTAGCAAATAAAGAGAGAGAAACTCCAGAATACATTCAAATGGATGAAAAGAATAAAAAATTTAAATTCATAAGAGTACCAAAGTTTGAGGAAGTTCCTTATCCAATTGTTATGGAACCAAATTTAGTTATCGAATATTACTCTAGATAAAATTACTTTTTATAATTCACACCTTTATCATCAAAGACTTTTTTTAATTCACCATTTTCATACATTTCTTTAACGATATCACAACCACCAACGAATTCTTTTTTAACATATAATTGTGGTATTGTTGGCCAGTCACTGAAAGTCTTTATACCCTCTCTTAAAGATTGATCTTCTAAAACATTAACTCCTTTATAATTTACTTCTAAAATTTTAAGTAAATTTGCTACTGCCATCGAAAATCCACATTGTGGAGCATCAGGTGTTCCCTTCATGAATAAACACACATCATTATTATCGATATGATTTTGAATTAAATTTTTAATTTGATCGTCCATTATTGCTCCTTTGTTTTTATCGCTAAGGCGTGAAGTTCATTTCCCATTTTACCTTTTAAAGAATTATATACCATTTTATGCTGTTCAATTTTGCTTTTACCATTAAATTTAGAAGAAGTAATGGTTGCAGAGTAATGGTTTCCGTCACCAGCTAAATCTTGGATCTCAACCAATGCATCGGGCAATGCTTCTTTAATATGTTTTTCAATTTCTTTTAAATCCATTGCCATAATTAATTCATGTAGTTAGTTAACCAATTAGTATTATATGATTTTAATTCGTCAATTGTAACTTTTGTCTTCGCATTTATAATCATATTTTTATCAGTAATTTTACCCAATTCATCAAAATGAACAGAGTTTTTATCTAATATACTAATAACCTTTTTTAAATTTTTAGACTCGATTTCTATAACATATCTACCTTGATCTTCAGAAAATAAATATTCAATTTCACTCATGAAATATTTAGGTTTATTAAATTCTATTCCTTTATTTCCTTTTATACACATTTTACTTACAGCTGTAATAATTCCTCCAATAGATACATCATGAGCGCTTCTAACAAGATTATTTTTTATAAGTTGGAGAACTGTTTCACCATTATTTTTTTCATTAAAGAGATTTATTTCAGGTGGTGGTCCATTCTTTTCATTTAAGATATTTCTAGCAAAAAGACTTTGATCAATGTGACCTTCAGTTTTACCGATTATTAAAACGAGGTTATCAATTTCTTTAAAGTTCATAGTAACCATTTGTTTATAATCTTTTATCAGACCCACACCACCAATTGAAGGTGTTGGTTTAATTCCAATTTCTTTTGTTTGGTTATAAAATGATACATTTCCCGAGACGACTGGAAATTTTAAATATTCACAAGCTTCACCTATTCCCTGGACACATTCAACAAACTCCCCCATGTTTTCTTCTTTCTCTGGACTTCCAAAGTTTAAACAATTTGTTATAGCAATTGGAGTTGCCCCAACTGAAATAAGATTTCTCCAACTTTCACAAACAACTTGTTTTCCACCTGTTAGGGGGTGAGCCCAACAATAAATAGCTGAAGAGTCAACAGTTGCAGCCACTGCTTTATCGGTTCCGTGAACCCTTACAACACCAGAGTCACCACCGGGTTTTTGTATTGTATCTCCCATTACTGTGTGATCATATTGTTGCCAAATCCATTCTTTACTACAAACATTAGGATTTGATAAAATTTTATTTAAAACTTCTTTGATTTTAAACTTTTTAAATTCTTCCTTTTTGATTAAATTTTTTTTTGGTAATTTTGTTTTTTTCCACTTTCGATCATACATTGGAGAATTTTCAACTAAAGTATTAATCGGAATACTAGCTACTTGTTTTTCATTATAATATAATTCAATGTTTTTTGTATTAGTTGTTTTACCAATTACAGCAAAATCTAAATCCCATTTATCAAATATTTTTTTTGCTAAATCTTCTTTTCCATTTTCTAAAACAATCAACATTCTTTCTTGGCTTTCAGAAAGCATAATTTCATAAGGTGTCATTTTACTTTCTCTGCATGGAACCTTATTTAGATTTAATTCAATTCCTAAATTACCTTTTGAGGCCATTTCGATACTTGATGATGTAAGACCTGCTGCACCCATGTCTTGTATTGCAATAATTGAGTCTCCGGCCATTAATTCTAGACAAGCTTCAAGTAAAAGTTTTTCTGTAAAAGGATCTCCAACTTGAACGGTTGGTTTTTTTTCCTCTATTTTTTCATCAAAACTAGCTGATGCCATACTTGCTCCATGAATACCATCCCGTCCTGTCTTTGAACCAACGTAAATCACAGGTTTGTTAAGACCAGCTGCTTTTGAATAAAAAATTTTATTTTTCTTAACTAATCCAAGTGTCATCGCATTGACTAAAATGTTGCCATTGTAAGAACTATCAAAAGACGTTTGCCCTGCAATAGTTGGAACACCCATGCAATTTCCATAACCCCCAATTCCATGAACCACTCCTCTTAAAAGATTTTTTGTTTTTTTGTGCTGTGAAGATCCAAAATGAATCGAGTTTAAATTTGCAATTGGTCTTGCACCCATTGTAAAAACATCTCTCATAATACCACCAACACCAGTGGCTGCCCCTTGATAAGGTTCAATAAAAGATGGATGATTATGACTTTCAATTTTGAAAACGATTGCATCTCCATCCTCAATATCAATTACACCTGCATTTTCTCCTGGTCCTTGAATTACTTTTTTTCCAGAAGTTGGTAGTTTTTTTAAATGAAGTCTTGATGATTTATAGGAACAGTGTTCATTCCACATTGCAGAGAAAATTCCAAGTTCAGTGAGATTGGGAATTCTTTTTAGCAGATCACAAATTTTTTTATATTCCTCTTTTTTTAAACCGTGATCTATAGCTATCTGTTCGTTAACTTCCATTATTTAATATTATTTAAAAGATTTTTAAAAAAGATTGATCCATCCTCCCCAGATAAACTTTCATCTATCATTCTCTCAGGATGAGGCATCATACCTAAAACGTTTTTTTCTTTGTTAAAAATACCTGCAATATTATTTAATGAACCATTTGGATTAAATTTTTCCTCTGTTTTTCCATTATCATTGCAATAATAAATTGCTATCTGATTATTATCCTCTATTTCTTTAAGTTGATCATTGGTGCAAAAATAGTTTCCCTCATTGTGGGCAACATGAAGCTCAAAAACCTCTTTATCTAAATTTTTAAAATATGGGTTATCTTTATTATCAATTTTTACAAAAACATTTTTACAAATAAATTCTAAATATTTATTTCTCAACAAAATTCCTGGAACCAATCCACTTTCAACCAGTATCTGAAAACCATTACAAATTCCCATCACTAAACCACCTGATTTTGCAAAATTGATTACTGATTGCATTATCTTTGATTTAGAAGCCATGCTCCCACACCTCAAATAATCTCCATATGAAAATCCTCCTGGAAGTACTACCAAATCAGATTTAGGTAATTCATTATCGTTATGCCAGACCATTTTATTTTTAAAACCAAACTTACTCAGTGCGACGTGCATATCTCTGTCACAATTTGAACCTGGAAAAGTAATTACTGCTGATTTCATTAATTATTGTATCTCAATAATCTTATAATTCTCTATTACAAGATTCGCTAAGAGCTTGTTACACATATCTTCAACAATTTTTTGAGCTTTCTTGGGATCATTTTCTTTAACATCAATTTCAAAATATTTTCCTTGTCTAACCTCATTAACATCTTTAAATCCCATTCCATCTAAGGTCTGCTGAATAACTTTTCCTTGCGGATCCAGAACATCTTTTTTTAAAGTGATAATTGCAGAAACCTTCATTTACTCTTTTTTTTAACTGAAGATAATTTTGTAACATTTACTGCAGTAACATTAGATTGTTCATGTAAAATTCCCAGTCTTTTTGCGACTTCAGTATATGCTGGTATTAAATCTCCTAAATCTTTTCTGAATCTATCTTTATCTAGTTTCTTTTCAGTAACAGAGTCCCATAATCGACAAGTATCTGGACTAATTTCATCAGCTAAAATAACCTCATTCTTACCGTTTATTTTTATTCTTCCAAACTCAAGTTTAAAGTCTATCAACTTGATCCCAACGCCTCTAAACATACCAATCATGAAATCGTTAATTCTTAAGATCATTTTTTTTACTTTTTCAATTTCTTTTTTTGAGGCCCACTCAAAAGCATAGATATGGTCCTCAGCTATTAAGGGGTCTCCAAGTTCATCGTCTTTCAGACAGTATTCAATCAGGGGTTCTTTAAGAACCGTTCCATCTTCAATTCCAAGTCTTTTCGTTAATGAACCGGTAGCAACATTTCTCACAACAAACTCAATTGGAATAATTTCTACTAATTTTATTAATTGTTCTCTCATATTTAATCTTTTTACTAAATGATTTTTAATTCCTATTTGAGACAGATTAGAAAGTATGTGCTCTGAAATACGATTATTCAATACACCTTTTCCCTCTATGGTACTTTTTTTCTGATTATTAAAAGCAGTAGCGTCGTCTTTAAAATATTGGATAACTAAATTTTTATCAGAAGAAGCATAAATAATTTTTGCTTTACCCTCATATAATTTTTTACCTTTTTTCATTATCTGAATACTCTTTTAAATATTAAATTCACATTTTTAAAATGTTTAGCGTAATTAAAAATGGATTGTAATTTTTTTGGTGAAATCTTACTCATTATATATCTGTCGGTCTGAATGACGCTATATAAGTCCAAATCTTTCGCAAAACATTTTTTTGCATAATTTTGAATCATTCTATAAGATTTTTCTCTACTTAATCCAGTTTTAGTTAATTCTAACATTAATTCTTGAGAAAAAATTAATCCTTTTGTTAGATTTAAATTTTGTAACATCTTTTTTGGATAAACAATCATATTATTCAATATATTAGCTAGTCTTACTAAAGCGAAATCAAGAGTGATGTTTGCGTCTGGTCCTATATTTCTCTCTACACTTGAATGTGAAATGTCTCTTTCATGCCATAAAGCAATATTTTCTAAAGCAGGCGCAACAGCACTTCTTACCATTCTTGATAAGCCTGTAAGATTTTCACTTAAGATAGGATTTTTTTTATGTGGCATCGCTGAGGATCCCTTTTGATTTTTTGAGAAGTATTCTTGTAACTCATAAACTTCAGTTCTTTGAAGATGTCTTATTTCTGTCACAACTCTCTCTATTGATCCCGCAATAATACCCAAGACTGAAAAATAAAAAGCATGACGATCACGAGGAATTATTTGAGTTGAAATTGGCTCAACTTTTAATCCAAGTTTTTTAGCAACATGTTGTTCGACCTTTGGAGAAATATTTGCAAAAGTCCCAACAGCACCTGATATCGCACATGTAGAGACCTCATCAACTGCATCGATTAATCTCTTTTTATTTCTTTTAAACTCCTCATAAAAAGATGCTAACTTAAGACCAAATGTAATTGGTTCAGCATGTATACCGTGACTTCTTCCCATACAAGGAGTAAATTTATATTTACGTGCTTGTTTTTTTAGTACTTTTAAAATTTGATCTAAATCTTTGATAAGAATTTTTCCTGATTGGACTAATTGAATATTAAAACTTGTATCTAAAACATCAGACGATGTCATCCCTTGATGGAGATACCTTGCTTTAAGACCTGCTTTTTCAGTTACAGACGTTAAAAAAGCAATCACATCATGTTTAACTTGACTTTCTATTTGATGAATTCTTTTGACATTAATTCTTGCTTTTTTTCTAACCGTTGAGGAAACTCCTTTTGGAATTTGGTTTAATTTTTCCATTGCTTGAGCTGCAGCAATTTCTACATCAAGCCAAATCTTATACTTATTTTCTTCAGACCATATGTCTGTTAATTCTTTACGAGAGTATCTTTTTATCATTAATTGTATGGTGGTTTAGAATATCCTTTAGCAGATTCTGTAAAGATTTCATAACCATTTTCAGTTATTCCTATTGTATGCTCGAATTGTGCTGATAAAGATTTATCTTTTGTAACAGCAGTCCAACCATCGTTCAAAACTTTAGTATCAAATTTTCCAGCATTTATCATTGGCTCTATTGTAAAAGTCATACCCGGTCTTAATTCCATACCAGTATTTTTATTACCATAGTGTAAAATATTAGGTTCTTCATGAAACACTGTTCCAATTCCATGACCACAAAAATCTCTTACGACTGAAAAACCTCTTTCTTCGACATAGGATTGAATTTCGTGTCCAATATCACCAAGTTTAATACCTGGTTTAAGGATTTTAATTGCTTTCATCATTCCTTCATAAGTAGCATCAATTAAATTATTTAATTTTACTGATGTTTTGCCAACACAAAACATTCTACTAGTATCCCCATAATGATTATCAATGATTGCAGTAACATCTACATTTAAAGCATCACCATCTTGTAAAATTTTATCTTTCGAAGGTATACCATGACAGACAACATGATTCAAAGACGTACAAAGTGATTTTTCAAAACCTCTGTAAAAAAGTGGAGCAGAGTGACCTCCGTTATCTCTTATAAACTCATAGCCAAGCTTATCTATGTAGCTTGTTGTAACACCTTCTTTAATATTTTCAGTGAGCATATCTAAAGTTTTTGCAGCAAGATTTCCTGCAATTCTCATTTTTTCAAACTTTTCTGAGTAATTATTCATCTATAATTTTTAATTTTTTTTCGATCAAAATTTTTTTTGAACTAATTTCACATCTATATGCTAAAAAATTTACCCCTGCTTTTTTAGCAACCTGATAATTATTATAATATTCTGGGTCGATGTCTTTTGCTATTTTAAAGTTTTCCATATTTTGTATTTGCACTAGAAAAATTAAGTATGTTTTATAACCTTTTTTTATGGCATCAATAAGGGTGAGTAGATGTTTTGATCCTCTTGAGGTAATTGCATCAGGAAATTCAGCAGTTTTTTTATCACGAAAAAGCGTTACGTTTTTTACCTCAATAAAGATTTTTTTATTATTTTTCTCAGCAAGGAAGTCAAATCTTGTCTCTTTATTGAAAAAAACCTCTGGTTTGATTTTTTCATTATTTCTCAACTCACTAATAAGATTTTCCATTAGACCATTATGAACAATTTTGTTGGCTAAATGGGTATTTACACCAACAAGATTTCCCTTAGCTTTTAAAATTTGCAGAGTGTATTTCAACTTCCTCTTTGGGTCATCATTCTTTAAAAGATAGGCCTCATTTCCCTCATCTAATAAACCTTTCATTGATCCTGTATTAGGACAATGTGCCGTAACTACTTGTTTATCTAATTTAACATCAACAAAAAAACGTTTGTATCTTTTGATTAATTTGCCTTTTATTAAAGACTTGGTAAATTCCATTTTCAAATTATACATATAATAATGAGTAAAAACAAAAAAGTTAATGCTGCAATTTTAATAATTGGTAATGAAATTTTATCAGGAAGAACTCAGGACACAAATACTACCACATTAGCTCTTTGGCTTAATTCAATCGGTATAAAAGTAAACGAGGTAAGAGTTATTCCTGATGTAGAAACAACAATTGTTGACACTCTTAATGTTTTAAGAGAATCTAATGATTATGTTTTTACAACTGGCGGAATCGGTCCTACGCATGATGATATTACTGCACAATCCGTTTCAAAAGCTTTCAATCGAAAATATGAAATACATAAAGAAGCTTTTAGGATTTTAGATACTTATTATAAAAAAGGGGAATTCAACGAGGGCAGACAAAGAATGGCATGGATGCCTGAAAATGCAGAATTAATTTTAAATCCAACAAGTGGCGCTCCAGGATTTAGTGTTGAAAATGTATTTTGTTTACCAGGTGTACCATCAATAATGAAGTCTATGTTAGGAGGATTGAAAAATAAATTAGCTGGTGGTGAACCTATTTTAAGTCATACAATTAATTTAAGAACAGTTGAAAGTGAAATTGCTAATTCTTTGATGAAAGTTCAAGATCAAAACAAAGATGTTGAAATTGGAAGTTATCCTTTTTTTCATGCTGGTAAGTTAGGAGTATCAATCGTTTTGAGATCTGAAAATCAGTCTAAAATTGACTACTGCAACACTCAAATTCTAAAATTTATAAAAGAAAAAGATATCGAAATTGTAGAGAGATAAATGCTTTACTTTGCCTACGGTAGTAATCTTCATCACATTCAAATGAAAAGAAGATGTAAGGATAGCATTTTTCTTAAAAAGATAGATTTAAAAGATTTCAGATTAACTTTTCGAAGTAAATATAGAGCAGCTGATATTGAACCTAAAAAAAATTCAATGGTTCCAGGTGGTTTATTTGAAATATCAAAGAGTGATGAAAAAAAACTAGATATTTATGAAGACTTTCCAATTTTATATAAAAAATATTATTTTTTATATGAGGGAAAAAAAATAATGACTTACAGCATGACAAAAAAAACACCTTTTAGATTTCCAACAGAAAGATATTTAAACGTAGTTAAGCGTGGGTACAAAGATTGTAAACTTGACCTAAAATTTTTAGAAAAAGCTCTTGTAGAATAAAAAGATTTAACCAACAATTAAAGTGTCTTTAGATCCACCACCTTGTGAACTATTTACAATAGTACTTCCTTTTCTTAAAGCTACTCTTGTTAGCCCACCTGAGGTTACATAATTTGATTTTCCTGTTAAAATAAATGGTCTTAAATCAACATGTCTTGGTTCGATATTATTATTAGTTATGGTTGGACCAGTTGATAACACCTCTAATGGTTGAGCAATATATTCTCTAGGATTTTTTAAAATTTTTTGTCTTACCTCTTCAATTTCTTTTTTGGGCGCTTTGGGTCCTATCATCAATCCATATCCTCCTGAAGCATTTGCTGGTTTTACAACTAACTTAGATAGATTTTCTAAGACATATTTTTTTTGTTGCTTGTCGTGACATAAATATGTTTCAACTTGATTTAATATAGGTTGTTCCCCTAGATAATAGATAATCATTTTATTCACAAACGAATAGACAACTTTGTCATCTGCAACACCTGTTCCTATTGCATTTAAAATACCAACATTTTTTTTTAACCAACACTTAAATAAGCCTGGAACTCCAATCAAAGAATCTTTATTAAATACTTTAGGATCCAAAAAACTATCATCAAGTCTTCTATAAATACAGTCAACTTTCAAAGGCCCTTTAACAGTTTTCATATAAACATTATCATCTTCAACGAAGAGATCTTTACCCTCTACTAGAGCGATCCCCATTTGCTCAGCTAAAAATGAGTGTTCAAAGTAAGCCGAGTTATAAATTCCTGGAGTTAAAACAACCATGTGAGGGTTAGCTGTTTTTTTTGGAATACACTCAACCATACAATTGTATAATTTATTTGTGTACTGGTGAATTGATGAAACTTTATATCTAGTAAATAGCTCAGGAAAAACATCTCTCATAACCATTCTGTTCTCCAACATATAAGAGACACCAGATGGTACTCTTAAATTATCTTCAAGAACTAAATATTCTCCGTTTTTATTTCTTATCAAATCTATCCCAGATATATTAGACCAAGCTTTAAACTTTGGAGAAAAACCTTCACACTGTTTTACATAATAAGGAGATTTTAAAATTATGTCTTCGGGAACTACTTTATCTTTAAAAATTTTTTTTTGGTTATAAATATCGTCAATAAAAAGATTAAGAGCCCTCGCTCTTTGTATCAAACCTTTTGAAATTTTATTCCAAGCAACTTTAGGAATTATTCTGGGTATAATATCTAAAGGCCATTTTTTTTCTTCAGCTCTATTATTTGCAGCGTAAACTCTAAAATTTATTC
>CACGVC010000002.1 GCA_902576335.1 uncultured Pelagibacteraceae bacterium
TCATTGGAAATAATCTCAACATTTATACCTGTGTTAACTAAACTTTTGGCAAGTGCTAAGCTTGTCAAACCATTACCTAAAATACATACATTCATAACAAATTTTTAATTTTAACAACAAAAATTAGATGATACAAAGACATATATTTGATTCATCTAATATGGATATAAAAAAACTAGGTTATTCAATACTTATTTTTATTGCTAAGAGATTAATAGAGATCTCGGGTATAATTATTGGAATAACAGGTGTTCTTCTTTTTTTAGCGCTAATATCTTACTCACCAGAAGACCCAAATTTTATATTTCCTGAAAATTTAGAAATAAAAAATTATTTAGGCTTTCAGGGAAGTTATACATCAGATCTTTTTCTTCAGTCTGTAGGTCTCATTGCTTTTTTGATACCTATAACATTTGCTTTAACTGGAATTAATATTTTTAGAAAAAAAGAATTTTTTTTATTTTTAGAAAACTTATTTTTTATAATTATTTATTCTGTCATTGGCTCTATTTTTTTTAGCTATTTTTATACTGACTCATTTAATCTTTATATTAACGGGAACGGAGGTTTCATAGGTAAATATCTTAACGATACTTTTTTAAATTCTTTTATAAGTTCAAATGAAGTAATTTCTTACTATGTATTGATCCTGGTCATATCTATTTTTTTCTTGATAAGTATTAACTTTAATTTTGGAGCGTCTTTTAAAATGGTTAAAAAAATTATTAATGCATTATTTAATAAAAAAGAAAAAAATTATACTAGCAAAAATGAGATCATCAAAGAGTATATACCACAAGATGAAATCAAAGATTTAATTCAAGAAGATTTGCCATTTATAAAAGCTGAAAATACTATTTCGAAGGATAAAAATAAGTATAAATTACCTTCTTTAGAATTACTAAAAACACCCTCAAAAAATGAGAGAAATAAATTAGAAATCAAAGACAATATAGACCCAAATTTCATAGAAAAAATACTTCTAGATTTTGGTGTGAGTGGAAAAATTAAAAAAATTAGTCATGGACCTGTAGTCACCCTAAATGAGTTTGAGCCAGCTGCAGGAATTAAGGTTTCAAAAATAGTAAATCTTTCAGACGATATAGCAAGAAATACAAGCTCAGAATCTGCAAGAATATCTACTATTCCTGGAAGCAATACTATTGGTATTGAATTACCAAATATACAAAGAGAAAATGTTTATTTAAGTGAAATTCTAAATAACTTAGATTTTAAAAAAAAAGATATAAAATTACCAATAGCATTGGGTAAAAATATTTCCGGAGAGCCAATAGTGAGAGACTTAACATCAATGCCTCACTTATTAATTGCTGGTACCACAGGGTCAGGAAAATCAGTTTGTATAAATACAATTATTCTCTCATTACTTTATCGACATCACCCTGATAAATGTAAGTTTATTTTAATTGATCCAAAAATGCTTGAGTTATCCACTTATGAGGGTGTACCACATTTACTTTGCCCTGTAATTACTGAAGCAAAAAAAGCAGCTTCAGTTTTAGGTTGGGTCGTCAAAGAGATGGAAAGTAGATACAGATTGATGACTAAAGAAGGTGTAAGAAATATTGATGGATATAATTTAAAACATAAACTTCCAATGCCTTACATAGTAGTCGTTGTAGATGAGATGTCTGATTTAATGTTAGTTGCTGGAAAGGAAATAGAGAACTACATACAAAAATTGTCACAAATGGCCAGAGCAGCAGGAATACATATAATAATGGCAACTCAAAGACCTAGTGTCGATGTTATAACGGGTACTATTAAAGCGAATTTTCCAACTCGTATATCATTTCAAGTCACCTCGAAAATTGATAGTAGAACTATTTTGGGTGAACAAGGTGCTGAACAATTATTAGGGAAGGGAGACATGCTGTTTATGTCATCAGCAAACAAAGTAGTAAGAATTCACGCGCCTTATGTATCTGAAAATGAAATTGAAAAAATTAATAATTACATAAGATCTCAAGCTGAACCTGATTATATCGATGAAATTTTAGATTTTGTTGATGAGAAAGAAATGATTGAAAATTCAAAAAATCAGGGTGACAAAGATGAATTATATAACGATGCAGTAGAAATTATTAAATCAGAGGGAAAAGCGTCAACATCATTTTTGCAAAGGAAATTACAAATCGGATACAATAGAGCAGCAAGGATTGTTGACATGATGGAAGAGGAAGGAATTGTGAGTAAAGCTAACCATGTTGGAAAACGCGATGTTCTAAAATGAGAAATTATTTAATTCTAATATTCTTTTTTTTTTTAACAAATGAAAGCTTTGCTTCAATTAAAAACGATATAATCAAGAAACTTAAGTTTATTAAGAATATATCATTTAATTTTGAACAAAACATAAACGATAAAATTGAGAAAGGTAATTGTATTTTACAATATCCGAAGAAAATTTTTTGTAAATATGATTTGAGTAATAAAAAAATTTTAGTTTCAAATGGCACATCATTTGTTATTAAGACCGTTTCAAGCTATTACATATATCCTTTAAAAAAAACTCCCTTAAATCTTGTATTAGATAAAAATTTTTTGTTGAATGAGATAAGTAAATCAGAGAGTTATTACTCAGATAAAAATATTATAGCTTTCAAATTTTTTAAAGATGAGAATGAAATAATTCTTTTTTTTGATAAAAAAACACTAAATTTAAAAGGTTGGCAAACTGTAGATTTGTATCAAAATCTTAATATTGTTTATTTGTCATCTATTTTGATTAATCAGAAAATTGAAAATAAAAAATTTGAGTTACCAAGTTCTGATTAAAAAATTAATAATATTTAAATTTGAACTGTTTCTGTCATAAAAACCTTCATTCCTCTAGACAAATAGTTATTTAGAGCGTTCTTATGATCTAAAGAACAGGTGTGCACCCACACCCTTCGGGGTTTTTGTGAAAACGATTCTTTGATTGCTATAGATAATAAATAAGATCCAAGTTTTTTATTATGATATTCCTCTAATAAACCAAGATAAGCCATCTCTACCTCATTGTCATTACGATGAAGTATTAATTCAAAATAACCAGCAAGATCATTCTTATTTTTTAGAATATAAGTCTTAAGATTTTTATTTGTTGTGTAGTTGATCCATTGATCATCATTCCACGATAATCTATCGGTCCAACGATGATTTTTACCTATATTTTTGTAAAAAAACTTATTTAGCTGAAAGTTTGGTGGATCAATTAGTTCAATCTTAAATTCTTTTGGAATTATTTTTACATCAATTAAGTCATCAATTGAATAAATTTCCAGATAATTTCTTTTAACTTTTAAGCTCATTGGACCATTTTCCCGACCCTCTCACCCCCAAATAAATGAAAGTGTAAGTGAGGTACTTCTTGTCCACCATGCTCACTTATATTTGCGAGTGCCCTGTAACCTTTTCCAGTATCAACAGAAATATTTAATTTTTTAGCAACTAAATTAATGCCCTTTATCAAACCCACAACTTCGTCATTAGAGGCATTATTTGCAAAATCATCTAAATCAACATATTTTCCTTTTGGTATAACAAGTGCATGAATTTTCTTTTGGGGATTTATATCATAAAAAGACAAGACAAACTCGTCCTCATAAATTTTTTTACAAGGAATTTCATTTCTTAAAATTTTTGCGAAAATATTATTATTATCATAAGTCATTATAAAATCTCTAACTCTGCATTTATACTAATAATTTTTCCACCTTTTAAATTAGCGTCAACAACAGCACATTCATAATATGCAAAAGATGTTTCCTCAGCTATCTGCTTCATCTCTAAACATTTGGACTCTTTTTCAACTAATAAATGTTCTTTTAATTCTAGCGGATCGCCTAAATACATCAAAAGTGCTATGACTTCTCCTTGTTTTTCTATATCTTCATTCAATTTTAGCTCTGCAACTCGATCGGAAACACCAATTTCAAATTCAGAAAAAGCAACATAGCCTTTATAAAGACCGAAACACAATAAAAAGACTAAAACAATTTTAATCTTACTCATTTTATTTCCTTCTTTTTTCTAGTTCTTTTTCTATATCCTCAATCTTAATATTATGCGCCTCAAGATAAATTATCAAATGATAAAATACATCAGCAGCTTCATGAATTTTGTTGGTGTCTTTATCTACAGCCTCAATCAACTCATTTATTTCTTCTAAAATTTTTGACTTGCTTAGTGATTTGTTTGATAATAGTTCATTGGTATAAGAACCAGAAATTGGTTTTTCTTTTCTTTCACGCGCTAGTTTAAATAGGTTTTCTAGAGTACTTAGCATATTAAATTCTAACAGGAATCCCTTTTGAGTCCAAATATTCCTTAGCCTCTCGCACTGAATGCTTTCCATAGTGAAATATTGAGGCTGCTAAAACTGCACTTGCATTTCCTAACTTAATTCCATCAACCAAATGATCTAGATTACCAACACCTCCTGAGGCAATTAAAGGTATGTTTACTTTTGATGCAATTTTATTCATCAAATCGACGTCATAACCTATTTGTGTTCCATCTCTATCCATCGATGTTACAAGTAATTCTCCTGCCCCACTATCTTCCATTTTTTTGGCATACTCTAACGCATCAATTCTACTATTATTTCTTCCCCCATGTGTAAAGACTTCCCACTTATCTCCATTTTTTTTTGCATCAATAGCTACAACAATGCATTGGGATCCAAACTTTTTTGAACTATCTAAAACAACTTTTGGATTTTCAACAGCTGCGGTATTAATAGATACTTTATCGGCACCACAATTTAATAATTTATTGATATCATCTATACTTCTTACTCCACCACCAACAGTTAGAGGTACGAAGCACTTCTTTGAAGTTCTTTCTACAACATCATAAATTGTATCTCTATTTTCATTAGATGCAGTTATGTCTAGAAAACAAATTTCATCTGCCCCACCGTCACTGTAAATTTTTGCTTGTTCAACAGGGTCTCCTGCATCTTTTAAATCTACAAAATTTATTCCTTTAACAACACGTCCATTCTTAACGTCCAAACAAGGAATTATTCTATTTTTTAGCATTTTTAAAAATATATTCTGTAAAGGTAATTTACACTTACAGAACACAATATAATTACAATAAGATAAAGACTTAAATAATCAAATGACTTCATTTAATTTAACTCCTTTGCTAAATCTGTTAATTTGATATCACCATCGTAAATTGCTTTTCCAACTATAATGCCCTCAATATTTCTTAAAGTTTTGGCTTTTTTAATATCATCTATTGATGAAACTCCACCTGATATAATGACAGGACAGTTTGAGACATCTGCAACTCTTGATGTTTCATCAAAATTTGGACTTTGTTTCATGCCATCTCGATTTATATCTGTATAAATTAATCTACTAACACCATAGTCATTAACTTCCTTTAAATAATTTAAAGTTAATTGATTAGAATTTTCTTTCCATCCAGATACTGACAAATAACCATCTTTAGCATCTAAACCTAGGGCAATTTTGTCTGGAAATTTTACACATGCTTCTTTTAAAAAATTTTTGTCTTTAATAGCAGCACTTCCTAAAATTACTTTCTCAACACCAACATCAATGTATTCTATGATACTATCAATACTTCTAATACCGCCACCTACCTCAACATTTAAATTAAATTTGCCAACTATATCCTTAATAATATCTAAATTCACTGTTACACCAGTCAAAGCACCATCTAAATCAACTATGTGTAAATTTTTAAAACCCTGATCTTTAAATTTTCCTGCTTGTTCAATTGGAGATATTTCATACTCAGTTTTGTTGTCAAAATCTCCTTTAACTAATCTTACACACTTTTTATCTTTAATATCTATTGCAGGAAATATTTTCATTTATAAATTTATAAAATTATCAATTATCTTTAATCCTATTTTATCACTCTTTTCTGGGTGAAATTGGGTCCCAAAAATATTTTCTTTTTCAACGGAGCAAACAATATTTGAGGAATAATCTGTTGTTGCTACAATCACACTGTTATCATTTGGTACAAATTCATAACTATGCACAAAATACATATGAGAATTATTTTTAATATCCTTAAAAATCTTGCTATCTTTAATAATATTTATCTGGTTCCAACCAATATGAGGAAGCTTATATTTTCCATTTTGATTATCTATTTTTGACACTCTTCCAGATATCCAACCTAATCCTTTTGTTTCAGTTTCCTCATAACCAACATCCGCAAACATTTGCAAACCTACACAAATTCCAAGAAGTGGTTTTTTATTGTTTATTGCAAATTCATTGAGAGTTTCCGTTAGACCATCAATTTTATTTAAAGCATCTACACAACTTTTAAATGAGCCCTGTCCTGGTAAAACTAATTTATCACTTGATTTAATCTTTCCTAAATCTGAAGTAACCTCGATATTCACTTTGTCTTTGGCAACTTCTTTAAAAGAGTTTATCACCGAGCTAATATTGCCCGAGTTATAATCAACAATTGTGACTTTCATTAAACTTATAAAGAACCTTTTGTAGAAGGAATTGTTTTTTTATTCCTTGGATCTATCTCTAATGCAGCTCGTAATGATCTTGCTAAACCTTTGAAGCAAGACTCTATTATGTGGTGACTGTTATCACCATAAATATTCTCAACGTGTAAAGTAATTCCAGCAGCTTGTGAAAATGCTTGAAACCATTCTTTAAAAAGTTCAGTATCCATTTCTCCTAATTTTTCTACTTTAAGTTTAACATTCCAAATCAAATAAGGTCTATTAGAAATATCAAGAGCTACACGCGATAAAGTTTCATCCATAGGTATCATTGCATGAGCATATCTTCTGATACCAACAGATTTTTTCAAAGCTTTCTTTAGAGCCTCACCTATCGCAATACCAGTATCTTCAGTAGTGTGATGTAGATCTATATGAGTGTCCCCTTTGGCTTTGATATTCATATCAATAGAGGAATGTTTAGATAACTGCTCTAGCATGTGATTTAAAAAACCTATGCCCGTATCAATTTTATATTTACCTTTTCCATCAATATTCAAATCAACACTGATACTGGTCTCTTTTGTTTTTCGACTAATTTTACCTTTACGCTTCATAATTAGAAAGAGATATACATATATTATTCAATTATGGCAATAATACTAACCTTGGGCTTGAAGTATCAAAATTAGTATCCATTTATAGGCTATGACGACAATAGTATTAGTTAGAAAAAACAAAGAAGTTGTAGTTGCGGGTGATGGACAGGTGAGTATGGGAAATACAGTCGTGAAAAGCACTGCTTCAAAAGTAAGAAAAATTGATAAAAGAGGTGTCGTAGCAGGATTTGCTGGATCTACAGCAGATGCCTTAACTTTATTCGAAAGACTAGAAGCAAAATTAGAAAAACATGCAGGAAATTTATCCAGAGCAGCAGTAGAGTTAGCAAAAGATTGGCGAACAGACAAATATTTAAGAAGGCTCGAGGCTTTAATGGCAATAGGTGATAAAGAAAACAGTTATATAATTTCAGGCACAGGAGATGTATTAGAACCCGAGGGGGATGTAATTGGAATTGGTTCAGGCGGAAACTATGCACTAGCAGCTGGAAAAGTTTTAATCGGAACGGAAATGAGTGCTGAACAAGTTGCAAAAAAAGCGATAGAGGTTGCAGCAGAAATTTGTGTTTTTACAAACAATAATGTTAAAATTGAAAAAATATAATGGATAAATCAAACGTTACACAACTACACCCAACAGATAAGAAAGACTCAAAAGAGGAGTTTTTAGGTAGTTCTCTTTCACCAAGAGAAATTGTATCAGAATTGGATAGGTTTGTTGTTGGACAAAATAAAGCAAAAAAAGCAGTTGCAGTTGCACTAAGAAACAGATGGAGAAGACAAGCTCTTAAGGGTGAAATGAAGAATGAAGTTCTACCTAAAAATATTTTAATGATTGGTCCAACTGGAGTAGGAAAAACTGAAATATCAAGAAGATTATCAAAACTAGCTGAGGCGCCTTTTGTTAAAGTCGAGGCTACAAGATTTACAGAGGTTGGTTATGTTGGAAGAGATGTTGAACAAATTGTTAGAGATCTTGTTGAAATAGCCATTTCAATGGAAAAAATTAAAAAAAGAAAAGAAGTAAAAACTAAAGCACAAAAACTCGCTGAAGAGAAAGTTTTAGATGCTTTGGTTGGGAAAAAAGCAAGCGCAGCAACAAGAGAGAGTTTTAGGCAAAGATTAAGAAATGGTGATTTAGATGATAATGAAATTGAAATTGCAGTAAGTGATACAGGTTCTAACTCCACTTCTTTTGAGATTCCTGGAATGCCTGGTGCAAATGTTGGCATGATTAATATTGGTGAAATGCTTGGAAAATCAATGGGTGCTAAAGAAAAAAAGAAAAAGATGACTGTGAAAGAGTCTCATGAAATTTTAATAAACGATGAATCTGATAAATTAATTGAACAGGACAAAATTATTAAAGCTGCAAAAATTTCAACTGAAAATAATGGGATAGTCTTTTTAGATGAAATTGACAAAATTTCCGGAAGAACAGATAGAGTTGGTGGTGATGTCTCAAGAGAAGGGGTACAAAGAGACCTGTTGCCATTAATAGAGGGGACAACAGTAAATACTAAATATGGTCCTATTAAAACAGATCATATTTTATTTATTGCCTCGGGTGCATTTCAACTTGCTAAACCGTCAGATTTATTACCTGAATTACAAGGACGATTGCCTATAAGAGTTGAACTGGAAGCTTTAACAAGTGAAGACTTTAAAAGAATTTTAAAAGAACCAGATTACAGTTTGATTAAGCAATATGTTGCTCTCCTAAAAACTGAAAATGTTGAACTGGAGTTTTCTAACGATGGTATAGATGCAATAGCCAACATTGCTTCAGAAGTTAATGCTACAGTTGAAAATATTGGAGCAAGAAGACTACACACAATTATTGAAAAAATTTTAGATGAAATCAGCTTTACAGCAACTGATAGATCTGGTGAAAAAATTACCATTGATAAAAACTATATAAACAAAAATCTTGATAATCTTGTTAAAGATACTGATCTATCAAAATTTATACTTTAAAAAATTCAAGTGGATTTAATTCTTTTTAAGAAAAATATAAAAAGCTCCACTTCCTCCATCCTTAATATCTGCTTCTTTTATTTCATAAATTAATTTCATCAACTCTGGATCTTTTTTTATATATTCTGGCATAGAATGTTTAAGAATACCAAAATCTCTAGATGTATAAGGATTTTTTTCATTATCTGAGTGTATACCTTTTCCTGTAACAACAACTAATTTTCTGACTCCATTTTTATAGGAGTCTTTAATTAGTTTGTTTATTGTTTTATTTGCCTCATCTAGAGAAAAACCGTGGAAATCAAAATTTTTTGTCTTTTCAATTCTTTTTTTAGAACTTGGTAAATCTTTATTTGTTAGAGAATCTTTATTTGTTAAAAAATCTTCCCAATCCTTTTTGTCTTTCTTTGAAATTTTTGTTATCAATTATGTTAAAGTATCAACAAGTTGCCAGTTCGGATTGTTTGATTTTGTATCTCTTGAGAAAACCCAAGTATCGTAAATTTTTTTAATTGTCTCTGGATCACCTGAAACTATTTTTTTTTCTTTATCTTTTATACATGTTATTACTTCAGCAACAAAATCTACTGTTACTCTCAAAATAGAACCAATTTTGTTATGTTCTTTTATTTTTGCTGAATTGATTCCAATGAATGTAATTTCAGCAAAATGTCCTCTTTTATTTCTGTCAACTAAAGCGGATTTGAATTGAGAATAAATTTTTTCACTTAATAATGGTTTGCTATTAGTAATTTTATTATCTTGATCACTAAAGTCAGTAATTATTGTTTCATAAGCAATTTTAGCACCTTTTAAAAATTCTTTTTGAGCTTCATCGTCAAAATTTTCTTTAATTTTAATTGTATTTTCTGGCTGGGCTTTTTTTAAAATGTTCTCAAATTGTGGATTAACTTTACCTTCAAAGCCCGTTCTTTTGCCTAAAATACCTCTCAATCTCAAAAAGATAAAACCTGCTATCATTGCTAATAGAATGATATCTATGTATTCAAAACTATAATTCATAGCCTGATAGTAATTACTATGTTGAAAAATTTCAACTAGCAATTAAATTAAAGACAAATGAACTCAGCTCTAATAGCCATAATACTGATCCCAGTTATCGAAATATACTTATTTATAAAAATCGGCTCTCAAATTGGAGCTTTAACTACAATAACATTGATATTTGTAACTGCTATACTAGGGATAATATATGCCAGATACGAAGGTCTGAATACTCTTAAGTCTGCTTTTGTGCAGTTGGTTAAAAACGAAATACCTGTTTATGAGATAATATCAGGGGCAGCAATAACTTTTGCTGCTTTATTACTAATTATTCCAGGCTTTGCTACAGATGTAATTGGTTTTTTGATAATATTTCCATTTAGCAGAAAATTTATTTTAAAAATACTATCATCTAAATTTCAAATTAAAAAAAAAACAGATGAAAAATTTATTGATGGCGAATATGAAGAAATAGAAAAAGAGGATGACAAAAAATTATAAAATCTTAGCTAAATATATTAAAGATATGTCAAGTGAAACACCGGATGCTGAAACGTATATGTATGTAAAAGACAACATTTCTCGTTACCAGTTGGGAATTAACATAGATTCAAAAGCAATAAAAAGTAGATTAATAGAGATCGACACTTCAATTAAATTTTATGATAAAGAAGAAAATGTAAAAAAATCAATTTTTGAATTTGTATACACATCTGTTGTCCAAGTTGATGAAAATCTCAAAGATAAAAAAATTTTAGAAAAAATCGTTTTAGTTGAAGTTCAAAAGGAAATTTTTCCAGATATAGAAAAAACACTAGTTAACCTACTTCATAATTCAGGTTACCCAGCGATTAAAGTTGAAAAAAAAGTGGATTTTGAAGAGTTATATAAAACAAATTTTAATTAAAAAAATTTTTTTTAATTTGTGTTTTTAAATAATGACTATGATTATTTAGTTCCTCGTCAGTTGGTTTTATAACTTTTTTAAAATAATTTATTTTTTTATTGATATTTTCGTTATTGATCTTCTCTTGAATACTAAAATCTAAAGTAGGTTCCTTTTGATCTATTAAATTTATATAAACTTTTGCTAACAGATCACAGTCTACTAATGCAGTGTGCTTTGTCCGTCTTGAATTATCAATTCTATATCTTTTACACAAAGCATCTAAGTTTGATGGAGATCCTGGAAATTTATCTCTAGCTAAAATTAATGTGTCTACTATTTCATTATTAATATTTTTTTTTCCCAAAATTTTTAATTCATTGTTTAAATGAGATAAATCAAATTCAGCATTATGAATGATTAGTCTTTTATCTTTTATAAATTCTAAAAATTCATCTTCAATTTCTGAAAACTTTTTTTGTTTGGAAAGAAACTCATCCGTATAACCATGAACCTCAAAAGCTTTCTCAGAGACTTTTCTCTCTGGATTTAGATAACAATGAAATTTATTTTTAGTCGGAATTAGATTATCAAGTTCAATACAACCTATTTCAACAATTCTATGACCCTCCTTAACAGAGATACCAGTGGTTTCAGTATCTAAAACAATCTCTCTCATTTTAAAATCTCTTTTAAAAAAATTTTAACATTTTTTCTTGCAATTTTTTTTGTGTAAAAATTCTTTATAATATATTGAGATTTTCTTTTTTTGTAATCAATTGGAAGTTGAATTTCTCTCAATCTCTTTAAGATTTTACTGTTAAATCCTTTTCTCTTAATTAGTCTTTTTGAAATATCTGTTTTTTTTGCATCAACAAAAACTAAAATCATTTTTTTAATTTTAGTTTTGCTCTCTAACAGTAAAGGAATATCTAAAATTACTAGTTTTTTTTTTTTATTTTTTAAAAGAAACAAATTCATTTTTTTTCTTATAAGCGGATGAACTATTTTTGTAATTTTTTTTATATTATTCTTGTTGCTTAAAATCGCATTCGTTAGTTCAGTTTTGTTAATTGGAAATGTCTTAATATGTTTTGGTAATAATTTTTTTAATTTTAAAAAACAAACCCTGTTTTTTTTATATATTTTGGCTACCTCGTCATCAGCATTAAATACTGGATAACCAAATGATTTGGCCACAAAACTTTTTCCAGATCCTATATCTCCTAAAATTCCAATCCTAATCATTATCTAAAAGTTTAAATGTGTCTGAATTAACTTTTGGTTCTATCTTATGCCATAATTTAAATGCTTCTAAAGCTTGGTAAACAAACATAGTTCTTCCATTTTCAGTCTTGTAACCTAATTGTTTACCCGTTTTCAAAAAATTAGTTTCATGAGGATTATAAATTATGTCATAAAATAATTTATCGGGCCCTAAACTTGAAAAATCTAAATTTATTGTTTCATTATTTAAACCAAGACTTGTGGCATTTATTAATACATCAAAATCATTTAAATTGCCCCATTCTATGATTTTAAGATCATTAAATAAAATTTTTAAATTTTCTGCATTCTCTCTAGTCCTGTTACTAATTGTTATTTCTTGAACACGCATATTTTTTAAAGCCAAAATTAATGAGGATACCACACCACCGGCCCCTAGAATTAAAACTTTCTTACCCAGAATATTAAAATTTAATTTTTTTATTGCAGCATCGAAGCCAGCTATGTCTGTATTGTATCCAATTAGATAATCATTATCAAAAGTAATTGTGTTTACTGATTGGGTCTGTTCTGCTTCTAAGCTCAATTTATCTAAAAAAGGTATAACTGTTTTTTTAAAAGGTACAGTTACATTGCAACCTGCTACTTTTTGATTCTTTATATCTTGAATAAAATCTTTAATTTGGGAATTCTCAAGTTTAATTTTATCATATGTAGCATCAATATCGTTTTCTTTTAACCAATGGTTTTGAAGTTTGGGAGATAAAGAATGATCGATTGGATTTCCGATGACAAAAAATTTTTTCATATTAGTGCCCATGTATTTTTAAGTATTCTTTAATTTTCTTTATTGGTAAACCCATAATTGTGTCCTCATCGCCTTCGATACTTGCAAATAAATATCTACCCTCACTTTCAATTTGGTAAACATTATAAGCATAAAGGGCCTCATCAGATATTTTAGATAAATACTGTTTTAATTCTTCTTCGGTAAAATTTTTCATTGTTAATTTAGCTTTATCAGTATAGTTCCAAATCATCATCCCATTTTTAGATATACAAACTGAACTTATCAAATGATGATGTTTGCCATTAAGTTCTTTTAGAATTTTTAAAGCGCTTTCTCTATTCTCAGGTTTCGATATTAGTTTTCCCTCTAAATCTATAACGCTGTCTGCACCTAATACTAATTTATCAGGATGTTTAATGCTAATCTTATTTGCTTTTATTTCTGCAAGATTTTTTGAGATAATCTCTGGACTTGCTTTTTCACTTAACAAACTTGACTTAATAATATCTTCATCAACATTAGAAGGTTCAACAGTATTAGTAATATTGTTCCTGTCCAAAATCTCTTTTCTCACCTTACTCTTGGATGCTAAGATAATTCTTTTATCCATTCTTTTTATTTAAAAAAATTTCGTAAATTTTTATTACCGATGCAGCAGTTTCTTCAACCGATTTCCTTGTTACATCTATAGTTGGCCATTTATATTTTCTAAAAGTATTTTTTGCATCCTCAACTTCTTTTTTAATTTTATCTAAGTTGGTATAATCTTGACCTTTTGGATTTTTTAAAGAATTTATTCGATTTTTTCTTATTTCCACTAATCTTTCAGCTTCAGTCGTTAACCCAATAATACAAAAATTTTGTGGATTTGTTTTTAAATTCCTTGGTATGGAATTCTGATTTATCAAAGGTATGTTTGCTGTTTTATAGCCTTTGTTTGCCAAATATATCGAAGTAGGTGTTTTGCTAGTTCTGCTGACACCTAATAAAATTATATCGGATTTTTCAATATCAATGAGTAAGTTTCCATCGTCATGGTTCATTGTATATTGAATAGCTTCAATCCTATTATAGTACTCTTCATCTAAAACATGTTGACCACTTGGCTCGTGGGATGCTTTTTGATTAAATAATTTTGAAAAATTTAATATCAAACTACCTAAAACCCCGAAGCAAGGAATTCTTTTTTTGTTGCACGAGTTAGCTAAATTTTTGGCTAAGTTGTTGTCTACAATTGTATATAAAATAATAGAATTTTCTTTTTTCTCTGCTATTTCGAGTATTTTGGAAATTTGATTCTCAGTTCGTGTGAAAGAGTAGGAATTAACTTTATAATCAATGTTTTTGAACTGAGCTTTTAAAGATAAAAAGATTCTATCTAAAGTCTCTCCTGTAGAATCAGAAATTAAGAATATTTGATAAGTATTACTCATGTATATATTGTTAATATCTTTGTAATATCTTAATAAAATTAAACAAATTTATTTTTATTTAAAATAGCTTGTAAAATAAGGGTTTTATCAACATTATTTATTTCGTGAAAAACAATTATACAAATGGTTGGGTAATTTATAAGTTACCTATTAATTATTGATAAATTTAAGAATAAATAGTCAATAAAATGTTAATAAAAAATAGTTACCATTATTCACACTCCCTAACAATACTACAATCTTATATTATATATTTTAAATATGACTCCAATTTATAAAGTTTTAAAAAATAAAAATACGACAATAAAACCTATATGGGTTATGAGACAGGCAGGAAGATATTTGCCAGAGTTTAGAGAAATTAGAAATAAAAATCCTGACTTTATAAAGTTATGCTTAAACGAAAAATTATCAGCAGAAATAACTCTACAACCTTTAAAAAGATTTGATTTAGATGCTGCAATAATTTTTTCAGATATATTAATGCTACCATATGGATTAAATCAAAAAGTTGAGTTTAAGAAAGGAATTGGACCCGTATTAGGAAATTTAAACTTAGATAGTATTTTAAAATTGAATGAAACTAATTTTGTTGAGAAACTAAATCCAGTTTATAAGCTTGTTAATTTGATTAATAATAATGCTCTTACAAAAAATAAGAGCACAATAGGTTTTGTTGGTGCTCCGTGGACCCTTCTAGTATACATGATAAATCAAAAATCACCAAAGACGGGTTTAAAGGATGATTTTTTTAAAGATAAAAAATTAATAAGTAAAACTTTGGAGATCATTGAAAAGTTTTTAAAAGTGCATATCAAATTTCAAGTTGAAAACGGTGCGCACATTATCCAAATTTTTGATAGTTGGGCCGGATTATTAAATGAAAAAGATTTGCCAAATTATGTTTATGAACCCACTGTAAACTTGGTTGAGTATACTAAATCTTTAAACATTCCAGTCATATGTTTTCCCAAAGGTATAAAAAGATATAAAGATTATTGTGAAACCGTTAAGCCTGATGCCGTCTGTATCGATTATGAAGTTGATCCTAAAGAGATTATAAAAGATGTCCAAATTCCTGTTCAAGGAGGAATGGATCCAAAAATTTTGTTGACCGATCGAGAAAATTTAAAAAAAGAAGCAAAAAGATATTTAGATATCTTTAAAGATCACCCTTATATATTCAATTTAGGGCATGGAATTTTACCTGAAACAGACCCGGAGATGATGAATTATTTGGTGAAAACGGTAAAAGATTATTAAATGGAAAATAATAAAAATCATCCTCAAGTTAATTTTGGTAAAACTGGCGTTTTGATAATTAATTTGGGAACACCTGACTCAACGAGCTGGCTAGATATAAGAAAATATTTAAAGGAGTTTTTATCTGATAGAAGAGTAATAGAGGTTAATCCTATATTTTGGCAAATTATACTAAATATTTTTATATTAAATTTGAGGCCTTCTAAAACAGCAAAGGCATATAAAGAAATTTGGATGAAAAAAGAGAATATCTCTCCATTGCTTTACTATACTCGAGAACAAGCAAACAAATTATCAAATTTAATATCTGAAAAAAATGTAGTCGTAGACTTTGCTATGAGGTATGGAAATCCAAGTATTAAAAGTAAGATAAAAAATTTGCACGATAAGGGTTGTGAAAATTTGGTTATACTCCCATTATATCCTCAATATGCTGCAGCTACTACAGCTACTGTTTGTGATGAAGTATATAGAACACTTATGAAAATGAGATGGCAACCATCTATTAAAATTATACCACATTATGAATCACACCCTCAATACATCGATGCTTTGGTAAATTCACTGAATAAAAAGATAAAAGAAATTAACTGGAAACCAGATTTAATTTTGGTTTCTTATCATGGTATACCGCAAAAATACTTTGATAAAGGAGACCCGTATCATTGCTATTGCCAAAAAACTACTAGATTGATTTCAGAAAAGTTTAAATCCATAGAGCTTAAAACAACTTTTCAATCAAGATTTGGTCCTCAAAAATGGCTCGAGCCCTACACAGACAAAACATTAGAAAAATTACCTGGAGAGGGCAAAAAGAATGTTCTTGCAATATGCCCAGGTTTCTCCTCAGATTGTGTTGAAACTTTGGAGGAAATTTTAATTCAAGGTAAAGAAACTTTCTTAGAGTCTGGTGGTGAAAATTTCGATATGGTGCCGTGTTTAAATGATAGTGATGATCATATAGCATTATTAAAATCGTTAGTTCAAAAAAGCCTGTAATTTATGAATACTTATTTGCTCTTCAAATCTTTACATTTAATAGCAGTTATTTCTTGGATGGCTGGACTTTTATATCTTCCGAGAATTTTTGTTTATCATTCAGAAAACAACGATAAACCATTAGTAACAGAAATATTTAAAGTCATGGAAAAAAAACTTTTTTTTTACATTATGACCCCAGCAATGACGCTCTCTTGGATATTTGGTTTAATACTGATACATGAAATAGGTTTTCAGCAATTAGGCCAAAAGTGGATGATTTTAAAACTTATTTTTGTTGTCTCACTAACCTTGTATCATTTTTATCTAGGAAGAGTTTTAGGTCAATTTAAACTAGATACGAATAAACACTCTTCTAAATATTATCGATACATTAATGAAATTCCTACATTATTGCTTATTTTGATCATTTTTATTGTAATTTTTAAACCTATCTAGGGTTGAATAATTTAAATTAGTATATATATTAGTATCATTATTAAGTCCTTAATAATAAACCCATGAACATACAAGAACTCAAACTCAAATCATCAGAACAGCTTATTACTCAAGCAGAAGAATTGGGCATAGAAAATGCCAGCACGCTTAGAAAGCAAGAAATACTATTTGCCATTTTAAAAAAAGTTGCAGAAAAAGAAGAAATTACTGGAGCCGGAGTTTTACAGCTATTGCAAGATGGTTTTGGTTTTTTGAGAGCAATGGAGTCAAATTATCTCCCAGGACCCGACGATATATACGTAAGTCCAAGTCAGATCAGAAAATTCGGATTAAGAACTGGTGATACCATAGAGGGACCAGTTAGAGCACCTAAAGAAGGTGAGAGATATTTTGCTTTACTTCAAGTTAGCAAAATTAATTTTGAAGAACCAGATAAATCTAGACACAAAATAGCATTTGATAACCTAACCCCGCTCTATCCTGATAAGCAATTAATTATGGAGGTTGAAATTACAAAACCTGATAAAAAACAAGATTTAACCCCCAGATTGATAGATTTAGTCAGTCCTATTGGTAAAGGTCAGAGATCTATCATAATTTCACCACCTAAGGCTGGAAAAACAATGATCTTACAAAGCATAGCTAATTCGATTGCCAAAAATTACCCTGAGTGTTATTTGATTGTTTTATTAATTGATGAAAGACCTGAAGAAGTTACCGATATGCAAAGAACCGTTAAAGGAGAAGTTATAAGTTCAACTTTTGACGAACCAGCACAGCGTCATGTTGCTGTTGCAGAAATGGTTATTGAAAAAGCAAAAAGATTAACAGAACATAAAAAAGATGTAGTGATATTATTGGACTCAATTACAAGATTGGGTAGAGCATACAATGCAGTAATACCAAGTTCTGGAAAAGTCTTAACAGGTGGTGTAGATGCCAATGCTCTTCAGAGACCTAAAAGATTTTTTGGTGCAGCTAGAAATATAGAAGAAGGAGGATCTTTAACGATAATATCTACCGCTTTAATTGATACAGGTAGCAGAATGGATGAGGTAATTTTTGAGGAATTTAAAGGTACAGGTAATAGTGAAACAGTATTAGATAGAAAGATTGCAGATAAAAGAATTTATCCTGCAATAGATATTACTAAATCGGGAACAAGAAGAGAGGAACTGCTTTTTGAAAAGAATGATCTTCAGAAAATGAATGTTCTAAGAAGAATAATTGCACCAATGGGTACTATGGATGCTATTGAATTTATTAGTTCAAAATTAAAAGACACAAAAAATAATTCTGAATTTTTTAATTCGATGAACAAACCTTCATAAATCTAGTCTAAATATACAGAGAGTTAAAAAATACAAAAAAAAACTATTTTTATTCAAAAAAAATAATAATGTTATCCAATAAATATATAATTGGACATTATGGAGACAAAGAGCACTAATTTTTTAAAATTATTACAAGAAAAAAAATATTCTTTAATTGTTTCAATAATTGAAAATGAACTTGAAGAAAAAGATAAAACACCCAGTTTATTAAATCTCTGCGGTGTTGCAAGAATGCTGAGGGGTAAATCATCTGCTACCGAGAAATCTGCAATACAAGATTTTAAAAATTCATGTTTGAAAGAAACAGTAACAGAAAAATTATTTGATCCACTAAGAAATTTAATAAGTACCTCTGTAATTCATTTTGATAATGAATTTAGAGAAAATGAAAATGAATTAAAAAAAAATTTCTTTGACGATATATATTTTTTCTACCAAAAAAACAAAAGTTTTTTTGAAACAAATAAAGTCTTGATGTACAACTTTTCAAAAGTTATTTTACGTACTTCAGACACAGAAACCATTATTAAACATTATAAAAAAGTTTTTGATTTAAGTTCTAACATAGACGCCTTAATAGCATCTATCTTTTTTAGAAATTATATCTTTGGTTGGAGTCAGGAAGAATTTCTTAATAATTCAAAAAAGATTAGTGATTTAGTTCCTATACACAAAAATGATGGGTTAGAAAAAATTATAAATAACAAAAATGACAAATTAAATATAGCATTCATATCGTCTGACATTAGGGGGAAACATTCTGTAGTCTATTTTTTGAAAACAGTAATTAATTTTTATGACAAAAAAAAATATAACATTTTCATTTATAACAATAATTTTAAGAAAGATGATACAATTAAAGAATTTGAAGACAAAGTTTTTAATATACATGAAATAAAAAGTTTAAAAGATATTGAAGTTATTAATAAAATTAGAAAAGATAAGATTGATATTATTATTGATCTGAATGGACTAACTTCAGACCATAGATTGACGTTGATTAAAAATCGTGTTGCGCCTATTCAAATATCCTGGTGTGGATATCCAAATACAACTGGGCTTTCGGGAATGGATTATTTAATTGCTGATAGAAATTTAATTAAACCTGATGAGGAAAAATACTATTCTGAGAAAATTATTTATTTACCTGAAATTTGGAATTGTCATTATGGCTATGATAGTAAAAGAGAATTTAATTCAGCGCCATCAATTTCAAAAAAATCTATTACATTTGGATCATTTAATAACTTTAGAAAAATAAATGACGATGTAATTCAAGTTTGGTCAAAGATATTGAAAAAAGTTAAAAATTCAAAATTAATGTTGAAAACATCATTTCCTATATCAACTGAAAGGTTCAAAGAAGAATTTGATAAATATGGTGTATTAGAATCTGTAATTATTTTGCCATTTAAAAAAAAATTTTCAAATCATTTAGAAACTTATAAAGACATCGATATAGCTTTAGATACTTTTCCTTATAATGGAGTTACAACCTCATTTGAAGCAATTTGGATGGGTGTTCCGGTAGTCACAATGAAAGGTCACAATTCAAATTCAAGATGTGGTGAATCCATAAATAAAAATGCAAATCTTGTCTCACTAATTGGTAATGATAAAGAAGACTATATAAAAAAAGCTGTTAATTTAGCTCTAAACACAGAAGAGTTGATTAAGATAAGAAAAAATATTTATGATAACGTTTCAAAGACACCTTTATTTGATAAAAAGAAATTTTCAGATGGATTTTTTTCTAGTTTGGAAAAATTATATAATTAAATAATTTTATCTATGACTATTTATGCTTTATCTACTGGTCCTAGAGTATTGGAAATTGTTATAATAAATTTTTTGGCAATTAGAGGATGAACGAAAAAATCAATTTTCAAAAACTTTTTGAAGAGAAAAAATATACAAAAATCTTATCAATTATACAAAATATTGATAAGAAAAATTTAAATTCAGGATTAATTAATTTATCTGGGGTGTGCAAACTACTATCTGATAAATCTGAAGTAACTTTAAAAAGTGCAATAATTGATTTTAGAACAGCATATTTAAAAGATAAAAAAAAAACCGAACATTCTTTTAACGCTTTAAGAAATTTTATAAATGCTTCTATTGATCTTTTTGATATCGAATTCAAATCGAATGAAATAAATTTAACAGGCAAGATTCTCGAGGAAATTTTCTTATATTATAATGATAATAAAGATTATTTTGAAAAAAATGATGAGCTTACAAGAGCTTTAGTGAGAGCATTAGTCCGTAATGTAGATATAGAAAAGGTTATCTATTACCTTAATCAAATCGCTGAAAAAGAAACCTCCAGTATTGATGCTTTGGCATCATATATTTATTATCAAAGTTTTATTTATAACTGGGATCAAAAAAAATTTTTAGAATATTCCAAAATCCTTGATCAAAAATTAATTACTTACCCTCAAAATAAATTAATTGAAATTAGTGGTTCAAATAGAAAAAAAATTAATATTGGTTTTCACTCTGCTGATATAAGATCAAAACATTCTGTTACTCATTTTTTAAAAACAGTTTTATGTAACTATGATAAGAACAAATTTAATATAAACATTTATACTGGTTGTAAAAAACATCAGGAAGACGAAACCACACAGGAATTTAGAAATTATGTAGATAAGATGATTAATATAGTAGATATGGGCGATATTGACGTTATAAATCTTATTAGAAATGACAAAATTGACATTTTAATTGATCTGATGGGGCTTATATCTAACCATCGATTGTCTCTTTATAAAAATCGATTAGCCCCAATACAAATAACTTGGTGTGGTTTTCAGAACACAACCGGAATTAAAGAAATGGACTATATAATTGTAGATAAAAATTTGATCTATGAAGATGAAAAAAAACTATACTCTGAAAAAATTTTATACATGGAAGATATTTGGAATTGTCATTCTGGTTTTGACATACCAAGATTACAGAAATCAGCTCCAATAACTGAAAATAAATTTATAACTTTTGGTTCCTTCAACAATTATAATAAAATAAATGACAGAGTTATATACGTTTGGTCAAAAATATTGAAACAAGTCAAAAATTCAAGATTAATTTTAAAATCCTCCGGCGCCACTTTTAGAACTGCAATGGCTGAAAAATTTAAGAAAAATGATGTTATAAATTCTGTTGAATTTTTGCCTTTTAAAGGAAATTTTGAGGATCACTTAAACCAGTATAATAAAATAGATATTGCATTAGATACTTTTCCCTATAATGGTGTTACTACATCCTTTGAGGCAATCTGGATGGGTGTTCCTGTACTTACGATGAAAGGATTTAATTATAACTCAAGAAGTGGTGAGTCTATCAATAAAAATCTTAACCTACAGGAATTAATTGCTGAAAATGAAAATGATTATATAAATATTGCAGTGAGTTTAGAAAAAAATGTTGAAAATCTTAAAAAGTTACGTGATTTCGTTTTTGATAATGCTTTGAGTTCTCCTTTGTTTGATCAAAAGAAATTTTCAAACCATTTTTTTAAATCTTTAGAAAAAATATATAATTAAATAAATTTTATGACGATTTATGCTTTGTCAACTGGTCCAGGCGTTTCTGGAGTTGCAATTATAAGAATTTCTGGACCTGATACTATGAAGGTAATTAAATTATTAACAAATAAAGATGTTCCAAGGCCTAGAGAAGCAACTCTTCGGAAAATAAACAATATCAATACTTCTGAACTTATAGATGAAGGAATAGTTTTGTGGTTTCCTGGTCCTGAGAGCTACACAGGCGAGGATATGGCCGAGATACAGGTACATGGAAGTAAGGCTGTAATTGATGCTATTCACATGAATATCTCAAATATTGAAAATTGTCGAATTGCTGAACCAGGAGAATTCACAAAACTTGCATTTCAAAATGGTAAAATTAATCTATTAAAAGCAGAAAGTGTAGCTGATTTAATTTCTGCTGAAACTGAAATTCAGAGAAAACAAGCAGTCAAAATTATGAGTGGACGCTCAGCGGATAAATTTAATTCATTGAGAGAAAAGCTGTTACAAATTTTATCTCACGTTGAAGCTAAAATAGATTTTCCAGATGAAGATTTGCCAAAAGATATTCTAAATAAAATTAAAAAAGATACCGATGAAGTTTTAAAAGATATAGAAAAGATTTTGAATGACCAAAAAGTAGGAGAAAGAATTAGGGAAGGATTTAAAATTGCAATTCTAGGACCAACTAATGCTGGTAAGTCTAGCTTAATAAATTATTTATCTAATAGAGATGTTGCAATAGTCTCTGAAATCGCTGGAACAACAAGAGATGTTATAGAAACTCATCTTAATATAGATGGTTATCCAGTAATAGTTTCTGATACTGCCGGTATAAGAGAATCTGTAGACGAAATTGAAAAAAAAGGCATTAAATTATCTCTAAACAGAGCAGAAGAAGCAGACCTGAAACTAGTAGTGGTAGATGCCAAAAACACTGATTTTACTGATACTTTGAAGGGTTTATTAGACGATAATGCGATTTTGGTTTTAAATAAATCTGATCTTTTAGAAAAAGATATTGATCCAGAAATAAACAGAATAAATCATGTCTTAATATCAATAAAAAATAATTTGAATGTTGATAAACTAATTCAAAAAATAAAAAACGCATTAAAAAATAAATTCATAACAAGTGATGATATTCTTATTACTAGAGAACGACATAGACAACATCTTGAGCAATGTGTGTCTCATTTAAAAAGATTTAATCAAAAAAAAGAAGTTGAAGATTTTGACATAGCAGCCGAAGATTTAAGACTTGCAGCACGTCATCTTGGTATGATAGTCGGAAAAGTTGATGTTGAAGAGATATTAGGTAGTATTTTTAATGATTTTTGCATAGGAAAATAAAAGAAATAACCTAACTTTCATCCATTATTGCCAATTTACCCTGATAAATAGTATTTAATATAAAAAGAATAGAAATCTTGTAAATATTTAATTCGAATATAAATTTAAGTCATGAAAAAAGATTTATCTTTTGATGTAGTAGTAATCGGAGGTGGCCATGCAGGCTGTGAAGCAGCTGCAGCATCTGCTCGGCTTGGTGTTAACACCGCACTATTTACCCATAATAAAAATACTATAGGAGAAATGTCATGTAATCCTGCCATTGGTGGTTTAGGAAAAGGTCATCTGGTGAGAGAAATTGATGCTTTAGATGGGGTTATGGGTGAGGTAGCTGATAAGTCTGGAATACAGTTTAGACTGTTAAACAGAAGCAGAGGACCAGCAGTAAGAGGACCAAGAACTCAATCTGATAGATCACTTTATCGAAAATTTATGCAAGAAAAACTTGTAAACTATTGTAACTTAACGATTTTTTCGGACCCTGTAATTAAATTTATTTTTAACAATAATGAAATAAAAGGATTTTTAACCCTAAAAGGTAATAAGGTAAGTTGTAACAAGTTAATACTTACAACTGGCACATTTTTAAATGGTTTGATACATATTGGTGATGAGAAAACTCCGGCTGGTCGATTTAATGAAAAGCCAAGCACTGGTTTAAGTGAACAGTTAAAGAGATATAATTTTAAGATAGGCAGATTAAAAACTGGAACACCACCAAGGTTAGATTCTAGAACTATTAATTTCCAAAAATTGGAAAAACAATCTGCAGATGATGATCCTTACTTTTTTTCTTTCTTAACAAAAAAAAATTTAAACAAACAAGTATCTTGTTCGATGACTTATACTAATGAAAAGGTTCATAGAATTATTAAAAAGAATTTATCTAAAAGTGCAATGTATTCTGGTAACATACAGGGTGTAGGTCCAAGATATTGTCCTTCAATAGAGGATAAGATTGTAAAATTTGCTGATAAGACAAGACATCAGATATTTTTAGAGCCAGAGGGCCTTAATGATCATACAATTTATCCAAATGGTATATCAACTTCACTACCTGAAGTTGTTCAAAAAGAAATACTTAATAATATCAGTGGTTTAGAGAATGTTAATGTAATACGTCCTGGATATGCTATAGAATACGATTATATTGATCCTAGAGAACTTTTTTTGACACTAGAAACAAAGAAAATAAAGAATCTATACCTTGCGGGTCAAATTAACGGAACTACAGGCTATGAAGAGGCTGCAGCACAAGGACTTATAGCTGGAATTAATGCTGCCCTATCGTTAAGAAAAATGGAGCCTTTTATCCTTGATAGATCTGATGCTTATATCGGGGTGATGATAGATGATTTAGTTACCAAGGGTGTTGCTGAGCCTTATAGAATGTTTACATCAAGAGCTGAATACAGATTAAGCCTGAGATCAGATAATGCTGATTTAAGACTTACTCATAAGGGAATTAATATCGGATTAATTTCTGACCTTAGAAAAGTGATATTTGAGGATAAATTCCTAAAATTAAGCAAAATATCAATGCAGATGTCTAATCTGAATATTTCTCCTACTAGAGCTGAAAAATTTGGTATTAAAATAGCTAAAGATGGCGTATTTCGATCAGCTGAGGAGATTTTAACCCAAAGAACGGTTAATATGAGTAAAATTAGAGATATATGGCCTGAAATTGTAGATCATGGTGCAGATATAGACGAGCAAATAGAGATTAATTCTCATTATAGAGGATATTTAAAAAAGCAAAAAGCAGATATCCTGGCTTTTAAAAGAGATGAGAATCTAACTATACCTGATAATATTGATTACGACCAATTTTCTGGTTTATCTAACGAGGTGAAAGCGAAATTCAAAGAAATTAAGCCTAAAACTATGGGTCAGGCGCTTAGAATCGACGGAATTACACCAGCAGCAGTATATATTTTGTTGTCACATGTCAAAAGAAAGTCTATTAAGCATATAGCTTAATGGATAACTCAATTTTAAATTTTTATTCAAAAATCCCAATCCCTAAAGTTTCACGTGAAACCTGTTCTGAGCTTGAGAGTTTAATTTCAATGATAAAGCAAAAAAACGATCAAATTAACATAATTAGTAAAAAAACAGCTGAAATAAAGGAAATACGGCAAAGACATATAATGGATTCAGCACAAATAATTGATTTTATTGATTTAAATAGTAATACAATCTGTGATTTAGGGACAGGGGGCGGGATGCCAGGACTTGTTATAGCAATTGTCATGAAAACCATGAAAAATTCGTTAAAAATAAATCTTTATGAAAAAAGTCATCACAAATGTGTTTTTTTAAGAGATGTTTCAAAAAAATTAAACCTAAATACAGAAATTATTCAAAAAGATATATTTACACTTAAAAACATTAAAACTGGAACCATAATTTCAAGAGCATTTAAACCTATGCCCATAATTTTGGATCTAGTAAATGAAAATTTTAGTCAATTCAATAATCTAATCTTATTTATGGGAAAAAGTGGCAGAAAAATTTTAAGTGAGTCCTTAAAAATTTGGGATTTGGATTATAAAGAAAAAAAAAGCATAACTAGCGCCGACTCATTTATAATCAACATTAAAATGATTAAAAAAAAAAATTTGTGAAAATAATTTCAATAATAAATCAAAAGGGTGGAGTTGGAAAAACAACTACAGTAATTAATTTGGCATCAGCTTTAACTCAACAAAATAAAAAAATTTTAGTTATTGATTTAGATCCTCAAGGAAATGCTACCACTGGGTTAGGATTATCTAATACTGATCAATCAGATCAAACAATTTATGGAATCTTAAATGGAACAATGTCAATTTCGAATGTTATTAAGAAGACAAAATTTGAAAATCTCGATTTGATAACATCCAATGTAGATTTGTCAGGTTTAGAAGTCGAAACAGCTGGTGATAGCGATAGAGCTTTCATTTTAAAGAGCAAATTAACCGCTTATTTAAACGATTCTAGAGGACTTTATGATTATGTGCTTATTGATTGTCCTCCCTCCTTAAGTTTACTAACAGTAATGGCTCTAGTATCATCAAACTCTCTTTTAGTTCCCCTTCAAACAGAATTTTTTGCATTAGAGGGACTGACACAACTCATGAAGACGATTGATAGAATAAAGGTAAATCTTAATCCGTCTTTAGAAATTCAAGGAATACTTTTAACAATGTATGATAGAAGAAATAAGTTGTCTTCTCAGGTAGAACAAGAGGCACGTGATTATTTTAAAGATAAAGTCTATCAAACAGTGATACCAAGAAATGTCAGATTATCTGAAGCACCTTCTCATGGTGTACCTGTCCTTATATATGATAAAAGTTGTCCAGGTAGTAAATCTTATTACAATTTTACTGATGAATTCATAGAACAAGAAAATAAAATGGGGAGTGCCGCATAATGAATTCACAAATAAAAAAAGGTTTAGGTCGAGGTTTATCATCTTTAATCGGCGAAACTAGAGTAGAGGCAAAAACTAATAAACTTTCATTGAGTGATATCATTCCAAATAAATTTCAACCAAGAAAAGTTTTTGAGGAAGAAAATTTACAAGATCTGACTAATTCAATAAAAGAACGAGGTGTGATTCAGCCAATCATTGTAAGAAAATCAAATTCTGATAACTCTAAATACGAGATTATTGCAGGAGAGAGACGATGGCTTGCGGCAAGAAAGGCTGGTTTGCATGATATCCCAGTAGTAGTTACTGAAGCGGATGATTTGAAATCACTTGAGTTTGCCATAGTTGAAAATGTGCAAAGACATGATTTAAATCCCTTAGAAGAGGCTCAGGGATATAAAAGATTAATCGACGAATTTTCCTATGATCAAGAAAAAGTTTCCAAATTTATCGGTAAAAGCAGAAGTTATATTACTAATTCCTTAAGATTACTGAATCTACCAGCAGATGTTCTTAGCTATCTTGAACTAAGAAAAATCACGCCCGGTCATGCTAAAATTCTTGTTGGTCTAGATAACGCGAGTTTTATCGCTAGTAAGATTATAGAAAAGAAATTATCCGTAAGACAATCAGAAAATTTTGTAAAATTATTTAAAAAATCTAAAAAAATAAATTTATATAAAGATCCAAATATAAAAAATCTTGAAGAAACTATTTCTAATAAAATTGGACTTAACGTATCAATAAAAAGTAATAAAAGAAATAAAGGCTCAATTACAATTTCATTTCATGACAGTGATCAATTAAATAAACTAATTGATATAATAAAAAATAATTATTAAAAAAATTATGCCGATTTTTCTAGTAAAAAGTTTGTTGTTAAGTTTATTGAATTGACCGAATTTTTCTTTATTTGATACTCAATGTCATTTATTTCTATAATCAAATTTTTTAATTCATTGACTGACCACATATTTATTTGATCTTTTATAATACTTTTGTCTTTCCAAAAAATTGGTGGTTTTGCACTATCTATTGTTGCATTAATATTTTTATTTAAGTGAAATTGGGTTACAAGATTTAGAAGATCTTTTGTTTTCTTGAGTAAAGTTCGAATAATAACAATACAATCTTCATTTGTAAAAATATTATCGTTAAGGATATTAAATAATTTTTTTTGATTTTTAACTAAACAACTATTAATTAATTCATTTGCGCTATGATTTTCTGAAAGATTAATGATTTTAAAAACTTCTTCATTAGTTATTTTTTTTTTGTCTTTTAAATAAAGTTCAATTTTTTCTATTTCATTTAATAGATTTTTTCTGTCACTAGCACATTTATTCACTAAAACGCTAATACATTCATTAGATAACAATATCTTTCTTTCTTTTAATGTTTGCCGAGCAAGCCTTATAAGAGTTTCAAAATTATCAGGATAAAATGCAATAGATATCAATTTATTTTTTGATTTTTCAAAAAAGTTTCTGAGTTTAGATTTTTTATCTAAAGTCTCTGAATTTAATATAAATATTATATCTTCTATATTCTTATTAATTAATTCTTCAATAATATTAATTATTTTATCTGTACTCCTATTTATTATGATAATTTTATCATCATCGAATAATGATTTATTGAGATTGTTCGCGAAAAATTCTTCAGTGTTATCAATTATTTGTTTCTCATCGTACTTTTTAACTTTTACCTTAAATTTATTTATGATTTTATTAATTTCTTCGTCTTTGTATCCCTCATTTTTACCATGAAATAACAAGAAATTTGTATTGTCGAAGTTTAATTTATTTAATTCAAAATATTTTAAGATCATCACATTTGTGAAATTTGGCTTATCAATCTATTTATTATTAGATTAGTAGTGTTTTCTTTTTTAATCTTTTCTAGATTACTTCCTTCAAATTTGTTATTAAAATTCTTAATTAGAAAATCCTCTTTAAATTTAAAAGTATTTAATTTTTCTTCTTTTTTAATTTCAAAAGCTATTTCAATAATTACTAAATAATTTGTTGTTTTTCCTGAGAGATTCTTTGATTGAGAGATTTTATTATACGATGATGTTGAAAAAATAGAAATTTTTTTTTCATTTCTTGTTGTTTGATATTTTTTTAATTTTTTATCTATTAAATTATTAATTTCTGGATCTCCAACGAATTCAATCTTTTCAATAAAAAAATTATAATTACCTTGGTTAGAATAAATTGGTGAGTAATCACAACTCAATACTAAAAATGGAATAAATATAAAGATATAAATATATTTTCTCATTTATATTATATTATGATATTTATTAATTTATTTGGAATAAATATTTTTTTCTTAAACTCTTGATTTTTTATGTATTTGTTTATTTCAACGTTTTTCTTAATTAAATATATTAAATCTTCCTCAGAAATACCTCTATCTGCTTTGATTAGACCTCTTTTTTTACCATTGATCTGAACAACAAAATTAATGTTATCTTCTATTAAAAGTTGCTTATCAACTTTTGGCCATTCAAGCCCGGATGTGTCTTTTAGTAATTCTATACATTCATTAGAAAAATGTGGGATAACTGGCAACATACAAATTAATATTTTTTTATAATTATCAATTATTGTTTTAGGTGAATATTTTTTTTTTATCAATTTTGATATAGATGAATGAACTTCATGGATATTGGCAACAATTTTATTATAAGTAAAATTAGATAAATTATTAGTCACATTATTAATAAATGAATTTGTTTTTTTTTTAAATTCATCATCATCATCTTTTGAGTGATTTTTTTTAATTTCATCTAAAACTAACGTATTCAAAATCCATAATTTTTGAATAAATTTATAAGATGAGGCCATCCCTTGTTCCGACCATTGTACATCTTTTTCTGGTGGACTATCAGATAGAATAAATAATCTAACAGAATCTGCACCGTAGGTATTAATGATATCCTCAGGATCAATAACATTTTTTTTAGATTTTGACATTGACTCTGAAGGACCAACTTTAACGACTGCATTAGGATTACCTTTTTTTATAATTTTATTATTAACTTTTTCTATTTCTTCAGGGCTAAGCCAGTTATTATCTTGGTCTTTGTATGTTTCGTGACATACCATTCCTTGTGTAAATAAACTTTGAAAAGGTTCTGTTATTTTAAAATTTTGATTCTCGAAGTTGATAGCTCTCATAAAAAACCTTGAATATAATAAATGTAAAATTGCATGCTCAACTCCGCCAATATATTGATCAACAGGCATCCAGTAATCCACATCTTCCTTATTAAAGCCGTAATTTTTTTCTTTAGGAGAACAAAATCTTAAGTAATACCATGATGAGCATACAAATGTATCCAAAGTATCCGTTTCCCTTGTAAATTTTTTTCCATCAATAATAACTTCCTTCCAGCTTTTTTGACTATCAAGGGGGTTACCTTTTACTTTTAAATTGATATTTTCTGGTAATTCTACAGGTAATTTATCTTTTGGCACTGGTATCGCTTTACCTTTTTCGTCATAAATAATTGGAATAGGACACCCCCAGTATCTTTGGCGGGATACACCCCAGTCTTTTAACCTAAAATTAATTTTTTTTTTACCTATTTTTTTTTCCTCTAAAATTTTTATTGTTTCAGCTACAGAATTTTTTGGTGCATCAAGACCATCTAAAAAACTTGAATTTATTATTTTTCCAGGTCCAGAATATGCTTCCTTAGATACCTTGAAATTATCATTTTCTTCATATGGTTTAACTACTGTATTGATTTCGAGTTTATACTTTTTTGCAAAATCGAAATCTCTTTGATCATGCGCTGGACATCCAAATACTGCACCAAAACCATAATCCATAAGAACAAAATTTGCAAAATAGACAGGAACTTTTTGATTTGGGTTTAGTGGATTTTTAGCTAAAAGACTTGTCTTAAAGCCGATTTTATCTCCTACCGCAATAGCTTCTTCAGTTGTTCCAGTTTTTGAACATTCTTCTTTAAATTTCAGAAATTTCTTATCTTTGTTGTAAAATTTTGAGATTTCATGATCAACTGACAACGCTAAGAAAGAAAAACCAAACAAAGTGTCTGGTCTAGTTGTAAAGCATTTTATATTTTTAACAGGTAAATTACCTTCGATTTTAAAGTCAATTTCACATCCAAAAGATTTTCCAATCCAATTGCTTTGCATCGTTTTTACTTTGTTGGGCCATGCGTCTAATTCTTCTAAACCATCCAACAAATTTTGCGAAAATTTTGATATATTAAAAAACCATTGACTTAATTTTTTTCTCTCAACTATTGCACCAGACCTCCATCCTTTTCCATCAATAACTTGTTCGTTTGCCAAAACAGTCTCGTCAACAGGATCCCAATTAACATAATTTTCTTTTCTATAAACAAGTCCCTTCTCTAATAGCTCCAAAAAAAAAATTTGTTGGTGCTTATAATAATCTTTATTACAGGTCGATATTTCTCTATCCCAGTCTAAAGAAAAACCCAACTTTTTAAGCTGGTTTTTCATTGTTTCTATATTCCTATTAGTCCACTCTTTAGGGTCTAAATTGTTTTCACGCGCTGCATTTTCTGCAGGCATCCCAAAAGAATCCCAGCCCATTGGGTGGAGTACGTTAAACCCGTTTAAGGTTTTATATCTAGCTAGCACATCTCCAATAGTATAATTTCGGACATGACCCATATGTATTTTGCCAGATGGATATGGAAACATCTCCAAGCAATAGAATTTTTTTTTATTTTTTTTAATCTGAGACTTATAAAGATTATTTTTTTCCCAATAATACTGCCATTTTTTTTCGATTTCTTTGAAATTATATCTGTCCACTTAAATCAGGTCTAAGATTAATCTTTACCCATTTTAACACCTGGATAAAAGGATTTATTTTTAGCTTTAGTTTGTTTTTGATATATCGTTGCTTTTTTTAAAATTTCTCTTCGTAACTCTGACTCTATGTTTTCGTTATTTTTTTGAACAACACATTTATATTCTCTATCACATTTTTTATAGAAGACATTTATATCAATAGCATCAGATCTTATTTCATTACTTAAAAATCTAATTGTTATTTTAATAGTTTCATTTGGATTTGTATTATTTGAGTACCAATCTGTAATAATTATTCCACCACTGTAGTTTGCGGAAGTTAAAGGCATAAATTCTATTATATCTAATGATGCTTTCCATAGTTCATTAGAGCTAGCAAATTCAAAATTTCCGCCTCTACCTGCCCCTTTTTTAACGACGTCATTAAGCCTAAAACCTTTTCCTTCCTCTAAATTTTTCTTAACTCTTTCACGAGGATCGGGGCTAACTTTTCTTGCATCAGCTCCCCTAAAAAAATTATTACCACAAGCATTCAAAAATACTAAAATGATCAAAAAAATGGACAGTTTGTTAATTTTCTCTAAAAACATGTAATTTTTCATAAATAAGCACTAAATAGGCAATAAATTTTAACATACTCAAATAACACAAAAAACATATTAAAATAAACGAAATTTGTGTTGTAAAATTATCACAGGTAACAATTTTGTAAGAGAAAAAGTGGTAAATTTAGCAAAATAAACCTCATTTTGATAAAAGTTTCCTGTTTAATATTAAACAATTAAAGGAGTAATTAATATGAACAAATTAACAAAAATTGGTGTATCAGCATTAGCTGGTTCACTAGCGATGACAGCTGTACATGCAGCTGAAGGAAGCGTTTCAGTTTCAACTGGATTTGCTTTCGCATCTACAACAGATGAAAACGCACCAACTGGTCCTTATCAGTTTGATAGTGTAGTTTTCTCTGCATCAGGTGAGACAGATGGCGGTATTACAGTTTCAGCTAAAATGGAACTTGATAACGATAACCCTGGAACTTCAACATCATCTAACGGTATGGATGACAGAAGTGTTTCATTTGGAACAGATGCAATGGGAACAGTAACATTCCACGGACATGGCGGTTCATCTGTTATGGGTCAATGGGATGATATGACTCCAAACGCTTACGAAGAAGTTTGGGACACAACTGCGAGTGCAGATGTTAGAATCGATGGTAGATCAGGTAACAACTTGTTAACTTATGATTCACCTTCATTCAACGGTGTGATGTTTAAAGCAGCATACCAACATGATCACTCAACAGCTACTGGTCAGTCTCAGGACTTAACTCATTATGCAGACTTCGGTATTATGGTTTCACCAGAAATGGTTGAAGGTTTAACTATCGGTTATGGTTTTGGTGAGTTAGAGCCTAACACTACACAGACAATTGATAACGAAACATTATTCGTTAAATATTCTGTTGGTGGTTTCACTCTAGGTTATCAACAAAGTGAAACAGATGGTACTGTTGCGGCACAAACTGACGAGTCTGAAGGTTGGGGTATTTCTTACGCTGTAAACGAAAATATGACTATTGCTTACGGTGAAAGAGATTATGATGATAACACATCTGACTCAACAGCTGGTTCATTAGAGCAACAAGATTCAGGTGTTTCAGCTTCATACACAATGGGTGGTATGACTATTGCTGGTCACATGAACAGTAACGACAACGTAGGTGGTAGTTCAGCTACTACAGCGGATAAAGAGTCGTACGAGTTCGCTCTTACATTTGCATTCTAATATAATTAGAATCTAAAAATTAAAAGGCCCCTTTTTTTAAGGGGCCTTTTTTTTTGAAATATGAAATTCCCGCATAACCATATATATCCAATAAACCAAGTTTTTTTAAATTATTTTCATTGATGCCACCTAACGCTACTAGTTTTCTTTTGGCAAAATTTTCAAATAATTTAAATTTATAAATCCCTAGATAATTTTTATTTTTTTTGAATAAAGAAGATAAAAAGAAAAATTTTACTGCTTGAAATTTCTTGATATTTAATTCTTTAAGAGAATGTGCAGACCCTAAAATAATAAACTTTTTTTTAAACTTATAAGCTAAATGACTGAAACTTTTATTAAATGATGGCAAATAAACACCATCTAATCCTAATTTAATCGCCAGTTTAACATTATTTGACAAAAAAAAATGGCATCCTTTTTTCTTACAAAAATCACGTAAAATCTTTATTTTTCCAATGTCCAAATTGTTATTATAATTTCTAAAAATTATATTGGTTTTTTTGCTTTGATATTTTATTAGGTTTGTATCGTATTCGCTTATAAAGTAGTATTTTTCATAATTTATCTTATGCATGTGTCAGTACAAAAATTAATACATATCGAGGAACTTGTAAAATCGAAAGAGGCAGATTTAAACAATCCAAACCCATCTAAAATTATCGCTGTATCTAAAACATTTTCACTAGACAAGATTATGCCATTAATAAATCATGGCCATAGTCATTTTGGTGAAAATAAGGTTCAAGAGGCATTAGATAAATGGACAATAATAAAAGAGGAAAAGCCAGATTTAAAACTACATTTAGTAGGTAAGCTTCAGACTAATAAAGTAAAGTTTGCCATAAAACTTTTCGATTTTATTCATTCAGTCGACAGTAAAAAACTTGCGAAAAAAATCTCTGAAGAACAGTCAAAACAAAATAAAAAAGTAAAAATATTTTTACAAGTCAATATAGGAAATGAGGAACAAAAATCTGGAATATTAAAAAATGATTTAGACGATCTTTATCATTACTGTAATGATCTAAAATTAGATATTATAGGTTTGATGTGTATTCCACCAAATAATTCTGACCCAAACCCTTTTTTTCAGGAGTTAAATGATATGAATAAAAATTTAAGTTTAAACGAATTAAGCATGGGAATGTCTTCAGATTATATTAAGGCAGTTGAGAATAATTCAACGTATTTAAGAATAGGGTCAGCAATTTTCGGTGAGAGAACTTAGCAGATTTTAATTTTTGTTTTTTTATTAATTAGCCTTAACATAATTAAAAAATCTTTCTTACTTAACGCAATACATCCCGCTGTTGGCTTATAACTTTTAGTTAAATGTAAAAAGATACAACTACCTTTTCCAGGAATTCTCTTTTTCCAATTATATTTTATAGGAATTAGTAAATCATATTTAAAATCTTTTCTACGAAGTTTTTCATGGCTATTTTTTTTTTTGGTGTTTATAAGCTTATTATAATTTATTTTATCTTTTACATTATTGCACCAAACCATATTCTCAGTAATTTTTAGACACTTTAATTTTGTAAAAGGTTTGTTTATTCTATCATCTCTATAATATAATTTACCTAGACCAAAAATACCTTTAGGAGTTTTTTTATCTCCTTCAATTTTTTTTCCACTAATCCCTTTTTTCCCAACACAACATTTAAATTTAAAGCCATCAATTTTAAGAGAATGTTTGTTTTTTAAAATAATTGTCATATTGTATTTATATATGAATAATCAGACTTTGTTTATTTACGAATTACCACCGCTATTTGATATATTCACAGAAAATGCGGGGAATTTAAATTTTAAATTAATAAATTTAAAAAAAAAAGAGATACCTAAAATTGATTTTAAAAATCATGAAAATTTTCTAATTTTATCTCGCAAAGATCATAGTTTGCCAAATTTAATTTTAGTTAATAATTTTCCTATTAAATTTTCAAAACTTTTAGAGAGAATAAATATTGAATTTTTGAAAAAAAATTTTAATGAACAATCAAATATAATTATAGGTAAATATACATTTAATATAAATTCAAGAGAAATGATTTTACAGAATCAAAAATTAAAATTAACTGAAAAAGAGATAGATATGATTATTTATTTATCAAAAAGTAAAAAACCAATAAAAATTAAAGAGCTGCAGGAAAAAGTTTGGGGATATCAATCAAAGTTAGAAACTCATACTGTTGAAACACATATTCATAGGCTTAGAAAAAAGATTAAAGAAAAGTTTTTTGATGAAGACTTAATCGTTAGTAAAAAAAATGGTTATGAGATTTCCGAAAAAAAATAAATTTGCCAAAGAACTTTTTACTAAAAAATTTAAACTAAGGGTAGTTAAGCCGAAAAAGGGAAAAGGAAGTTTTAAAAGAATTAAAAAAGTTTAAAATCTAGCTCCAATCTGTTGAATTACTTTAGATGACATTTCAGTTGCTTTTGTTAAGCACTCTTTTTGGGAAAAATTGTTAATAAATCCATGTAAATAACCTGCAGCGAACAAATCGCCTGCTCCTGTTAGATCTACAACATTGAGGTTTTTTTTTGCATCAATTTCCTCTATTTCATTTTTATGAATTGAGATAGCACCTTTTTCACCTCTGGTTATTACTAAATGTTTTTTTATTTCTTTACCAAAAGAGATAACTTCATCAAAGTTTTTTGCATCAATCAGTGATATTATTTCTCCTTCATTTGCAAAAACTAAGTCTAATTTATTTTTCACGAGATTTAAAAAATTAGGTTTATGTCTATCTACACAAAATTTATCTGATAGAGACATAGCTGTTTTGTTTGCCAAATTAATAGTTTTTTCAAAAGCCTCTTTTGGATCTCCTTCATCCCACAAATATCCTTCTAAAAAAACCAAATCACTTTTTTTAATGACTTCTGTATTAAGATCTTTTTTGTTTATTTTTCCTGCGGTTCCTAAAAAAGTACACATTGTTCTCTCAGAGTCAGGTGTAATCAAAATTAAACAAGTTCCAGTAGGAAGAAGTTCTTTTTTTTTCGTATAAAAAAAATTTACATTTTCTTTTTTTAAACCTTCTTCATATTTGATACCAAAATGATCATCAGATATTTTACCGATAAATCCAACTTTATCTCCCAATTGTGACAAACCAACTATTGAATTTGCAACAGAACCTCCTGAAATTGTTTTTTCAATTTTTAAATTTGATAATAAGTTTGCGAACTCACTTTGATCAAAAATAAGTTTCATCAGACCTTTTGTAAGATTATTTTTTATTATAAACTCATCACTAACCTTGCAGATCACATCAACTATTGCATTTCCAATACCTAAAATTTTCATTTATGCTTTTTTAGTTTTGATTGGTTTCTTTCTATTAGGATAACAACTAGTACATATTTTACAAGTTATTCCATAACAATCTCTTGCTTTACAATGCTCTCTCCCGTAATAAATAATTTGCAAGTGAAGCTTGTTCCAATATTTTTTTGGAAATAATCTTTTTAAATCTTTTTCAGTTTGAATAACATTTTTTCCATTAGTCAATCCCCATCTTTGAGCCAATCTATGAATATGAGTATCAACTGGAAATGCGGGATGACCAAATCCTTGAGACATAACCACACTAGCAGTTTTATGACCTACACCAGGTAACTGTTCCAATTCTTCAAATGTTTTTGGTACTTTTCCATTGTAGTTCTTTTCTAATATGCCACAAAGATTATAAATACTTTTTGCTTTTACTCTGAAAATTCCAATTTTCTTAATAAGCCTCTGTATTTTTTTTCTTCCTAATTTTAAAAAATGACGAGGTTTGTAATATTTTGGGTAAATATTTTTTGTAACATTATTCACATTTACGTCAGTACATTGAGCAGATAATAAAACAGAGATTAATAAAGTAAAAACGTTTCGACTCTTTAGAGGGATCTTTATTTTTGGATAAGTTTTGTTAAGATGTTTTAATATGATTTTCGCCCTTTGAACTTCAGTCATTATTTGAAATTCAGAAGATCTCGCATTGAGTAAAGACCTGGTTTTTTTTTCATCAACCACTTGCCTGCAGATAATGCACCCTCTGAATATAAAGCTCTATCAAAAGCTTCGTGATTAAGTGTTATTATCTCTTTACCGCTCGAAAATTTTACCTCGTGCTCACCGATTATTTCACCCTTTCTCATTGAATTAAAATTAATTTTCTTCCCGTATGGAAAGTCTTTTTTATTTAGATATTTTTTTCCAATTAAATTATAAAAGTTTTTATTTTTTCCAGTTGCTATACCCTTACCAAGCATTAGAGCGGTGCCAGAAGGATAATCTTTTTTATGTTTATGGTGAACCTCTAATATTTTGCTTAAGAACGAATTGTTCAGAGACTTTGAAGCTATTTCTGTTAAGTACATTAGCAAATTGATACCTAAACTCATATTTCCTGCTTTTAAAATTGGAATTTTTTTTGAGTATTTTTTTATTAAATTATCCTCTTTTTTTGTAAAACCAGTTGTTCCAATTACTACTCTTTTTTTTAACCTTACTGCAATTTTTAATATGTCCATCGTGCATTTTGGAATTGTAAAATCTATAATAAGATTAGCTTTTTTAAATACCTCTAAGTTATTCTTTGCAACCCTTAAACCATATATCTTTTTATTGGTTTTTTTGTTTTCAGTCACCGTAACTAGTTTAAATTTTTTATCTGATTTTACAGATTTAATTATTTGGTGCCCCATTCTTCCTAAACACCCAGTAACAGCTAAGTTAATTTTTCTCATTTGAAGACAAAATATAGAACTATCATAAGTAACAAAACAATAATACCCCAAATAAATAGATTTTTAAAAAACAGATTCTTTTTTATATTAGTGCTAATAAATTCTGGTAGAACTAGTATTAGTATAGCGAATAAAGCAATTGCTGGAATGATTTCTTCTAGACCCATTTTTTTCAATTTTTTTTGTTACTTTAAAGATATTTATCAATCTTGATTAAGCATAACATTAATAATAATTTTTCATATTTTCCATTAATCTTATGAAATTTGTGTTATTATTTATTTTATTCTTATCTTCTTTTTTTATTAAAGTTGAGGCAGTATCATTATTAATTTTAATATCAATTGAAGCTATAGCTTTATCATCACCTGTTAATTTTATATTCTTTAGATTGTCTTTAAAATTATTATTAAAATTAATTTTTAAAATTTTACACATATTTTTCAGGTTATCTTTAGGATTATTATTAAAATCCTCATATTTGAAAATTTTATCTTTTAAGGCATGCAAAAAAAATTTTTCATACCCTTTTACAAAAAAATTAAATTTGTAATTATCTCTAAAAAAAGGAAAAATTTTAAAATTACTTATATAAAGTTCTAAAGGATGCCGTAAAATATAAAGATTTAAGATGTTAAATTTTTTGCTCAGTGTATCTAAAATAGAGTTTTTATAAGTTGGTTCTGTATAAGGAATTCCAAAATAATCAACAAAGCACCAGTCGCGAATTATTAATTTTTTATTTTTCATTTCAACCTCTTCGAAAATTAAGTGAATTTTTTCCTCAAAATTATAATTAAAACTCCTAATTTTTTCATACTCTTCTTTTTCAAATAAGCCATTCCACTCGTGAGCTTGAAATATTGGATCATATAAATCACAATTAAGGTTCATTTTTCTTGCAATTTCTACTCCATATGGATGGATTTCACTTAATAAAACAATATTTTCTTGAGCGCCTAAACATTTTGATATTATTGTTCCGCCACTTCTTGGAAGGTTATGGATTAACCTTATATCTTTCATTTAAATAATCTTTTAGTTGTTCCAAAAGCTTTTTGCTTTTTGAAAAAATTTTTTGATACTTGGGTTTGATTTTTCATTTTCAATTTTTCTGAATTTTTCTAATAATTCTTTTTGTTCTCTGTTGAGTGAAACAGGAACTTCTGTTTTTACTTGCACATAAAGATCACCAAAATCTCCTCTGCGCATGAAAGGCATTCCTTTACCTTTTAACCTAAATTGTTTACCGCTTTGTGTTCCATCAGGTATTTTAATTTTAGCTTTTTTCCCATCAATAGTTGGTATCTCAATTATTGTACCAAGGGCAGCATCTGCAATAGAAATTGGAAATTCAAAAAATAAATTAACTTCAGACCTTTTAAAGAGCTCGTGAGATTTAACATTAACAAATATATACAAGTCACCAGTAGCTCCACCTCTCGTTCCCGCTTCACCTTTGCCAGCAAGTCTTATTCTTGTGCCATCATCGACTCCTTTAGGAATTGTTACTGATAATTTTTTTGAGGTTTGTTTGTTTCCCTGTCCATTACAATCATTGCATGGATTAGTTATTTCCTCACCACTGCCTGCACATTGAGGGCATGTTTGTTGAACAGTAAAAAATCCCTGGTTTGTTCTAACGCGACCATTTCCTCCGCAATAAGTACACCTATCAGGACTGTATCCTGCTTTTGATCCACTGCCTTTACATGCATTACATTTTTCTGATGATGAAAATTGAATATTTTGTTTCTTACCGGTGTAAGCCTCCTCAAGGGTTATAGATAAATCATATCTTAAATCTGAGCCTCTATTATTTGAGCTTTTTCTCGAGCTTCTTCTTCCACCGCCAAAATCACCAAAGAAATCCTCGAAAATATCAGAAAAGTCAGCGCTACTAAAACCTCCGAAGCCGCCAAAGCCGCCTTTCCCTCCACCACCATTCTCAAAAGCAGCATGACCGAAGTTGTCATAATTTTCTTTTTTTGATTTATCAGACAAAACACCATAAGCTTCACTAGCCTCCTTAAATTTATCTTCTGCGTTCTTGTCGCCAGGGTTTTTGTCAGGATGATATTTTACAGCGAGTTTTCTATAAGCAGATTTTAATTCTTCAGGTGAAGCACTTTTTTTAACGCCCAGGACATCATAATAATCTCTTTTAGCCATTTATTAACTTGGACAAATAGATGTCAGTTAAGCGCTTTTTTCTTTATTCTCGTCTTTTACTTCTTCAAAATCCGCATCAACAACATTATCGTCTTTTTTTCCTTTATCATCGTCTTTACCATCATCTTTATTAGAATCTGGTTTAGCATTTTGTTGTGACTTATAGATAGCTTCTCCAAGCTTCATAGAGGCCTGCACTAAAGCTTCAGTTTTTTTCTTAATTTCTTCTGTATTTTCACTTTTTAAAGTCTCTTTTAAAGCTGCTGAAGAATCTTCGATAGCTTTTTTATCAGCATCAGATATTTTTGAGCCATGTTCTTTTAAATTTTTCTCAGTCGAGTGAATTAAAGTATCTGCCTGATTTCTTACATCTACTGACTCTCTTTTCTTTTTATCGGCATCTTTATTTGCCTCAGCTTCTTTGACCATTTTTTCTATTTCTGCTTCGCTTAATCCTCCAGAGGCTTGAATTTGGATTTTTTGTTCTTTACCAGTTCCTTTGTCTTTTGCAGAAACATTTACGATTCCATTAGCATCAATATCAAATGTTACTTCAATTTGGGGCACACCTCTTGGAGCCGGAGCGATACCTACTAATTCAAAATTACCTAGTAATTTATTATCTGTAGCCATTTCTCTTTCACCTTGAAGAACTCTAATAGAAACAGCCGGCTGGTTATCTTCAGCTGTTGAAAAAACCTGACTTTTCTTTGTTGGAATTGTAGTATTTTTATCTATTAGTTTTGTAGAAACTCCACCCAATGTTTCAATACCTAATGACAGAGGTGTTACATCTAATAAAAGAACATCTTTGACATCTCCTTGTAATACGCCAGCTTGTATAGCAGCACCCATAGCTACTACTTCGTCGGGATTAACACTTTTATTTGGATCTTTACCAAAGAAGTTTTTAACTTCCTCAATTACTTTTGGCATCCTGGTCATACCACCAACCATAACAACTTCGTCAATCTCATTGGCTGATATGCCTGCATCTTTTAATGCCGTCTTGCATGGAGGCATTGTTTTAGCAATTAAATCTTCAACTAAAGCTTCTAGCTTTGCTCTTGTCATCTTAAGGTTAATATGTTTTGGACCAGTTTTATCTGCTGTTATAAAAGGTAAGTTAATGTCTGTTTGTTCTGCAGAAGAAAGCTCAATTTTTGCTTTCTCAGCAGCTTCCTTTAGTCTTTGTAAAGCAAGTTTGTCTGATTTAAGATCAATCCCATTATCTTTTTTAAATTCATTAATTAAATATTCTACAATCGTATTATCAAAATCTTCTCCACCTAAAAAAGTATCACCGTTTGTAGATTTTACCTCAAAGACACCATCTCCCAGCTCAAGTATTGAAACATCAAATGTTCCTCCACCTAGATCATACACAGCAATTTTTTTATTTTGTTTTTTGTCTAATCCGTAAGCTAATGATGCAGCAGTTGGTTCATTTATAATTCTTAAAACCTCTAAGCCAGCAATTTTACCTGCATCTTTTGTTGCTTGTCTTTGTGCATCATTAAAGTAAGCTGGAACTGTAATAACAGCTTTAGTAACCGCTTGACCTAAATATTTTTCAGCAGTTTCTTTCATTTTTTGTAAAATAAACGCAGATATTTGAGACGGTGAATACTTTTGTCCTTTTGCCTCTATCCATGCATCACCTTTATCAGAATTAATTATTTTAAATGGTGCAGTCTCCACATCTTTTTTTACAGTTGGGTCTTCAAAATTTCTTCCAATAAGTCTTTTAACAGCAAAAATTGTATTTTCAGGATTAGTTACTGCTTGTCTTTTTGCTGGTTGACCAATTAATTTCTCGTTTTCATCAGTGAAAGCTACAACAGATGGCGTAGTTCTTGCTCCCTCTGCGTTTTCTAAAACTTTAGCTTGACTACCTTCCATGATTGCAACACATGAATTAGTAGTTCCAAGGTCAATTCCTATAATTTTGCTCATAATTTAACTCTCCTAAGCAGCATATAAGTGTTAATTTTTAATCTACAAGTTATACCAAACATTATTTATCCTTTAAATTTTGTTTATTTTCGTCAGTTTTTTCATCTTTGAGGCCCGTTTTTTTTGCAACACCAACTAAAGAAGGTCTCAGTAGACGATCTTTTAACATAAATCCTTTTTGTATTTCCTGAATAATTGTACCTGGCTCTTTGTTATCATCTTCTATTTCCATCATTGCCTGATGAAGATTTGGATCAAGTTTTTTATTTATACTATCTATGGGGGTAATATTATTTTTGTTAAAAATAGAGATGATATCTTTATAAATTATGTCAAAATGTTCCAAAGTTTTTTTTAAAACCTCAGTATTTTTTAATTTTTCGTCATTTTCTAAAATATTTTTTGATCTTTCTAAGTTATCGATCAAGTTCAAAGCTTCTTTCGCAAAAGTATAACCTCCGTATTCAAATGCATCTATTTTTTCTTTTTCAAACCTTCTTCTTTGATTTTCCATCTCTGCAAAAGTTCTTGCTAGTTTATCCTCAAGTTCAGTAATTTTTTCTTCTGGTGATTTTTCTTTTTTTTCGTTATCTTTATTTAGATCACCGTTTTCTGACTTGTCAGTTTTATCATCATCTAAATTTTTTTTTGTATCTTCGTTATCTATGGTAGTTTTGTTTTCTTCTTTTTCCATGTGAGGTTATATGGTAAGAAAATTTAAAATGTCCAGATATGAAAAAAAAAATAAAAAAACTATTAATTGGCACTAATAATGAAGGAAAATTGAGGGAAATTAAGAACCTAATTCCAAAAAATATACAAATTTTCTCTACTTTAGACTTTAAGCTTAAAAGTCCAAAGGAAAACGGTAAAACTTTTGCACAAAATTCAATTATAAAATCAAAGTATTTTTCAAAAAAAACAAACTTGATTTGTTTAGCTGATGATTCTGGACTTGAAATTGATATCTTAGATAAAAGACCGGGAATTTATTCTGCCAGATGGGCTGGAAAAAATAAAGATTTTAAAATTGCAATTAATAAAGTCTTTAAAAAATTGACTGCTAAAGATAAAAACTGGAAAAAGAAGCTTATAAAGGCAAGATTTATTTGTGCTTTATCAATTAGTTATCTCAACAAAAATTTAGTAAGTGTTATAGGTAAAGTTGAAGGTAAAATTTCAAATAAAGCTTTGGGCAAAAATGGTTTTGGGTATGATCCAATATTTATTCCAAATAAGGAAAAGAAAACTTTTGGTGAAATGTCATTTTTAAAAAAATATAGAATGGATCATCGCTTTAAAGCTTTTAAAAAAATTAAAAAATTTTTTTGAAGGATCCATTTTCGATTTGATAAAAATTTAATCTATGATTTATCTTGTTATCTTTGATATCAAAGATCCCGATTTTACCTTTAAAAGAACTTTGTTTTTTAAACAAAAGTTTTGTATCAGATAAGTCGTTTTTTAAAGTCAGGTAATAAACCAATCCAACTAGATCATAACTAAGTAAAGATAAATGATTAGGTTTTTCATTATAAGATTCTGTAAATTTATTTGTAAAATCCTCTAAATTTTTTTTATTAATAGAAGGGTAATATAATGGTTGAATATTCTTTTCTGAAAGTAAGCTTTCATCAAACCACTGATTCAAAGTTATAAAATATTTGTCTTGTGGAGACACGTCCGTGTATAGAAATGATGTGATGACACTTTTTAAACTTTCATCAAAATCAGAGATAATAAGAGAATCAAAATTAACATTCCCAATAGAATATCTTTTATTTAATTTTTCTATTCTCCTTTTTTTTATTTCTTCATTTACATTTGATAGTTCAACTCTTTTTATTTCATCAGCTAAATTTTGTTTTCTAATTTTATAATTTGTTATTTCTTCAATTTGTTGTGTCAGTTTTGTAGGCTCAATATTATAAATATAGTGTTTTGAAATTTTTAATTTTGTTTTTTTAATTGCTTTATTAATTTCTGTTTTGTAATTAAGATCTGGAGTAAGTAAGATTGTCTTTTTTAACTCATTTAGTTCTGTAAATTTTTTAATTGCGGTAAGCTGTGAAACAGAGTTTACACCGCTACTAATTACATTACTGGGCAAACCGTTTGTTTTATTTGTAAGTGACAGAAATATAATATCTTCTACTTCACTAAGGTACTTTATATTTTCAAAAAAAACTGGACCAATTATAATTTTTACACCTAATTTTTTTAACTCAATTGCTGACTGAAGTGTTTTATTGGGATCTAAACCTGTATCTCTAGGATATATTTCTATATTTTCAACTCCAACATCCTTTAGAGCCAATCTTGTGGATTTAATAATTGATTGACCGAGTTTATTTTTTTCACCAGACATCGGAACCAATAAACCAATTTTAATTTTTTTCTCACTAGCGTAACCAAATTTTAAAAAAAATAAAACTATAGTTGTACAAATTAAAATTAATTTAAAAATTTTAAACATTTAGTGATATTATATTATTTATACATAAATATGATTGTAAATTTCAAAACAAAGATCAAAGAATTTAAAAAAGGCTTATATTTAGTACCAACCCCAATAGGTAATTTAAACGATATAACTCTTAGAGCCTTAGAAACCTTAAAAAAATCTGATTTTATATTATGTGAGGACACTAGAGTTTCCAAAAATTTATTAAATAAATATGAGATTTATGCGGAATTAATTTCAAACCATAAATTTAATGAAAAAAAAAACTTATCAAAAATCATTCATATACTGAAAAAAGGTCAAATAGTTTCGATGATCTCAGATGCTGGAACACCAAACATCTCAGACCCAGGAAACTTATTAGTAAAGGAATGCGTAAAAAATGAAATTGAAATTATTCCATTACCGGGTCCATCAGCAGTTACAACAGCATTGTCGGCAAGTGGATTTTCAGACAAATTCTTTTTTTATGGTTTTTTCCCTGAAAAAAAAAATGAAATATTGAAAATCCTAGAAACATCTAAAAAATTAGATAGCTCTTTGATTTTTTTCATTTCAGCCAAAAAAATTAACAAAATAATACCTTACATAAAAAAGGAATTTTCAGGCAGGAAAATTTTAATTTGTAGAGAAATGTCAAAATTATATGAGGAATTCATTAGATTAGATATTGATGAATTAAAAGTCTTTGAAAAAAACTTAAAGGGGGAATTAACGATCGTAATTTCAGAGAAATTAAATAAAAAAAATTCGCTTGAATTGAGTGAATCAGATAAAAGAACCATTAAAAAGATGATCAGTAAACTAAGCATAAAAGAAATTACAAACCTTATCCATCAAAATAATCCAGTTTCAAAAAAAATAATTTATAAATATTGTGTTGATATTAAGAATGAAGATTAAAATTGTATTAATTTTTCTTATTGGACTGATTTTAAGTGGATGTGTTGGGGTGTCATCTACTGGTATATTTGGAACTGGAGTTAGCGTTGCGATAGACCCAAGATCTCTTGGAACACAAATAGATGACTCAATAATGCAGAAAAATTTAACTACAAGAATTTTATTGTTGAATAAAAATTATTTTTTATCAGTAAAAACAAAAGTTATAGATGGTAGAATATTTATAACTGGTAAAGTTGAAGATCCAGAAGAAAAACTTAAATTAACAAAGCTTGCATGGGAAACTCAAGGAGTAAGGTCTGTAAAAAATGATTTAAAAATTAAAGAAGATTTTAATTTTAAGCAATCAGCAAAAGATTTACTTATCACTTCACAATTAAGAACAGCTTTAATATTTAACGACAAAATAAAAGCAACAAATTATCAAATAGATACATATAAAAAAAAGATTTATATCTACGGCATAGCCACAACAACTGATGAAAAGGATGCAGTTATCGAAGAAGCAAATGAAATTTTGGATGTTGAAAATGTGATCGCAAGTATACTATTAGTGGATAATTTAAGAATTCAAAAAAATTAGATTATTTATCATACTTAATTACATCTGCAGAATATGCCGCTATAGATGCTAAGTTTAAAATTTCAGATGTAGATGATCTCAATGGTGCTATCTCAATTGGTAAACCTAAACCAATCAACAACGGTCCAATTACTTTTGCTCTGCTCATAGATTTAATCATTTTATACGAAATAGCTGCGCTGTGTTGACTAGGCATTATCAAGACATTTGAGTTTCCAACAATTTCAGAGAATGGATATAATTCTTTGTAAATTTCATCTAAAGCCACGTCTGGTTGCATCTCTCCATCAAATTTGAAATCAACTTTATCTTTTTTTAGAATTTCAACTGCATCGCTTAATCTCTTTGTTCTATCTGTAGCTGGTTCACCGAAAGTAGAGTGTGATAAAAAAGCGACTTTAGGGTCAAATCCGAAAAGTCGTACGACCCTCGCTGCAGATTTTGCCATTTCAGCTAATTGTTTTGCATCGGGATATTCAATAACTGATGTATCACAAATAAAAATTGTTTTACCTCTATTAACAACTAAATTTAAACCAAACATTATTTCCCCGGGTCTTGGATCTACAACCTTGATCACCTTTTCGAGTGATGATGAATATCTTCTAGTATTACCAGTGACCATGGCATCTGCATCATTGCAAGCAACCATACACGAAGCCCAAATTACCCTATCATTTCTAATGAGCCTATCGCAGTCTCTTTCTAACATTCCCTTTTGTCTTTGAAGTTTTTTAAAAAGATATTTAACATATCTCTCCCTTTTCTCCTTATCTTTTGAATTTACGATTTCAATATCAAAATCTTCATTATAACCAATTTTTTTTATTTGATTCTTAATTAACTCCTCTTTCCCTACTAAAATTGGAATTCCTAATTTTGAATTTTTAAACGCGATTGCAGCCTTTAACATATTTTCATCTTCACCATCTGCAAATACAACTTTTTTTTGTTTTTTCTTAATATAGTTATTAACACCTTGAAGAATTGTAACAGTTGGATCTAGCCTTTGCTTAAGTTGATCTTTGTAGATATCAAAATCTTTAATATTAATTCTAGCAACTCCGGTTTCCATTGCAGCTTTAGCTACAGCTGCTGGAATAACACTAATTAATCTTGGATCAAATGTTGATGGTATTATATAATCTTTTCCATAATGAGGTCTTTCACCTCCCATTGCTGCAACAACTTCATCTGGCACATCCTCCTTTGCTAAATTAGCGATTGCATGTGCAGCGGCAACTTTCATTTCCTCATTTATTGTTTTTGCTCTTACATCTAATGCTCCTCTAAATATGTAGGGAAAACCTATCAGATTATTTACCTGGTTAGCGTAATCCGATCTTCCTGTAGCTATAATTGCATCATTTCTAACCTCCTCAACTTCCTCAGGTGTAATTTCAGGATCAGGATTTGCACAGGCAAATATTATAGGATTTTTTGCCATCTTTTTTACCATCGCTTTAGTTAATGTTCCTTTTGCAGATAATCCTAAAAAAACATCAGCATTATTAATTGCATCACTTAAAGTTCTGTCTTTTGTTTCAATTGCATGATTTGACTTCCATTGGTTTAAATTTTCTCTGCCTTTATAAATGACCCCTTTTCTATCTACCATCGTGATGTTTCCATTTGGTACACCAGATTTTATAAATAAATTTGCACAAGCCATCGCCGACGCTCCAGCACCATTTACAACTATTTTTACTTTATCAATTTTTTTTTTACTAATATCTAACGCATTAATTAATGCTGCGGTTGTGATAATTGCTGTACCGTGTTGATCATCGTGAAATACAGGTATATCAAGAATTTCTTTCAGCTTATCCTCTATAATAAAACAGTCAGGTGCCGCAATATCTTCAAGATTGATACCACCAAAGCTAGGAGCAAAATTTTTTATGCTACTTATTATCTCTTCTGTGTCATCTGAGTCTATCTCTAAATCAATAGAGTCTATATCGGCGAATCTTTTAAATAAAACAGCCTTTCCTTCCATAACTGGTTTCGATGCTAATGCACCTAAATTTCCCATGCCTAAAATTGCAGAGCCGTTACTAATAACTGCAACGAGGTTTCCTTTACTAGTATAATCAAATGCTGCTTCTGGATTTTCACTTATCGCCCTTACAGGAGCTGCTACCCCGGGAGAATATGCTAAAGCCAAATCTCTTTTTGTGGTCATATTTTTTGAGGAAGATATCTCAATCTTGCCTGGCTTTTTTTCTTTATGAAAATCTAAAGCTTCTTTATCAGTGTAATGATCAATTTTTGTTTTTTTCATTTATGTTAATTAGGTGTACAAATAGGGTAAAATTAAGACAAATATGATTTATGAATTTAGTTAAGTCAACAGGGACTTTTGGTTTTTATACTATTATCAGCAGATTACTTGGTTATTTAAGAGATGTTTTGATAGCAATTTTTCTTGGAACAAGTTTTTTAGCAGATGTTTTTTTTGTAGCATTCAGAATACCTAATACTTTTAGAAGATTATTTGCAGAGGGAACTTTTAATGCAGCTTTTATACCAAGCTATACTTCAGAATTAGTAAAAAAAAAATCTGGATCACAAAAATTTGCAAACGAAATTTTTAATTTATTATTTTTAGGTCTATTGTTTTTAGTTTTAATTATTGAAGTTTTCATGCCAGTTTTTGTGAGATTAATAGCACCAGGTTTTGTTGATAATACAGAAAAAATTCAATTAGCTGTAAATTTAACAAGGATAACTCTTCCATTTTTAATGTTTGTAAGCCTATCTTCTTTTTTTGCAGCAATTCTTAACTCACATAATAAATTTGCTGCTGCATCTGCAGCACCAATAATCCTTAATATTGTTTTAATATCTATTTTATTTTTTGGTAAATTTCTCAACGATGAACTGGTTTATTATCTATCATATGGAGTTTCAGGAGCAGGAATATTACAGCTTGTTTTTTTATATCAATTTACAAAAAAGTTTTATTCTATTCAATTTAGTTTTAATTTCAAAATTAATAATAAGGTTAGATTTTTTTTTAAAAAACTTTTACCTAGTATTTTCTCATCTGGTGTTACGCAAATTAATATTTTAATAGGCACTATAATTGCATCTTTTCAAGCCAGTGCCGTATCTTATCTATACTATGCTGATAGAATTTATCAAATTAACCTTGCAATAGCTGGAATAGCCATTGGAGTTGTTGTTTTACCACAACTCTCTAAACATGTTTTTTTAAAAAAAAAAAACAAAATACTTTTACTTCAAAATAAAGCACTTGAGCTTAGTATGTTTTTAAGTTTACCTGCTTCTGTCGCTTTAATCGTAGGATCAGAACAAATTATTTCTGCACTATTTGGTTATGGTTCTTTTGACGAACTTTCTGTAACTAACTCAGCAAATGCACTTTACTATTTTGGTTTAGGACTACCAGCATTCGCATTAATTAAAGTATTCTCGACATTTTTTTTCGCAAATCAGGATACTAAAACACCTTTTTATATTTCATTAATTTCTGTTATTTTAAATATATTAATAAGTATTTATTTTTTCAGAGATATTGGTTTCATAATAATTCCTATAGCTACTACAATTTCATCTTGGTTTAATGCAATTGTATTATTTCTTTATTTAAAAAATAATAATTTATTTAATTTCAATGATTTATTCTTTGTTAAATTTCTAAAGATACTTCTGGCCTCTATCCTTATGGGAATATTTTTTAATTATTTAATTTTGTTTTTTGAAAATAAATTGATATATCAATATAATTTAAAATCTATTTATTTAATATTATCATCTTTTTTAAGTCTTGTATTTTATTTGAGCTTTTCATTATTGATCAAAGCTTTTAAATATGGTGATATTAAACTAAAGTATTAGCTATGGGAAAAAAAATTTTTTCAGGTGTCCAGCCTACCGGAAATCTACATCTAGGAAATTATTTGGGTGCGATTAAAAATTTTGTTAAGCTAAATAACGAAGATCAAAATGAGTGTATATTTTGTATTGTCGATCTTCATGCTATCACAGTTGCTCAAGATCCAAAAAAATTGAGAGATAATATCTATGAAACTGCTGCAACTTTTATTGCAAGCGGTATAGATCCCAAAAAAAGTATTATATTTAATCAATCAAGCGTGAGCGCTCATTCAGAGGCTGCTTGGATATTAAGCTGTGTGGCTAGGATGGGATGGCTTAACAGAATGACACAATTTAAGGAGAAAGCTGGAAAAGATAAAGAAAAAGCAAGTATTGGTCTCTACTCATATCCTGTTTTAATGGCAGCAGATATTCTACTTTATGACACTACTCACGTACCTGTTGGAGACGACCAAAAGCAACATTTAGAACTCTGTCGTGATATCGCACAAAAATTTAATAATGATTTCAATGTTGATGAGTTTTTCAAAATACCTGAGCCATTAATTCAAAAAAGGTTTTCCAGAATTATGAGTTTGAGAGATGGAACAAAAAAAATGAGTAAATCTGAATTATCAGATTTGAGTAGAATAAATTTAACTGATGATAAAGATCAAATAATTAATAAAATTAAAAAAGCAAAAACTGATACTTTGCCATTACCAGCTACAAGCGCAGATTTAGAAAAAAGACCTGAGGCTAAAAATTTGATGAGTATTTACTCTAGTATAATGGATGCAAATTTAGACGATACAATTAATGAATTTTCTGGGAAAAATTTTTCAGAATTCAAAGAAAATTTATCACAAGTTTTAGTTGATAAAATTATCCCTATATCAAATGAAATTAAAAAACTTTTAAAAGAAAAAAGTTTTTTAGACCAAATATTAGATAGTGGACGTCAAAAAGCTGATAAGATTGCATCAGAAAAGGTTAAAAAAATTCAAGAAATCATGGGTTTTTAAATATAAAATACAAACAAGTTTCATTTTAAAAATTATTGACTATATATAAATCATGTTTGTACAGTCAGAATTTACACCCAATCCAAACTCGATCAAGTTTTTGCCAGGCAAGACTGTTTCTAAAAGTGGTTCTTTTGAAGTTACAAAAAAAGATGAAACCAATAATGAACTAATTAAAAATTTGTTTTCTGTTAGTGGTGTAGAAAGTATTTTTTTAGGGAAAGACTTTATTTCAGTAAATAAACGAGATGAAGTTGAGTGGGAGGAAATAAAACATATCATTATATCATTAATAAATGATTTTTATTCTGCAGGTAAAGAATACGTCGTGGAAAAAGACTTGAAAGAGAACTCTGAAAATCTAGAGGAGATAGAATTAAAAATTATTAAAATTCTAGACCAGAAAATTAGACCTGCTGTTGCAAGAGATGGGGGGGATATTAAATTCAAAGAATTTAAAGATGGTGTAGTTAAAGTTCAATTACAAGGAAGTTGCTCAGGCTGCCCAAGTTCTACGATGACATTAAAACAAGGTGTTCAAAACCTTCTATGTCACTATATACCTGAGGTAAAACAAGTTGAGGCAATATAAATTATGTATAAAAGAAATTTTACTAAAAGAGTAAAATCAATAAATTTTTTTAACAGAAGAAGAAATATTGGTTCATTACCTAGAATTTTTATATCATCCATATTGTTAATCACTCTTTTTTATGCAATGCCGATAGTGGTGAACTTTGCCAATAATAAGAATACGGCTTTTCAAAATAAATCAAAAGCGGTTTTAGCTTATACCCTTAAGAATGGTGCCAGTGGAAATGAAATCAATGACAAGATTTTAAATGAGCAAGATTTGTTAGTTGACATTTTTAGTCTAAATGATCTGGAAACTGACACAGTAAGATTAAACGCTTCTACCATAAAACAGTTATTTGAAGACACAAATTACACCCTTAAAGACGTTAGAAAAACTAAACTAGTAAAACCAGTTGCTTTAACGTTATTACCAAATGAAATAAAAATGATTGAAAGCACTTCTAAGAGAAAAGAATTTTTTATTCAGATTGTCCTTCCATTAATCTTGAAAGAAAATAGTAACATAAAGATTGATAGGAAAAGACTTTTTAGCATTATAAATAAAAGCAACAATACAGTTTTAGAAAAGAAGTGGCTTGAAAAAAAATATAAACAGTACGGAGTTCCCTCAAAAGATTTATCAACTCTTAAAATTAGAATGGATGAAGTTCCTGTTTCATTAGCATTAGCACAAGCTGCTAAGGAGACAGGCTGGGGAACATCAAGATTTGCCCAAGAAGGTAACGCATTGTTTGGCCAGTGGACTTGGTCAGGTGAGGGCTTAAAACCAAAAGATGCTGACAAAAGTGAGGGACATAAAGTAATGAAGTTCAATGTTCTTCAAGCATCTGTTAGAGCATATCAAAGAAATCTTAATACACATTCAACTTACAAAGATTTTAGACAAGAGAGAGCCAAATTAAGAGATAAAGGAGAACCTTTGGATAGCATGATACTTTCAAAATTTTTGAACAAATATGCAGAAACAGGTGATCAATATGTTGAAGTTTTACAAAAAATTATAAAACAAAACAATCTACAAGATTTTGATGATGCTAAATTGCTCCCTTCAAGTATAGAATTAGAAAGCTTAATCTAGTTCTCGCTTACAATAAATTGAGTTCCAAACCATCGCCACTTACCATTATCCATTAGCGAACAATTAATTCTTCCTCTTCTTGGTATAAATGGATCTTCAAAATTTACTATAAGTTTATTGATATCAAATTTTAAATTTGGTTTTTTCCATTTACCACCATCATTAGAATAACAATTAATATTCTTTATATTTTTTTGTTCATTAAAAAATTCAACTACCATTTGTGGGGGATTGTTATTTTTATTTATTTTTTTTTCCTCTGGCTTTAGAGATCTATACTCAAGTGGTAAATAATTAATTATAGATTTAAACCTTTTTAATTCACCATATTTTTCATTTATTGGAAACCTTGGTAATTCAAATTTATCTTTATTCACATCAATAATTCCAGAATGTTGTCCAAAAGCTATTTTAAAATTTTTAGCTATGTATTGTTTCATAAAAAGAGAATATTCGCCAAATGGATATGAAAATATTTCAGGAATATATCCTAATTTATTTTTGAAAATTTTTGATGCAAGCTCTATATCATCAATAAATTCTTCCTCGCTTTTATCAATTAGGTAGTCATGTGAATGAGAATGATGGCCAATATAACCAAATTCAGATTTGTCAATTTCAATTATCTCATCCCAAGTCATATAACCATTTTTACCGACCGGTTCTGTAGATACGAATAAAATAAATGGAATGTTATTTTCCTTTAAATATGGCCAAGCATTATCATAGAAAGACTTGAAACCATCATCTATTGTTATCAAAATTTTCTTCTTATTTTTTGGTTTTTTAAATTCTTTTATAAAAAATTTTGGATTATAAAATTCATAATCAAGTTCTTTAATTATTTTTATGTGTTTTTGAAAAATATCCATTTTGATATTTGTTGAAGGATACTTATTTTCGTTAAATCTATGATACATTATCGATAAAATACCATTATCTTTTGCATAATATTTGGTATTGTTTTCCTCAGAATTAGAATTATTAAAAATAAATAATTGAATTATGACAAAGCTAATAATAGATGCGGCCAATGATAAAGTTTTTTTCATGATTATTGTTAATGGTAACAATTATAATGTTAGCCATGAAAATAGCAAAAAAAATTATGAGAGATTAATAATACTTTTAAACGATTTTTTAATGTCAAAAAATTTAGATTTAAAAAAAATTTCAGATATATATATAAATAGGGGACCTGGCAGTTTTGCGGGTATCAGAAATTCATTATCAGTCGTCAAGGCTATTCATTTAGTTAATAAAATTGATTATTACTGTTTTAGTTTCGGAGATTTTAATGGAGAAAAACACATAAAATATGAATTTATCCCAGATTTATGTAAGAAATTTAAAGTTGAAAAAAATTTGATTAATCCCATCTATTCGGGTTAAAAATACGTATGTCAGAAACAATTGAACAAAAATGTCAATCTCAAGGAGTAAAACTCACTGATCAAAGACGAATAATTGCTAAGGTTATTTCTGAGTCAAAAAAAGCCTATGGTGAATCTGATCATCCGGATGTTGATGAGCTGTATAATAGAGTTTCAAAAATTGATCCTAAAATTAGCATCGCAACAGTATATAGAACTGTAAAACTTTTTGAAGAAGCTGGAATTCTGACAAAACACGATTTTAAGGGTGGCAAGGCAAGATATGAAATAAATGATGATCATAATCATTTAATTGATATTAAAACTGGTGATATTATTGAGTTTGTTGATGAAGAGATAGAAGAACTCCAAAAAAAAATTGCAAGCAAATATGGATATAAATTAGTTGACCACAAGCTGGAACTTTATGGTGTCAAAGTAGATAAAAAAAATGAATAAAAAAATATTCGCCAAAACATTTGGTTGCCAAATGAACGAGTATGACACTAATCGAATAATTGATACTGTAAAAAAGATAGGATTTACAAAAACTGAAAATCTCGACGATACAAATTGTTTTTTACTAAACACTTGCCACATAAGAGATAAGGCAAAAGAAAAAGTTTATCATGAGATAGGTAGAGTAAAAAAAAGATTTAGATTAAAAAAAAAACCTTTTGTCATAGTTACCGGATGTGTTGCTCAAGCAGAAAACGAGGAGATGTTAAAAAGAGAACCTTTTATTGATCTAGTTATTGGTCCTCAAGCATACCATAAAATAAATGACAAGATTGAGGAATATTTAGATAATCAGAGGAGATTGGATGAAACTGATTTTGATGCTGTTTCAAAGTTCAATTATTTGGATAAAATAAAAAACTCATCCACAAAAATATCCTCTTTTTTAACCATACAAGAAGGCTGTGATAAGTTTTGTCACTTTTGTGTTGTTCCTTATACAAGAGGTCCTGAATATTCCAGACCATTTAATAAAATAGTTAATGAGGCCAAAATCCTTGCAGGAAATGGAGTTAGAGAGATTACTTTACTAGGACAGAATGTTAACGCTTACAATAATGAAAATTATAAGTTGTCTAATTTGATTTTAGAAATAGAAAAAATTCCTGAAATTTTAAGAATTAGATATACAACCTCACATCCAATTGACATGAGTGATGATTTAATTGACTTATATGGGACCTCGAAAAAATTAATGCCTCTTGTTCATTTACCAGTCCAAAGCGGTTCAAATAAAATTTTAAAGTTGATGAATAGAAATCACAATATTGAATATTATCTTCAAATTTACGAAAAAATAATTAAAAAAAATTCCTCTGCTAAATTTTCTAGTGATTTTATAATTGGTTACCCTGGTGAGGAAGAGAGTGATTTTAATTCAACACTTGATCTTATAAAAAAGATAAAATTTATAAATTCTTTTTCTTTTGTATTTAGTCCAAGACCAGGCACAAAAGCCTCTCATCTATCATTAATTGATCGAAAGTTGAGTAATGAAAGACTAAAAATTGTTCAAAAAGAATTATTTAATTTTCAAAAAAAAATGAATAGATCTTTGGAAGGTAACGTAATAGAGGTGTTAGTGGAAAATAGAGTGTCTGAAAGTGCAAAGTATTTTGGCAGAACTGGTTATATGACTTCAGTAATATTTGATGGTAAAGATGAGGATATAGGAAAGCTTGTAAAAGTTAAAATTAACAGTAGTAATCAAAATACACTTTTTGGTGAAACTTTAGAAATTTCAAAATTGAGAGTTGCATAAATTTGAATAATTTAATTAAAAAAGACACCCAAGCACTTTTAAAATTTGTTTACTCAGACAATAACTCATTAAGTGTGATATTTAGTGATAATAATCTTCTAATGGGCATTGTAGGTGAATTTAACAAAAATTTAAAAGAATTAGAGAAAATTACTGGAGCAAGTTTGTATTCCAGAGGAAATTCAATACTTATTAAGTCTTCTGAAGAAAAAAATGAAATTGTTAAAAACGCTATTCAATTTTTAGCAAACCAATTTTTGAATAATGGAAATATTGAAAACAAAGATATCTTATCATCTGTGGACCAATTTATGATTAATGAAAAAGTTAAAAACTCAAATATCACTGATATTATTAAAACACCTAAAAAATCGATTATTCCAAGATCTGAAAAACAAAAAAGATATGTTAGAGCTTTAAGGGAAAGTGAAATAGTCATTTCTGCTGGTCCAGCAGGAACAGGAAAAACTTTTCTTGCTGTCGCTGTTGGCCTTACTATGCTTTTAGAAAAAAAGATTGAGAGAATAATTCTATCAAGACCTGCTGTTGAGGCGGGTGAAAGATTGGGCTTTTTACCAGGAGATATGAAAGAAAAAGTGGATCCATATTTAAGACCTCTGTACGACTCACTTTACGATTTATTTCATTTTGAAAAAATTCAAAGGATGATTGAAATAGGAGATATTGAGATTGCTCCTCTGGCGTTTATGAGAGGTAGAACTCTTAAAAATTCTTTTGCAATTCTTGATGAAGCTCAGAATGCAACAGACACTCAGATTAAAATGTTCTTAACAAGAATTGGCGAAAACTCAAAAATAGTAGTTAATGGTGATCCCTCACAGATAGACCTTCCAAATAAACATATGTCAGGTTTGGACAGAGCTAAGAAATTATTATCCCATTTAGATGAAATTAAAGTTATAGATTTTGATCATTCAGATGTTGTTAGACATCCTCTAGTATCAAAAATTGTAAAAGCATATTCAAGTGACAATGATCAAGGTTAATGTCCTCACCGAGGAAAAATCTTGGTCAAAAAAAATTAAGAAAAAGGAATTTTTTTTTAACCAACTATGCAGACATTTTCCAAAAAAATTTAAATTTATAAATAAAAGAGTTTATTTAACATTATTACTTTCTAACAATAGCAATATTAAAAGATTAAATAAAAAATTTAGAAAAAAAGATAAACATACAGATGTGCTATCTTTTCCATTTCAAAAAAAATTAAAAAACTTCAAAGAAGTTTACTTGGGAGATGTTATTATAAGTTTTAATTATATGAATAAACCTAAAAATATAAATAATTATGATTTTAAAGAAAAAGTTACAAAAATTTTTATTCATGGTTTTTTACACTTACTAAATTTTAATCATATAAAAGCAAAGGAATATCAGATAATGTTTCGCGAAGAACAAAAAATATTTAGATCAGTTAAAAAAACTTTAATTTAAGTTGAATAAAAAATTTTTAATAGAAATATTACTTTTATTAATCTTAGGAGGATTAACGTCTTTAAGTCTTCCACCTTTAAATTATTTCTTTGTAAATTTTTTCACATTGAGTATTTTATTTATTTTTCTATTTAAGAAACTTAATGATCAAAAGAATGGAAAATTTTTTTTTCTTTATGGTTGGATATTTGGTTTAAGTTATTTTTTAAGCAATTTATATTGGATAACCATATCACTTACTTTTGATCCAAATTTTAAATTTTTAATACCGGTTGCTTTAATTCTCATTCCGTCTTTTTTGGGTCTATTCTATGGGTTAGCAACATTTATTTTTTATAAATTTAGATTAAAAAGATTGTTAAGTTCTTTTTTTCTATTTTCTCTTGTTTTTGGATTGGTCGAATTTTTAAGAGGAAATATTCTTACGGGTTTTCCTTGGAACTTATTTATTTACAGTCTTTCGGAGAAACTAAATTTTATAAGTTTTGCATCCATTATTGGAACATACGCACTAAATCTCTTAATAATTAGTTTTTTTTCTGCACCTGCAATTTATATTTTAAAAAAATCAAAAATTGAAAGTTTTATTTCTATTATAATTTTATTAATTCCAATATTATTTTTATTTTATGGAAAATCATATAAGCAAAGTTTTTTGAATGAAAAAATTGTAAAAAATCCTTATTTGATAAGGATAATTGGATCAAATATAAGTTTAGAAAGATTTTACATTAATAATCAAACAGAAAACATCATTAATGAGTTGGTAAATTTAAGTTCACCTGAACCTTATAAAAAAACTTTTTTTTTGTGGCCAGAAGGAATCATACCAAATACGTATCTAGATGAATTAAAGTTATATGAGAGTTTATTTACTGAAAACTTTAATGAAAATCATTTAATTGGACTCGGTATTTCCAGTAGATCATTAATAAACGAAAATTATAAGTATTTTAATTCACTCTCAATTATTGATGATAAATTAAACTTAGTTCAAAATTACAATAAAATAAATTTGGTTCCTTTTGGTGAATTTCTTCCATTTGAAAATTTGCTTAATAAAATTGGTCTAAAAACAATTACAAATAACATTGGATCTTTTACAAAGGGAGACGAAAGAAAAATTATCAATATAAAAAATAACTTTCAAGAGCTCAAATTTTTACCATTAATTTGTTATGAAATAATTTATAGTGGAAATCTGACAAAAGATAATGACTACGATTTTATAATAAATATATCAGAAGATGGATGGTTTGGTAAATCTGTCGGCCCTAAGCAACACTTCTCTCACAGTATATTCAGAGCTATTGAAACTGGGAAATATGTCTTAAGATCAGCAAATAATGGTATGACAGCAATAATTAACCCACTAGGAGAGATTGAAAAAAAAATTGATTATAACAAAGATGGTTTTATTGATTTTGAAAAAAGAAGAGACTTTAATCCAACTATATTTTCTTTATATGGAAACAAAATATTTATCTTATTAATTTTGTTGTATATTTTATTAATTTTTTCATTTAATAGGATCAAAGATGAGTAATTTAAAAAATTTTCTTTTTACTAGCGAGTCTGTTTCTGAGGGACATCCAGACAAAGTTTCCGATAGAATATCTGATATGGTTGTAGATACTTATTTATCAAAAGATCCCTATGCAAGAGTTGCTTGTGAAACTCTTACAACCACTAATAAGGTTGTTTTAGCCGGAGAGGTAAGAGGACCAGAAATTAATAAAGAAGATCTTATAAAAAATGTTAGGGATTGCATTAAAGATATTGGTTATGATCAAGAAGGTTTTACTTGGAAAGAAGCTACAAAAATAGAGTCTCATCTTCATTCACAATCTTCAGATATTGCGATGGGAGTAGATTCTAAGGGAAATAAAGATGAAGGAGCTGGAGATCAAGGAATAATGTTTGGATATGCGTGCGATGAAACTGGTGCTTTAATGCCAGCACCGATTTATTACTCACATAAAATTTTAAGATTAATGGCCGAGGACAGGAAATCTGGAAAGTTGAAAAATATTGAGCCGGACTCTAAAAGCCAAGTCACATTTCAATATTTAAATGGAAAACCTGCAAAAGTTAAGTCAGTGGTTATTTCTTCTCAACACTCAGCTGATGTGAGTCAAGAACAAGTTAGAGAAATATTAAGACCATATATGCTAAAAACGATTCCAAAAGAATTTTTGAGAGATTTTGAAGATGATGAGTTTTATGTAAATCCAACTGGTAATTTTGTTATTGGAGGCCCTGACGGTGATTGTGGATTAACTGGAAGAAAAATTATTGTAGATACATACGGTGGAGCTGCACCTCATGGTGGTGGAGCGTTTTCTGGAAAAGACCCAACAAAGGTTGATAGATCAGCTGCTTATGTTGCAAGATATATAGCAAAAAATATTGTCGCCTCAAAAGTTGCTGAAAAATGTTTAATCCAGCTAGCATATGCGATTGGAGTTTCAAAACCTTTATCAATTTATGTAAATCTTTTTGATGATGATTTAGATAAAAACAAGTTCGTAACAGAAAGAATCAAAGAAAATTTTGACTTGAGTCCTAGAGGTATTAGAGAAATGCTAGGTTTGAATAAAGCTATTTATCAAAAAACAGCTGCCTATGGTCATTTTGGAAGAACTCCTGAAAAAGATGGAGCTTTTTCTTGGGAAAATACTGATAAAACTACTGTTTTTACTAAATAGTTTTTATTGAATAATTAAAAAACTTTAATATATTTCGATTACATTCTCGATTTCTAAAATGGGCCTTGGCCCATTTTTTTTTGGAGATTACAATAATGTTAAATAAAAGAGCTGATAAACTAGAATTGTTAAGAATAGCTGAAGCGGTAGCTTTAGAAAAGGCTATTGATAAAGAGCTAATTATCAATTCAATGGAAACTGGAATAGCAAAAGCTGCTAAATCTAAGTTTGGTCAAGATAATGAGATCAAAGTTTCTATTAATAGAGAAAATGGAGATATAGAGATTTTTAGAAAACTAATAATTTCTGAAAATCCCGAAAATTCAAATACAGAGATTAAACTGAAAGATGCTATTGTTTTAAATCAACAAAATAAAGATAAAAAAATTGGTGATGAGATTCTACAACCACTTCCAGCATTCGATTTTGGAAGAATTGCTGCTCAAACCGCTAAACAAGTTATCAGTTTTAATGTTAGAGAAGCAGAAAGAGAGAGACAATTTAATGATTTTAAAGACAAACAAGACTCAATTTTAAGCGGGATAGTAAAAAGACTTGAATTTGGAAATGTTATAGTTGATCTTGGAAGAACAGAGGCAATTATTCAAAAAAATGAACTCATTCCAAGAGAGAATATAAAAGCCGGCGATAGAATTAAAGCATATTGTTATGATGTTAGAAGAGAAAACAAGGGTCAACAAATATTTTTATCTAGAGCCCATCCAAAATTTATGGAAAAGCTTTTTGTACAGGAAGTGCCTGAAATTTATGATGGATTGATTGAAATTAAATCGTCTTCTAGAGATCCCGGAAGTAGAGCAAAGATTTGTGTAAAAGCAATAGATACTTCGCTGGATCCTGTGGGTGCTTGTGTTGGAATGAGAGGTTCAAGAGTCCAGGCAGTTGTTAATGAATTACAGGGTGAGAAAATTGATATTGTTAATTGGTCAGAGGATCCTGCAATTTTAGTTTCTAATGCGCTATCTCCTGCTGAAGTACAACGAGTAAATGTTGATATTGAGAGAAAAAAGTTGGATGTAATTTTAACTGAAGAAAATCTCAGTAAAGCGATAGGTCGTAGAGGACAAAATGTCAGGCTCGCAACAAAACTATTAAATTACGAAATTAACATAATGACAGATCAAGAGGACTCAGAGAGAAGACAACAAGAGTTTAAAGAAAAGACAGAAAATTTTGTTAAAAATTTAGAGCTAGATGAAACTCTTGGTCAGTTACTGGTTGCAGAAGGTTTTTCAACTATTGATGATATTAAAGACAGTTCTTTAGATAATTTTAAGAATATAGAGGGGATTGAAGAAGATACAGCTAAAGCTTTGATTGAAAGAGCAAAAGAATTTTATGAGAAAGATCAAGAGGATATTTCACAAAGAATTAAAGATCTCGGGATATCAGATGATTTGATTAACTTGAAGGGCTTAACACCTGGGATGTTGTTAACTTTGGGTGAGCAAAAAATTTTAAAACTTGAGGATTTTGCCGATTTAGCATCGGATGAATTAACTGGAGGCTTTGATGTTGTAAAAGGTGAAAAAATAAGGATACAAGGATATTTAGAGGATTTTGCATTGTCAAAAGTTGAGGCTGACGAACTAATTATGTCAGCTAGAAACATAGTTTACAAAGATTGAGAGATGAGTAATGGAAAACAAAAAAACAAAACTAACAATTTCTGGTGGTCCTAAAAAGTCATTTAAAAATATTGATAGTGCAAATAATCAGGGAAAAAAAACAGTCATAATTAATAGACAGTCACCTAAATTCCCAGGGAAAGGGAAGTTTTCTAAAGGAAGTGGGTATAAATCCACTTCAACGAACCATAAAAAAGCTGATACCTATAAAACAAATTTCAAAATAAATAATCCTAATTCAGGAATAAGTGATTTTGAAAAACGTAAGCTTGCAGAGCAAAGAGCAACGAAAAGATTTAAAGGAGAGGATGATAAAGACAAAAAATCTAAGACAAGTGGCTTAAAAAAAAGAGATGTAAAATTAACTGTTTCCAGAGCGTTAAGTGATGAAATAGAGACAAGAGAAAGAAGTTTAGCTTCTGTAAAAAGAGCAAGACAAAAAGAACTAAAAAATATAAATAAAGAGGATAGCAAAGAAAATCAAAAACCTATTAAAAGGAATATAAATATTCCAGAAGCTATAACTGTAAGAGAGTTAGCCAATAGAATGGCTGAACAGTCTAGTAATGTAATTAAACATTTGTTTGGAATGGGGGTTACAGTAACAATAAATCAAACATTAGCTGCTGATACTGCTGAGTATTTAGTAAAAGAATTTGGACATAATCCTATTAGGGAAGAAAAAGCAGAGGAGATAATAAAGAAAATAAAAGACTCTCGAAATGAAAATTTAAAAAATAGAGCACCGATAATAACTGTAATGGGCCATGTTGACCATGGAAAAACTTCTGTTTTGGATGTTCTAAGAAGTGCCAATGTGGTTTCAGGAGAATTTGGTGGAATTACACAACATATTGGTGCTTACCAAATTAAAAGTGGTGATAATAATTTAACTTTTATTGATACTCCTGGACACGCTGCTTTTACTGAAATGCGTGCAAGAGGATCAAAATTGACTGATATTGTTGTTTTAGTAGTTGCAGCAGATGATGGAGTTAAACCTCAAACAGTAGAGTCAATAAGACATGCCAAAGCTGCAAAAGTCCCTATAGTTGTGGCGATAAATAAATGTGATTTACCGGACGCTGATCCTCAAAAAATAAAAAACCAGTTATTAGAACATGAGTTGATCGCTGAGGATTTATCTGGAGATACATTAATGGTTGAAATCTCTGCTAAAACAAAAATGAATTTAGATAAATTGCTTGAAGCAATAACTTTACAAGCAGAAATTTTAGATTTAAAGACTGATTTTGACTCAAAAGCTACTGGAGTAGTTTTAGAATCGAAAATTGATGTTGGAAGAGGTCCTGTCGCAAATATTATTGTAACCAGCGGCACCTTAAGAAAAGGAGACTTTTTTGTCAGTGGGATAAAATGGGGCAAAATAAGAGCTATCTTAAATGACAAAGGTGAAAATGTTGTAGAAGCGATTCCTTCAACTCCTGTAGAAATCTTGGGTATAAACGGTGCTGCTAAATCGGGGGATGATTTTATTGTTCTTGATAGTGAAAAAGAAGCAAAAACTCTCAGTGAGAATAGAACAGAGGAAAATAAAGACATTAAAAATCCGTTGTCCTTTGCAACACAAGAATCAGCGTTTTCAAACAAATCATCTCAGGATTTAAATTTGATTATCAAATCAGACGTTCATGGGTCCTCTGAAGCTATAAAAAGTGCAATCAATCAAATTAAACATGATGAGGTGAAACCAAAAATTATTTTAGCAGATATAGGAATGATAACAGAAACTGACGTTACTTTAGCTAAAGCGTCACAAGCTGTTTTAATAGCTTTTAATGTTAAACCAAGCAAAGAAGCAAAAAAACTGGCAGAAGATGAAAATATAAAGATCTCAACATATAACATAATCTATGAGGTACTGGACTTTGTTAAAAAAAGTATGTCAGGACTACTGGCTCCAGATGTGCAAGAAAGTATAACGGGCACAGCTCAAATTTTAGAAATATTTAAAGTATCTGGCGCAGGCAAAGTTGCAGGTTCTAAAGTAACAGAGGGTGAAATTCTTGCTAATTCCAGCGTAAGGATTATTAGAGACGGCACGATTATTTTCACTGGTAAAATAGCGACAATATTTAGAGAAAAAAATCAAGTAAAACAGGTAGATATTGGCCAGGAATGTGGTATCGCACTCAAAGATTATATGGACTTTCAAAAAAATGATACAATTGAAGCTTTTAATGTTACATCTACAGAAAGGTCAATATAATGGCTGATAGAATAGGAAAACAATTTACCCAGAGGCAACTTAGAGTTGGTGAAATGATTAAACAGTCTTTGAGTATGATTTTTATAAGAAATGAGGCGAAAATTCCGAATTTAGAAACAAATAATATAACAGTAACAGAAGTTAGAATGAGTCAAGATTTGAAAATAGCTAAAGCATATGTATTACCATTAGGTGGTAAAGATGCTGATAAAACAATCGAAAAACTGAAAGAGTATTCTTTTTTAATAAGAAAAATTTTGTCTCAAAAAATTATTGCAAAGTTTTTACCAAAAATCCTTTTTCGTAAAGATGAGTCTTTTGAATATGCAGAAAAAATTGAAAATTTAATTAAACAAACGAATAAGTAGGAAAATAAATATGAGCAAAAAATCATTAGAATTAGCTATTCATGATAAGGATACAGGATCATCTGAGATTCAAATAGCTTTATTAACAGAAAAAATTGAGAATTTATCTAAACATATTAAGCAGTTTAAAAAAGATAAACACTCCTCAGTTGGCTTGCTGAAAGCAGTTAATAAGAGAAAAAAATTGTTAGATTACCTTAAAAAAAATAAGGTTGATTCTTACAAAAATGTACTGTCGAAATTGAAATTGAGAAAGTAAAAATCAAAATAGATAGAACGGAATGAAACGAAACGAACGAAACGAAATGGAAATGAAATGTTTAAAGTATATAAGAAGGAAATTGAAGTAGCAGGAAAGAAGATAAGTTTAGAAACAGGAAAAGTAGCAAGACAAGCAGACGGTGCAATAATCGCAACATGTGGAGAGACAGTTGTTTTAGCAACAGTGGTTGGAGCAAAAAAAGTAAATCCCGATGTTGATTATTTTCCACTGTCTGTAAATTACCAAGAAAAATACTATGCCGCTGGAAAAATTCCAGGTGGGTACTTCAAAAGAGAGGCAAGACCAACTGAAAGTGAAACATTAATCTCCAGATTAATTGATAGACCAATCAGACCGTTATTTCCTGATGAATTTAAAAATGAGGTTCAGTTGTTACCAACTGTAATTTCTTATGATAAAGAAAATGAAGCAGATATTTTATCAATTACAGCATCATCAGCAGCTTTAGCTATATCAGGAATGCCATTCATGGGTCCTGTTGGAGCTTCTAGGGTTGGTTTTATTGATGGAAAATATGTTTTAAATCCATCAAAAGCTGAGCTTGAAAAATCAAAATTAGATTTAGTTGTAGCGGGTACTAAAGATGCAGTGCTTATGGTTGAGTCTGAAGCGAACGGTTTAACAGAGGATGAGATGTTAAATGCAGTTAAATTTGGTCATGAAGGTTTTGTTCCTGTGATTGAAATGATTGAGGAACTTGCAAAAGAATGTAGAAAAACTGAATGGATCGTTGAAAAGAAAGACCTATCAGAAGTTAAGAAAAAACTTGAGGGAACTTTTACAGAAGATCTTAAAAAAGCTTTTGCGACAAGAGACAAACAAGATAGATCAAATCAAATTTCAGAAATTACTGACAAAGCTAAAAAAATTTATGAGGAAGATGAAAATTACACAGATCTTGATGTTAATTCTGAACTTAAAAAAATAGAAAAATCAATTGTTAGAACAGACATTTTAAAAAATAAGAATAGAATTGATGGTAGAGGATTATCCGATGTAAGGCCTATATCTTGTGAAGTTGGTGTTCTACCACGAACCCATGGTTCTGCTTTATTTACCAGAGGTGAAACACAGGCAATTGTGACAGCTACTTTAGGTACATCGGATGATGAGCAAAGAATTGAAAGTTTAGATGGATTACAAAGAGAAAGATTTATGCTACACTATAACTTTCCACCTTTTTCAGTTGGAGAAACAGGAAGAATTGGAACTGGTAGAAGAGAAATAGGGCATGGTAAATTAGCGTGGAGAGCTATTCATTCTTCATTACCGTCAAAAGAGGCATTTCCTTATACCTTTAGAGTAGTATCTGAAATTACCGAGTCTAATGGATCGTCATCAATGGCTACTGTTTGTGGTACATCATTAGCATTAATGGATGCAGGTGTGCCGATTAAAGAACCAGTTGCAGGTATAGCAATGGGATTAATCAAAGAAGGTGATGATTTTAGTGTATTATCAGATATTTTAGGTGATGAAGATCATTTAGGTGACATGGACTTTAAAGTTGCTGGAACTAAAGATGGAATTACTTCTCTTCAAATGGATATCAAAATTACGGGTATTACATTTGAAATCATGGAGCAGGCATTAAGCCAAGCTAAAGATGGAAGAGTTCATATATTAGGTGAAATGAATAAAGCATTATCAGCTTCAAGAGCTGATGTTGGAAAACACACTCCAAAAATGGAAAAAATTAATGTTGATAAAAAAGATATTGCTGCAGTGATTGGAAAAGGTGGAGCAACTATAAGAGAGATAGTTGAAAAATCAGGTGCTAAGGTCGACGTGAATGATGAGGGTATAGTAACGGTTGCTGCTCCTGACGAAGAGTCAAGAAATATTGCTATGCAAATGATCAAAGATATCACTGCCAAAGCTGAGTTAAATAAAATTTATTCTGGAAAAGTAATGAAGATTATGGAATTTGGTGCATTTGTTAATTTCCTAGGAAAGCAAGACGGACTTGTTCATATTTCAGAACTTGCAGATAAAAGAGTTGCTAAAGTAACTGATGTTGTCAAAGAAGGCGATGAAGTAAAAGTTAAAGTAATTGGTTTTGATAGAGGAAAGGTGAAACTATCTATTAAACAAGCTTTGGTTTAATATGTAAAATTGAAAAATTATTAAAATAATTAGATTATTTTATGAGAATAGCTGTTTTGAGTTTAATAATTTTTATCTTTCTTTTAAACGGTAATAAAGCTTATTCGGGCACAGTTACTATGCCTTCAACTTTAACAACTGATACAACTGATTTCGTTTTATTATCAAGTTCAGGAACAACACCTAGTATTAGCGGTTATACAGGAACTCTCCTCGTTTCAGCAGTAGCATCGGATGGAAATATAAAGGTAACTTCTGTTACAAATCTAATGCAGGCACAGGGCTATTGTGATTATACAAGTGATAATTCAAGTGTCCCTTCTAAGTGTACAGGTAGTTCTCTTACTGAAATAGGTTTTAGAGGAACTCAAGATGATATTAATAACGCACTTGCAACATTATCATTTAAAGGCGATGGCGTTGCTGGATCTCCTACTATTACTGTTGCTGTAACTCCAGCTGGTACTAATTATTTTTCAGGAAATGGTCATTACTATGAACTTGTAACTGGAACTATTAATTGGGAAGACGCAAAAACTGCTGCAGAAGCTTCAACTTACTTAGGTCTTACAGGTTATCTCGTAACAATTACAAGTGAAGCTGAGAATAATTTTATTAAAAATAAAATTGGTACCAATACTTGGATTGGTGGATCTGATGATGCAACACATACATCTAATACACATCCAGCTATAAGTCTTGATTTAGGACAAGGTACTGCTCTAGCAGGAGAAGGTACATGGGAATGGGTTTCAGGACCTGAAAACGGAAAGACTTTTTTTTGTCAAGTAGCAATTGAGAGTGCAACACCAGGAGTTAATAAGGCAGATCCTGCACATGAGGATTGCACAGTTGCATCAGGTTATTCTTATGCAAATTGGTTAACTGATGAACCTAACGATCACCCATCTGCAGAAGACGGGGATGAAAATTGTGCTCATATGTACGGTTCTCCATCAGGCAGAAAAGGTAAATGGAATGACTTACATTGCACAAATGATACAACTGGAGCGTATGTAATTGAATATGGTGGAACAGCTGGTGAAAGTGCAACAGTAAGTGGTCAAACAACATTAACAATTAATTCAACAGAGGCTAGCGGCAGTACTTACACTGCGTTCAATGATAAACAAGTAAGTGGAATGGTAAACGCACAAACAGAGCATGCTAAGAGATTTATGTTTAATACTACCAATCAAGTCATGCGTAGAATGGAACAGTTTAGAAGAGTTGGAATTAATAAATCAACTCGAATTAAAGATATGAAATTGACTCTTTCTAATCAAAATAATTACAAAGAACAAATACCTCCAGAATTCTTTGATCATTACATTGATAAATATAAGAATTTATCTGCAAAAAATATTGATGATTTAATTAGTGAACTACCATTAACAAAATATTTAAAAGAAAATTATAATATGACGCCAAAAGATTGGGCGTTTTGGACAGCTGGATCAATTAATAAAGGTAGACTTAATCTTAACTCAGGCGGTGATTTAGGAATAATTAATAGAACTGAAAGTTTTTTAGTAGGTGCAGACGTTAACTATGATAAAGGTTCTTTATTTGGACTTGTTTTAAAGCATGAAGATGATCGATCTAATATAGGCACCAAGAATAGTACTAAGTTTTTAGCAAGATCTGATAATTTTTCATTATACAATACCTGGCAAGGATCTGAAAAAAATTATATTGATTCTTTCTTGGGATTTGGAAAAACTACTTACGCTACAACACGTGTTGTCGATACCTCAAATCCTTCTAACGTTGTTAAAGGTAAATTTAGTGCAAATCAAGTTTTTGGTTCTGTTAAATATAATTTTAAGAATGTCCATAAAAATTATAAATTTCACAATTATTCCAAATTTGATTTTGGTTTTGTAAATTTTGATGGATATTCTGAGACAGGTAGCAGTAGTTCAAAGCTAAAATTTAATAAAAGAGAACTTGAAACATCATCAATTTCTTTAGGATCTGCTGTTGAGAAAGAAATTTATCTTACCGACTCATTATTTATACCTTATTTTAAGTTAGATTTTAATAAAGACCTTACAGATGGATCAGATATACGAGCCAACTATGTTGGAAATACAACCATATATAACACTACTATTGATAAAAACTTTAGCTCAATGATTATCTTGGAAACTGGATTTGATTGGTTTTTAGATAATGGCTGGAATATTAAATCTGTATTGAGTAGAATTGATAAAGATGGTGTTGGACACGAAAACTTAATAGAGTTAAGAGCTGTTAAATCAAGACAAAACTTATATTAAAATTAAGTTATATTTTTTGGATCAGGCATTCCTACTTTATTATAGCCAGCATCAACATAGTGAATTTCACCAGTAACACCATTTGCAAGATCGCTTAAAAGATATAATGCTGAATTCCCAACATCATAAATATCAACATTTCTTTTTAGGAATGAATGGTCTTCATTCCATTTATATAAAAATTTCGCATCTCCAATAGCAGAAGCTGCTAAGGTTTTGATGGGTCCAGCGCTTATCGCATTAACTCTCAGGCCTTTGGCACCCAAATCTCTAGCTAAGTATTTTACACTAGCCTCAAGAGCTGATTTACACACACCCATCACGTTATAATTCGGAATAGCTTTAGTAGACTCGTAAGTTAAAGTTAATAAACTTCCACCTTGTTTCATCACTTTTGATGCTTCTTTTGCAACTTCTGTAAATGAAAAACATGAAATTAACATACTTCTTAAAAAGTTTTCTCTACTTGTATTTAAATATTCACCTGATAACTCTGATTTATCTGAAAATGCAACTGCATGGACTACAAAATCAATTTCTCCCCATTGAGATTTAATATCCTCAAATAATTTTACTACCTCTTCTTTTTTTTCAACATCACAGCTAAAAGTTGCTTTTGAATTTAATTTTTCTGCTAAAGGGATTACTCTTTTTTTAAGAGCATCACCTAAATATGTAAATGCTAATTCAGCTCCAGCCTCTGAAAGTTTCTGAGAAATACCCCAAGCAATAGATCTTTCATTAGCAACTCCCATGATTAATCCTTTTTTACCTTTCATCAAGCTCATGATTAAACCTTTTCAAAAATAAGTGCAGCATTAGTTCCACCGAAACCAAAACTGTTTGACATAACCGCATTTAAAGAAACATTTTGCTCTGATTTTTCAACAATTGGAAATTTTTTAGCTTCCTCGTCCATTTCTTTGATATTAGCTGAACCAGCAATAAAATTATTTTTCATCATAATCAGACAATATATCGCCTCGTGCACCGACGCTGCTCCCAAAGGGTGACCTGATAAAGATTTTGTTGAGCTAATTTTCGGAATTTGTGCACCAAAAGTCTCTTTTACAGCGTTTAATTCTGTTATGTCTCCAACAGGAGTAGATGTTCCATGTGTATTAATATAATCAATTTTATTTTTTGCTGTTGCCATTGCCATCTTCATACATCTTACAGCTCCTTCGCCAGATGGAGCTACCATATCATAACCATCTGAAGTTGCTCCATATCCAGTGAGTTCAGCATATATTTTGGCACCTCTTGCTTTAGCATGCTCATATTCCTCGAGCACTAATACTCCGCCCCCACCAGCAATAACAAAACCATCTCTTGTTTTATCATAAGCTCTTGAGGCAGCTTCAGGCGTATCGTTATATTTTGAGGACAAAGCTGTCATTGCATCAAACATAGCAGTCATGGCCCAATGAATTTCCTCACTCCCACCGGCGAAGACAATATCTTGCTTTCCCATTTGAATTAGCTCCATAGAATTCCCTATACAATGCCCACTAGTTGCACAAGCTGAGCTCATTGTATAATTTGTACCTTTTATTTTAAAAGGTACAGCTAGAGTAGCTGAAGCAGTGCTTGCCATTGTTCTTGGAACAATAAACGGCCCCATAAGTTTTGGAGTTTTAGCTCTAGTTTTATCTGCAGCCAAAATCACATTTTCAATCGACGGGCCACCTGAGCCCATTACTATTCCAGTTTTAAAATTACTTACCTCATTCTCCTCAAGACCTGAGTCTGCGATAGCCTCTTTCATTGCAATATAATTATATGCTGAGCCTGATCCCATAAACCTTATTGTTTTTCTATCAATAAAATCCTCAAGTTTTATATTTGGTTTACCGTGAATATGACTTTTAAGATTATGTTCTTTATACTCTGGACTGAAAGATATTCCAGACTTTGAGTTTAAGAGAGAATGATATACCTCATCTTGGTTGTTTCCTAGACACGAAACAACTCCTAAACCAGTAATTACGACTCTTTTCATTATTTAAATAATCCTACTTTTAAATTGTCTGCTGAATAAATTTTTTTATCATCGGCTAAAACCATACCATTAGCAAGACCAACAGTAGTGCCTCCAGGAGACATGATTTTTTTCATATCAATTTCATATTTTACTAATTTTATATTTTGCAAAACTTCTCCAGTAAATTTCACTGTACCTACACCCAAAGCTCTTCCTTTTCCTGGATTTCCAATCCAACCTAAGAAAAAACCTACTAACTGCCACATAGCATCAAGACCAAGACAGCCAGGCATAACAGGATCTTCTTTAAAGTGACAATCAAAAAACCAAAGATTTTTTTTTATATCTAATTCAGCTTTTAAAGAACCTTTTTTAAATGCTCCTTTGTCATCATTAATTTCTGTAATTCTATCAAACATCAGCATTGGTGGAAGTGGTAATTTAGCATTACCTGGGCCAAATAATTTTCCTTCTCCACAATTTATAAGTTCATCATACGAGTATGAGTTTTTTTTCATAAAATTGAGTATCCTTATTTACTTGATTTTACCATTATATAATATAAATTTAATCTTAGTTTAGAATAATTTTAAATAACAATACGGTTAAAAAGTGAAATATATCGATAAATTAAGAAATTCTGGATTAAGACCAACTAAACAAAGACTTCAAATATGTGAGGTTTTATTTGACACAGAAAAGACATTTCATTTCACGATTAATGAGCTGGATCATAAAATTAAGAAGCAAAAAAATAGTAAAATTTCATTAGCAACAATATATAATACCGTTCATGCTTTTGAAAAAAAAGGGTACCTAAAACAAATTCCAATAAATTCAAGTCAGACCTATTTTGATACAAATGTTACTGACCATCATCATTTTTATGACTTAAAAGATGATAAATTAATTGATTTAAAAAATTCAGATGTAGGACCTATAAATATTTTAAAAAAAATTAATGGTAAAAAAATTAAATCTGTCGAAGTTTTGGTAAAATTAGAAGATTAAGTTTCCAATTAATTAAGCGTCATTTTAAACCAATTGACACTTATTTAGAATCATTATAAACTACTTAAATCAATCTGAATTATAGGGGAACATAAAAAATGAGTACTGAAAATTTTAAAAATAAATCATTTAAAGCCAATGAAATGAGCAAATGTCCGTTCACTGGCGCAGGAACACCTGCTAAATTTTCTGCAGGAAGAGGTCAAACAGTAAGAGATTTTTGGCCGAACAGTTTAAATCTTAAAATTCTAAGTCAGCATTCAAATCTTTCTAACCCTATGGATAAAAAATTTAATTACGCTAAAGAATTTAAAAAACTTAACTATAAAGCGCTTAAAAAAGATTTAAAAAAATTAATGACAGACTCCCAGGAGTGGTGGCCAGCTGATTATGGCCATTATGGACCATTGTTTATTAGGCTTGCTTGGCACGCTGCAGGAACTTACAGAACTGGTGATGGTAGAGGTGGAGCAGGCACGGGTAATCAGAGATTTGCGCCGCTTAATTCTTGGCCGGATAACGTAAATTTAGATAAAGCTAGATTGCTTTTATGGCCAATCAAAAAAAAGTACGGAAGAAAAATTTCTTGGGCAGATTTATTTATACTTGTTGGAAATGTTGCTCTAGACTCAATGGGTTTTAAAACTTTTGGTTTCGGGGCAGGTAGGACAGATATATGGGAACCAGAAGATGATATTTATTGGGGCTCAGAAAAAGAAATGCTAGGTGTTGAGAGATACAGCGGTAAGAGAGATTTAGAACAGCCCCTAGGAGCATCTCATATGGGTTTAATTTATGTTAATCCACAAGGTCCTGACGCTAACCCAGATCCTAAACTTGCAGCACATGATATTAGAGAGACATTTGGAAGAATGGCTATGAATGATTATGAGACAGCCGCTTTGGTTGCCGGAGGACATACGTTTGGAAAATCTCATGGTGCAGCATCTGAGTCATTTAAGGGTCCCGATCCTGAAGCTTCAAGACTTCAAGACCAGTCTACTGGATGGAATAGTGGATACAAATCTGGAAAAGGTGTTGATACAATAAGTAGTGGTATTGAAGGTGCTTGGACTCAAAATCCTATTAAATGGGATATGGGCTATTTAGATTGTCTATATGGACATGAGTGGGAGCTTACAAAAAGCCCCGCAGGAGCTCATCAATGGACGCCTAAAAAAAATGGTCAAGAAATTAAAATGGTTCCTGATGCACACAAAAAAGGTGTGCTACACCCACCAATGATGCAAACAACTGATATTTCAATGAAAGTTGATCCAAGTTATGGACCTATCACAAAACATTTTCATCAAAATCCAAAAGAGTTTCATGATGCATTTGCAAGAGCTTGGTTTAAATTAACCCACAGGGATATGGGACCTAGAGTTTGTTATCTTGGAAGCGAAGTTCCAAAAGAGCAGTTAATTTGGCAAGATCCAATAGATAAACCAAAGTATAAACTTAAATCAAAAGATATTAAAGATTTAAAAAGTATGATTTCTAAATCAAAAATATCGATTTCAGATTTGGTTTTTACTGCATGGGCATCAGCCTCTACATTTAGAGGTTCAGACAAAAGAGGTGGTGCTAATGGTGCAAGGATAATGTTGGAGCCACAAAAAAACTGGAAAGTTAATAATCCTAAGAAGCTATCAAATGTAATTAAAGGTTTAAATAAAATCAAAAGTAAATTTGATAGTAAAAAGAAAAGTGTTTCAATGGCTGACTTAATTGTACTAGCGGGGGGTGTCGGAGTCGAAATGGCTGCAAAAAAAGCTGGTTATAAAGTTAAAGTTCCATTTTCAGCAGGAAGAGGAGATGCAAGCCAAGATCAAACTGATATTAATTCATTTAACCTTCTAGAGCCACAAGCAGATGGCTTTAGAAATTATTCAAATGGAGGAGCCTCAAATGTTTCTGCAGAAGAAAAATTAGTAGATAAGGCTCAGTTGATGGGTTTAACAGCACCTGAAATGACAGCTCTCATAGGTGGAATGAGAGTTTTAAACACTAACTATAACAATTCAGAGTATGGTGTTTTTACAAATAGACCCGGTAGTCTTACAAATGATTATTTCATAAACCTACTAGATATGAATACAACTTGGAAAGAGGAAGATGAGTCAGAGCAAACGTTTGTAGGGAAAGACAGAAAAACTCAAAAAATTAAATGGAAAGCAACAAGGGTTGATTTGATTTTTGGTTCAAATTCTCAATTAAGAGCCCTAGCAGAGGTTTATGCATGTGAAGATTCAGGGGATAAATTTATCAATGATTTTATTGCTGCATGGGTAAAAGTAATGAACTCAGACAGATTTGACTTGAAATTAAATTAATAAAAACTAAATGAGTATTTTATGCCATCAGTAACTTTCGATGATTTTTATGAGGTTCCAGATCTTAATTTTGATATTGTAAGATTAAGAGAAGATTTAGATAAAATTTTAAAAGCTAAAAAATTTAATTCTCCTGGAGTAACACATTTTGGTGCAATATCATTAAATCAAATCCCAAATGATAAAAGTTCTATTGAAGGAAGTAAGATACGAGGAAAATATTGGACTATAGCAGATGAAACTGGGAAAGAAGTTTCTAGAGATGTTGATATAGATGAGTCTAAATATACACAATTAATTCCTGAATTTGAGAATACTTATTTTAAGGAAGTTTACGAGACACTAAGTAAAAAATTTAAACTAGGTAGAGTAAGACTTTTATTGAAAGAGCCAAGATCAACACTTAGCTGGCATAAAGACCCGGAGTGTAGACTGCACGTACCAATTATTACTAATAAAGGTTGCTCGATGGTAATCGAGAATGTTGCAAAACATCTTCCTGCCGATGGAAAAGTTTGGATAACAAACAACACAAAATATCACAATTTCTTTAATGGTGGGGAACAAGCAAGAATACATCTAGTGGCTTGCGTACTAGAAAGCCCTTTTAAGGAACAAAATGGAAATAACTAGCGGAATATTTAAGGCAGCAGGAAACATTTATCAAAATAATAAAGGCTCTATCCTTAGGACAATAATATATACAATCGGACACTTTGCAATAGCCATAACTGTTCTAATGTTAGTTGCTGATGTTTCTTTCATGATTGCATTGACTGACGCGATTGTTGAACCAATAGCCAACTCCGTTTGGTATTTTATTTTAGACAAATGGTGGGCCAGTAAGTCGAAAAATTAAAAAAAATTTTTAATTAAATCATAATTCTTTTTTTTTGAGATAATCCTTGATAATAATTATCATTATCAAAAAAAATGTGCTAATGATAATTATTCTCACAGATTTTTCTTGAAAGCAGTTTTCATAATAATATTTTAATCACATGCAAATTGAAAACTATAATTGTAAAAAATGCGGGCTTACAATTTCTTCAACTTGTTCTAAATGTGATAAAGTAGTTGATGTTGAAGTTTTAGATGATGGTTGTATTGTGCAGAAAACAAAATGCGGTGATTGTGCAAATACACCAGTGATCAAAGACGTTTGCACGCAACAAAAATAACTGGATATTTGGAATTTATTTAATTTTTCCCCAAATATTGGTTTTTTTAATCCATCCCTTAAATTTGGATGTTTTAATTTGACACCAATTTTCATTACATCTTTTAACAATTAATATTCTACCTTTTTTAATTTTTGCCAGGGGTTTTGAAAAATTAGATGGTTTTTGGAATAAAATTTTATCCTTAAGTGGTATAATTGAATTTATCTGTTTTAATTGTGAAACATGTATCCAGCCGCTATTATTTTTTACATCAATAATCCTTCGAAAATTTTCATTTTTATCAATTTGTTTTATTGGGAGATTTATTTTCTTATATACATATTTTATAGGAGATTCTAAGCTGGGTCCATATCTGACATTAACCTTATTTTTTTTCAAAGACAGAAAAACTTCATTTGCAAAGCAATTGGATAAATAAAAAAATGTTAAAATAAATGATATTATTATTTTTTGTAACATTATTTAGATATCTTTAATTTTTTTAATTTAACTTTCCTAAAACTTAGATTTAGCAAATCAAGTATAAGGATATATCCATTTAAATTTTTACCAATATTTAAAATTTTTTTTAAGATCTCATTAGCTTGAATTGTACCAATAATACCAGCAACTGTTCCTAGAACACCTCCATACTCACAATTTAAAATATCATCTGAGATTTCCTTTTCTTGAAAAAATGATCTTATGCATGGTGTATTTTTGTTTTTAAAATTAAAAGTAAAAATATGTCCATCAAATTTACTTATGGCTCCTACAATAAGAAATTTTTTTGTTTTTTTACAATAATCATTTATTAAAAATTTAGTTTTAAAGTTGTCTGATCCATCTATGATATAATCATATTTGCTTGTAATATCTTTAATATTACCCTTATTGAGTTTAACTTTGTAACAATTAACTTTTGTACTTGAATTAATTTTACGTAATTTCTTTTTTGCCGCTATAACTTTTGATTTATTAATATCTTTTATATCATAAAGGCTTTGTCGATGAATATTGGTTATATCTACATAGTCGAAGTCAATTATCCCAAGATTACCTACACCTGCTCTAGTAAGAAATTCTGCAACAGAACAACCTAAACCACCCATTCCAATGACAAGCACTTTAGATTTGATTATTTTTTTTTGACCTAAAGCACCAATATTCTTTAAGATTATTTGTCTTGAGAATCTCGCAACCTGGCTTTTATTTAAATTTCGACTCATTTACCTGTTGAGCCAAATCCACCCTCTCCTCTTAAAGTTTTGGGTAATTCATTTGCTTCCTCTAATTCTATCTTTGCAATAGGTGTTAAAATCATTTGTGCGATTCTATTATTATTCTCAACAACAAAATCATGATTACTATGATTAAATATGATGATCTTTAATTCACCTCTATAATCACTATCAATCGTTCCAGGAGTATTCAAAACACTAATGTTATTCTTAGCTGCTAAGCCAGAACGTGGCCTTATTTGTATTTCATAATCTTCAGAGAAAGCAACTGATAATCCTGTTGGAATTAAAGCCGAGGTTTGTGGTTTAATTACTATTTTTTCTTTCACAAAAGCCATTAGGTCCATACCCGAAGCTCCTTTAGTCTTATAAGATGGAAGAGTAACCTTAGGATCAAGTTTTTTAATTAATACTCTGACCATTAATTCATGTGAGTGACAATTCTATCAACAATCTCCTCTGAGATTTCAGATTTCTTTTTGTATGAAAGTGTCTCTTTTTTCTTTTTAAGATCATTATAATGAATTGTAACCTCGTTATAATCACTATCAAAACCAATATTTTTTTTTGAAACGTCATTTGCAACGATCCAATCACAGTTTTTATTTTTAAGTTTTTTCATGGCATTCGAGTCTAAATTTTCTGTTTCAGCTGCAAAACCAATAACTAGTTTTGGTCTCATTGAATTATGATTTGAGATATAGTTCAAGATATCAACATTTTTCTCTAATTTGATATTTAGGCTTTCTTTTTTCTTTATTTTATCTTTACTTTTTACGTCAATCTTAAAATCAGCAACTGCAGCTGAAAATACTGCAATGTCTGCTGGTAAATTTTTTTGAGTAGCTTTAAACATTTCATCTGCTGTTTCAACCTTTATAATTTTAACTTCTTGATCTATGTCTAAATTAGTTGGACCTGATATTAAAGTTGTATCAAATCCTCTTTTATGCAGAGATTTTGCAATTTCATAACCTTGCCTACCACTTGATTTATTTGAAATAAATCTTACTGGATCAATGTATTCTTTTGTTGGACCTGCGGTAACTAAAGCTCTAATTTTTTTATTTTTTTTCCTAGTTTCAAGAAAATTTTGAATCTCATTAAATATTTCGATCGGCTCAGACATTTTACCTTCCCCATACTCTCCACATGCCATATCACCGGTAATAGGACCTATAACTTTATAACCGTAACTTGTTAAATTTTTCAAATTATTTTTAGTAGATTTATGTTCCCACATTCTTACATTCATTGCTGGAGCCAAGTAAACTTGTTTATTAGATGCCAGAATAACAGTTGAAGCTAAATCCTCAGCGTTTCCAGAGGCAAGTTTTGAAATAGTATTTGCTGTTGCGGGAGCAACAATAATTACATCAGCCCATCTTGATAAAGCAATATGATCCATTTCTAATTCATTTTCTATACTGAAAAGGTCATCATAAACTTTCCCTTGCGATAATGAAGCAATCGATAAGGGAGTTACAAATTTTTTAGCATTCTTTGTTAAAATTGTTCTTATATCAGCTTTATTTTTCTTAAATAATCTAACTAATTCTAAACTTTTATATGCAGCAATTCCTCCACAAATTATTAATAAAATTTTTTTATCAGCTAAATTTTTCATTCTGTGAATTAAAATACTAGAAGACCAAGAATTACAAGTAATAAAAAACCTATTATAGATTGATTTCTGAAAGCCACCATTTCAGATCTTTTATCGCTCAATGCATCATAAGAATTTGAGTTTTGGGGAATTTGTCCACTAGCTAAAAAGGTAAGAGCCTGGTTAGCTTTATCCATAATTTCTGGAAATTCAGGTAATCTTTTTATTACTTCTGATGTGCTATTAATTGTTTCATTAATTGTGGTCATAGGGTTCTTTGTTTCTTTTAGCCAGTTTTCAAGAATAGGTTTTGATGTAGTCCAAATGTTTGTTTCAGGATTTAATTTTCTTGCTACTCCTTCAACTACCACCATTGTTTTTTGTAACATTAATAATTGTGGTTGTGTTTGCATATTAAATTTTTCTGTGACATCAAAAAGTTGTTTTAATAATTTTCCACCAGATATATCTTTAACTGCTTGACCAAAAATAGGCTCACCTATAGATCTTAAAGCTTGAGCAAGATCATTTATCGGAACATCTTTCGGCACTAACCCTGCAATTAAATGAACCTCAGCAACTTTTTTGTAGTCTCTTTGAATAAAACCAAAGAGTATTTCGGCTAAAAATCTTTTACTCATTTTATCGAGTCTGCCCATAATTCCAAAATCAATAGGAACAATATGGCCGTCATTATCAATCAAAATATTTCCTTGGTGCATGTCAGCATGAAAAAAACCGTCTCTAACAGCATGTCTAAGAAAATTTTGGATAATATCCTCAGCTAGTTTCTTTGTATTTACATCCCTTTTTTTTAATTCCCCAGTTTCTCTAATTGATATACCTTCTACCCAATCTAGTGTCATTACATTTTCACTAGTATAATTCCAGTAAATTTTAGGAACATTAAAACCAATATCATTTTTTGTGTTTTCTGCATATTCATTTGCAGCAGCCGCTTCAAATCTTAGATCCATTTCAAGATTAGTAATTTCTTTGAGTAAAAAAACTACTTCTACAAGTTTCAATCTTTTTGTCTTTTTTATTAAAGACTCAACCAAGAATGCAAATAACATAATGGCATCAATCTCATCATTGAAAATTTTTTTGATGTCAGGCCGCAAAATTTTTATGGCAACATCTTTTATTATTCCATTATCGTCTATTTTAGCTTTATGAACTTGAGCTATAGATGCAGCTGCAACAGGTTCGCTTAAATCAATAATTGAGTTGTAGGTATTAATTCCTAAATCATTTTTAATAATTTTTTTAGCTTGATCTTGTGAAAATGGAGGTAATCTGTCTTGAAGATTTTCAAGTTCTTTTGATAAACTTTCTCCAATAATATCAGGTCTTGTTGCCAAGAATTGACCTAGTTTTATAAAAGTTGTACCCATTGACTCTAGCGATTTTGACAACCTTTCTCCCTCATTATTGTTTACCTGTGTGTTATTTTTGAATGAAATAGAGAAGGATAAAATTTTAAATAAAATTTTAATAGATAAAGGTGGCTCTTGAAATTTTGAGGTTATATCTAAAATATCTGATTTTGCTACTTTTCTTCCAAGTTTGAATAATGTTATTAATTTTTTTATCATTATATCTTCCACCCACTATGAATTGAAACTATACCACCAGATAAATTTATATAATCGCACTTATCGAATTTACTTTCATTCATTAAGTCTATAAGCTCTTGTTGATTAACAAAATTTTCAATACTTTTTATTAAATACTGGTAAGGCTCTTTTTTTCCAACAACAATTTTTCCTATTACTGGAATTAGCTTAGAATATTTTTTGTAAAGATTATTTAAATTAGTGTTTTGAATTTTTGAAAATTCAAGACATAAAAATCGACCTCCTGGTTTTAAAACTCTGTATGCTTCTTTCAAGGATTTTTTTATATTTTTTGTATTTCTTAATCCAAAGCTAATTGTATAAAAATCAAAGGAGTTACTTGATACAGGCAAACTTTCAGCTGAGGATATATGCCATTTTAAATTTTTATATGAAGATAATTTTTTTTTAGCAATATCTATCATTCCTTTATTTGGATCAATACAAGTTATCTCAGCATTTTTACCAACACTTTTTAAATAAATTTTAGCTATATCTCCTGTTCCACAAGCAACATCTATTAATTTTTGGTTTATAGAGGGATTCATCATATTAAATAAGTTTTTTTTCCATATTCTATGAATTCCAAGTGACATTAAGTCATTCATAAGATCGTATTGATCATAAACTTGGTTAAAGACTCTTTGGACTAGCCCTTTTTTATTTTGAAGATCTTGTTGCATAAAATTTAAATATACAAATAATATAGTATGAAATGCCAGAATTACCAGAAGTAGAAATTGTAAGACAATCACTAAATAAAAAAATAATACAAAAAACTATAAAAAAAGTAATAGTTAGGAATAGAAATTTAAGAATTAAGGTACCTCTAAATTTTAAAAAAATTTTAGAAAATCAAAAAATTTTAAATGTTGATAGATTTTCAAAATATCTGATTCTTTTTTTATCTGGAAGAAATAAATTGTTAATTCATCTTGGTATGAGTGGTACAATTCATCTTTTAAAACACGGTAAAGAAAATTTTTTGACCAATACAAGCTTTTATAATTCTCCAAAATTACCTGATAAACATAATCATATTGAAATTTTCTTCGATAAATTTAGATTAGTATATAATGACCCTAGAAGGTTTGGCTTTTTTGAAATCATAAAAGACCAACAGTCTCTTGAAAAAAGATTTGAAAAACTAGGTCCTGAACCTTTTAACTTAAAGTTTAACACAAACTATATCTATAATAATTTAAAAAATAAAAAAAAAGATATTAAAAATTTTTTATTAGATCAAAATTTTATATCTGGAATTGGAAACATTTATGCTAGTGAAATTCTTTATCTTAGCAAGATAAATCCTACAAAAAAGGGTGAATCTATCAATAAAGAGGAGTGTAAAAAAATCTTTATTAACTCCAAGTTGGTGCTCCTAAATGCTATAAAAAGAGGAGGTTCTTCAATAAGAGATTTTAAAGATCTTTCCGGAAAAAAGGGATCATTTCAAAAAAACTTCAAAGTTTATCAAAGAGAGGGACTAAAATGTAAAAGGAAAAATTGCAAAGGTTTTATTAAAAAAAAAAATATTTCAAATAGATCAACATTCTTTTGTACATTTTGCCAAAAATAAACGAATTATTTGATTGACCGACAGTATTTATCAAGTTATACCCCAGCCAAAAATGGCTAATACAAAATCAGCAATCAAAAGAATTAGAAGAATATCAAAGCAAACTTCGGTCAACAAAATCAGAAAAAGTAGATATAAAAATGCAATAAAAAAAATGAATGTTTTATTGGAGAAAAAAGATAAGTCAAAAGCTTTAGAATTCTTACCTAAGTTGAATTCTGAATTGATGAAGATTGCTAAAACTGGGATAATTAAAAAACAAAATGCTTCTAGAAATATTTCTAGGATAACAAAAAAAATATCATCTATTTAATTTATATTAAGTATTGTCTGAGAGATACAACCTCAGGACCTACAAAATCTGCAATTGAAATAAATTACTATACAATATTTAGATTTAGTAAATAATCTGAACTATTTTGATTCAATTAAAGATTTTATTAACAAATTTATAAATATAAATGGTAGGAAAAATTTTTATAAAAAAAATTTGACACAATCCTAGATTTTAATTTTTTTAAAATTTTTTTATATTACACAATCCTAGATTTTAATTTTTTTTTAAAACTTATTTATACGACACAATCCTAGATTTTATTTTTTTTTGAATTTATAAAATATTTTGTTGCAATAATTTTTATTATAGCACTTACTGAACTCTCTCATAAATATGGAAAATATCTACAAAAATCTAGACTTAAATAAATCTAGTTCAAAAAAATTAGATTGGCTATTAATCCAACATGAGATGAAAAAAAAATTGGGATCCGAAGTTTATGAAAGTTGGTTAAAAAAAATCGATTTTATTGACGAATTCAATAATTATATATTGATATCAGTGCCAACTAGATTTATTAGAGATTGGATAACATCAAGATATTTAGACCAAATTTTACAGATCGTTAAAATTTTTAAAAAAGATCTAATTAGGATTGAATTTAAAATTGTGGAAAATAATATCAATTTAGATAATCAAAATAATATTGATATTCCATCGAAAAAAAATGAAAATGTCTCTTTTTTAAAAGACTCTTTTTTACAGTATAATCGTGTAGATCATAATAAAAGATTTGAAAATTTTGTAACTGGTAATAGTAATAAGCTTGCTTATGAAGCTTCATTAAAAGTTACCGAAAATCTTTCTCACTATAATCCTTTATATATTTATGGGGGTGTAGGGATGGGTAAAACACATTTATTAAATTCTATAGGTTTTGAATTAAAAAAAAGAAAAAAAGTAATGTTTGTTCCAGCAGAACGGTTTATGTATCAATTTATTAAATCAATAAAGGCAAACGACATGGTAAGATTTAAGGAATATTTTCGAAACACCGATATATTGTTGATTGATGATATCCAATTTATGAACGGAAAAGAAGCTATGCAAGAAGAATTTTTTCATACCTTTAATGCTTTACTTGATAAAGGAAGTCAAATTATAGTATCTGCAGATAGATCTCCAAATAAATTGTCTAGAATTCAAGAAAGAATAAAATCAAGATTCTCTGGAGGATTAGTTGTAGATATACAAAAACCTGATCTTGAATTAAGAAGAAATATTATTGAAAATAAAATTAATGAATTAAACAAACTTTATGCTGACAAAATAGAAATTTCAAAGGAAATCAAAGATTTTATAAGTCTTGAAATCTCCAGTAGTATAAGAGAATTAGTTGGTGCTATTAATCGCCTAATATCTTTTTCAAGAATTTATAATAAATTACCTAATTTAGCTGAAACTAAGATAGTTCTAAAAGACTTATTAAATATTAATGAAAATAAAGTTACTATCGATTTAATACAGACTTTGGTGTGCAAATTCTTCAAAATTAGCAAGAATGAGATGTTGTCCTCAAGGAGATCAAGGTATTTGGTAAGACCTAGACAAACCGCCATATATCTTACGAAAATTCTTACATCAAAATCTTTGCCAGAAATAGGTAGAGAATTTTCAAACAGAGATCATACAACCATAATACATTCAGTAAAAACTATAGAGAGGTTAAAGGAGAATGATAAGGATATGGCAGAAAATATAAATAATTTAAAGAATCAAATATTATATAATACAAAAGAAAATGAAGTTTAGTGTAAACCAACAGGATTTACAGCAAGCATTGAATTACTGTCAAGGGGTTATAGAAAAAAGAGGAACATTACCAATTTTATCAAATATTCTTTTGAATGCCATTAATTCAAAACTAATTTTAACTGCAACTGATCTAGACATTGTTTTTATCCATCAAATTAATAATGTCGAAGTATTTGAAGAGGGTAAAACTACTACAACGTCTTCTATAATGTATGATATAGTAAGAAAAATTTCCTCTGGAAAAAAAATTAATTTAACTTTAAACGATAAACATAAGTTAAATCTTGAGTCAGACAAATCCACTTTCAATTTAAATTGTATAAGTCATTCAGAGTTTCCTGTAACAGATGAAAATTTTAATCAAAATGAATTTTCGATTAAATCTAAGCAATTTTTAAAATTATTAAATAAGTGTAAGTTTTCAATCTCGAATGATGAAACAAGGCACTATTTAAGTGGTATATATTTACACCAAACCGAAGTCGATGAAAAAAAATATTTGACCGCTGTAGCTACTGATAGTCACAGAATGTCAATTTCAAAAATTAGACTAGAAAAACAAATTGATTTTGAACCTATAATTTTACCAAAAAAAACCATTTTTCAATTATGTGCTATTTTAGATAACTATGATGGTGAAGTAAAAATCTCAAACATGAAGTCAAAAATTAAGTTTGAATTAAGTAATAGCATTCTTATTTCAAAACTTATTGATGGAAAATTCCCTAATTATATCCAAGTAATACCAAAAAATAATCAAAAAAAATTAGAGATCGATTTAAAATTATTTTTAAATTCAGTAGACAGGGTTGCATCAGTTTCGTTAGACAAAAAGGACGGTGTAAAATTTAGTCTTAAAAAAGATACCTTAAATCTGTCCGTTAATAATACAAATAGCGGAGATGGCAATGAGACTATTGCAACAAAATTTGAGCATGATCTAGAAATTAGTTTTAATTCAAGGTATCTGATTGATGTAGCCTCGCAGCTAGACGGTGAGAAAATTGAATTGCATTTTAATGATACTGGCTCACCTGTGTTAATTAAGGATCCAAGTGATTTTGATAGTATTTTTATTGTAATGCCAATGAAAGGCTAACGAATTAAGTCTAGTTCGTCATAAATTCTTTTTTGTAGTATTTGTAAAAATTCCTCTTTTTGTAATCCAGGTCCAATTGGCTTAAGTATTGATATAGTAATTACCTTATTAGTTTTTTTAATACCCTTTTTAGGCCACACATAACCCGAATTTATTGCAACTGGTTGACATAAAATATTTAATTTTTCGTAAATTCTTGATGCTCCTTTTTTAAAGGGTGGTCGATCTTCTGGTAACACTCTAGTGGCTTGTGGAAAAATAATTATTGGTCTTTTAGAATTTTGAATTGTTTCTGAAATATCGTCAAAAAAATTAAGGTTATCCTTCGTAATCTTATCTCGTTTTATTGAAATAGAGCCTATCTTTTTTAAATACCAACCAAAAACGGGAATTCTCATAAGTTCATTTTTCAAAATAAATACTGGTGAATTAAAAATGGTTTGAAGAAAAAAAGTTTCAAACATTGATTGATGTGAAGAGGCGATAAAAAACTTTCCGTTATTTATCATATTATTTTTTCCTTTAATAATTATCTTTGTTGATAGAATGATTTTCAGACAATATTGCGACCAATAACCCATAAGTTTTCCACCAAACAAGGTAATTTTTTGTGGCAACAAAAGTGAAGGTAAAAAAATTATTGATATAAAGATAATTCCTGAAAAAAAAGAAAATGAAAATAAAAAGTTTCTTATCATATTTAGATAACTTTAAATTATTTCAATAAGTTTTTGTCTTTTTGAGATTATCTTAGCTTTTGATTTTTCAATCAATATTTCTGCTGGCTTGGGTCTTAAATTATAATTTGAACTTAAAGATATACCATAAGCTCCAACATCACAAATTATGATTAAATCATTCTCCCTTAATTTTTGAAACTTTTTGTATGATCCAAATTTATCAGTGCTCTCACAAATTGGTCCAACAAATTCATAGACTTTATTTGTATACCTGTTATTTTTAATAGCAGGTTTAATTTGATGTTTTGCACCATATAAGGCTGGCCGTATAAGATCATTCATGGCTGCATCTAATATTATAAAATTTTTTTTATATCCTTCTTTATTGTAAATTACTTTTGATATTAAAACGCCTGTATTACCAATTATAGATCTACCTGGTTCTAGTATAATTTTAGATTTATTTTTTTTTAAAAATTTTTCTATACTATTAGAATATTTATTTAGATTTAAAGTTTTCTTCTCTTTATTGTAATTAATTCCCATTCCACCGCCTAAATCAATATATTCAAAATTGAACTTGGTTTTTTTTATAATTTTATCGAGTATCTTCAGCATTTTTTCATACGGTTTGGAGTCTAAGATTTGACTTCCTATATGGACACTTAAGCATCTCAAATTTAAATTTTTTGATTTTTTCACATATTTAACAAGCGTCAGGAATACTTTATCGGAAACCCCAAATTTATTTTCTTTTTTTCCTGTTGATATTTGGCTCAAAGTTTTTGCGTCTGTATTTGGATTTAATCTAATTCCTACATTAACTTTGGTTTTGTGCCTCCTAGCAATTTTTTCTATTTGTAAAATTTCATTTTTAGACTCTGCATTTATAAGTAAAATTTTTTTTTTAATTGCATATTCAATTTCAACTTTAGTTTTACCAACTCCTGAAAAAACAATATTTTTTGGCTTTATACCAGCCTTAAGGGCTTTCATTAGTTCGCCAATTGAAACAACATCAGCACCCAAACCTTGTTTGCCTATTTCGCTTAACAGATTTGTATTGGGATTAGATTTTACAGAAAAGCATATAATTGGGTCAATTTTTTTAAAATTATTTTTTAAATTCTTAATGTTATTCTTAAGCCCTTTCAAAGAATAACAATAAAGTGGTGTTCCAAATCTCTTAGCTAAATAAGGTGCTTCAATACCGTCAACAAAAAAAGTTTTATTTACATATCTCATGAATATTTTGTAGCATAATAAGGTATTTTGGAAGTTGGTTCTTTATAAGTAGGATCTCCCCTTTTTCCACAAGACATTATTAGTAGGCAAATTATTAATAAAAGATAAAATTTTTTCATCATAATTGTTTCTTATATTTTATTATCATTTTTTTAATATTATCAAAAGCAGTTCCTCCATATGATTTCTTTGAATTTACAGAATTATTTAAATCGAATACTTTTAGAACATCTTTTGTCAAATTTGGTTCGATTTTTTTTAAATCATATAATGTTAACTCATCTAGTTTTTTTTTTCTTTTCTCAGCCATATTAATTATAGCGGCTGTTTTTTGGTAAGCATCTCTGAAAGATCTAGAATGATTTTTAACAATATAGTCAGCTAAATCAGTCGCAGTGATATAACCTCTGCTGGCCAGTTCTAACATTCTTTTTTTATTAGGACTGAAATTATTTAAAATTTCATCAAGAATTTTTAAACAGTTAATTAAAGTATCATTAGTTTTAAAAATTATCTCCTTATCTTCTTGAAGATCTTTATAATAAGATAAAGGCAAACCTTTAAGTACAGTTAACATTGAAAATAAATTTCCGTACATTCCTCCCGTTTTTCCCCTCAAAAATTCTAGCATATCTGGATTTTTTTTTTGAGGCATAATGGAAGATCCTGTTACAATTTTGTCTGATAAATTTATTAAATTAAAACCGTCAGAGTTCCAAATTATCAATTCCTCAGCTATTCTCGATATATGCATTGCGCATACAGAACAACTATATAAAAAGTCTATAACGAAATCCCTGTCTGATATCGTATCTACGGAATTATTGGTAGGGCTTTTAAAACCTAATTTTTTGGTTGTAAGTCTTCTATCTATATTGAAAGAAGTTCCAGTTAATGCGCATACACCAAGAGGATTTTCATTAAGACTTTCCAAATTATTTAAAAATCTTTTTCTATCTCTAGTAAACATTTCAACATAAGACATTAAGTAATGACCTAAAGATAAAGCTTGAGCATTTTTTAGGTGGGTGAAACCTGGCATAATAGTTTTAATATTTTTTTCTGCAACCTTAAGATTGGTTTTAATTAATTTTTTTAAATTTAAATCTACATTTTGAGTTGCTGATTTCATCCATATCTTTAAATCTGTAATAACTTGATCATTTCTTGATCTGGCCGTATGAATGTAGCCTGCATCATCACCTATCAATTGTGTGAGTCTTTTTTCTATATTCATATGAATATCCTCAAATTCTTTATTAAATTCAAATTTATTATTCAGTATTTCTTTTTCAATTTTATTAAGCCCATAGATAATTTTATTTTTAATTTTAAAAGAAATAATTTTTTGTTTAAAAAGCATTTCTACGTGAGCGATAGATCCGATTATATCTTCTTTAAAAAGTTTCTTATCAATGTTAATTGAGCCTCCATATCTTTTATAGAGAGCAGATGTCTTCGCTTTTATTCGGCTATTCCAAATTGCCTTATTGTTTTTATTTTTTACCATGCTAATTATTTATACCTTTTTAATATGAGATTTTTAGTAATATTTATATTTTTAATTTCAAATACGTTTGCAAATGAAACACCAAATATTAAAAACCTTATAATTAATAAAGAATTAAAAGAATATACAAATTTAACCATCTTAGATGATCAAAATAATCAACTAAATTTAAGTGATTATAAAGGAAACATTTTATTGCTAAATTTTTGGGCAACTTGGTGTGCTCCATGCAAAGAAGAAATGCCATCGTTAGATTTATTGAAATCAAACAAAGATTTAAATAACCTTAAAATTTTTCCTGTAAATGTCGGACAGGATAATGTTAAAAAAGCTAAAAAATTTTTTGATGATATGAACATTAAAAATTTAAATTTATATTTCGATGAAAATATTAATTTAACAAAAAAATTTGCTTTAAGAGGAATTCCAACATCAATTTTACTTGATAAAAATGGAAAAGAATTTGCTAGAGTTATTGGTTCATTAGATTTTAATGACGAAAATTTTATTGAGTGGCTAAAACTTTATAATTAGTTTTTAAAAAAATATGCAAAGCCCACTAATACGATAATAGCAATAAATTGTAATATTACTCTCAACTGCATTAATTTATTCGAGTATTTTTTACTAGTTTCTCCTCCTTTAAATAAAGTTCCAATTCCAAGTATAAGGACTATTCCTACTACTATTAGTAGTGCTATTGATAGCACTTTTAAAATTATTCCAGAAATCATTTACTTATTGTAGGGTGTTTTTAAAATAAAAAAACATTAATTATAAACTATGACATTTTGTCTTGACACACTAATATTGAAACCTGAGAGGGGTTTAGAAATTGAGAATGCAATAATTTTACTTCATGGGTATGGGGGTGATGGTCAAGATATTAGTATGCTATCTTTAGGCTGGAGACGTCATTTGCCTAATACAATTTTTATTTGTCCAAACGGTCATGAAAAATGTTCAATAAATCCTTCAGGCTATCAGTGGTTTGATTTATCAAAGGATGATCCAGAATATATTCTAAATGAATCAAAAAAAGCAGAAACTAAACTAAATAAATTTATAAACGAAATAAAAAATGAATTTAAATTACAGAATAATAAAATTTGTTTATCTGGTTTTAGTCAAGGGTGCATGATGTCATTAAACTTAGGTTTAATTTCTGATCAAAGATACAATTGTATAGTAGGTTTTTCAGGAAAAATAATTAATCAAGAATATTTAACGAAAAAGAAGAATGTTGATGCAGATATTTTAATGATTCACGGTGACGCAGATGAAATAGTTTCACCTAATTTCTTACTTGAAGCTAAGGATTTTTTTATTAGGAATAGTGTTAACGTCGAAACACAACTCATAAAAAACTGCGGACATCATATCCCAGTAGAAGCTTCAAGCATAGGATTAAATTATATTTTAGAAAAATTTAATAATCGCTAATTATTGAAATAATTTTTTAATTGAGCTACTATCATCTGATGAATAATTTTGTTGAACAAAATGTTTCTTTAGAAAAATGTCCTGCATTAGTTTTAAATGCAGATTATAGACCGTTAAGCTACTATCCTTTATCCTTGTGGTCTTGGCAAGATACTGTCAAGTCTGTATTTTTGGATAGAGTTATTATAGTAAGTAGTTATGACAGAATAATCAGGAGTCCATCTTTTAATATGCAGCTACCGAGTGTTATTGCATTAAAAAATTATATTGTGCCCCAAACTAAACCAAGTTTTACAAGATTTAACGTTTTTTTAAGAGATAAATTTTCTTGTCAATATTGTGGTAGTGGTGAAGAGCTAACTTTTGATCACTTGTTGCCAAGATCTAAAGGGGGAGAAACTAATTGGGATAACGTTGTAACAGCTTGTTCTGAATGTAATGTTAAAAAGGGTGGTAAACTTTTAAAAACATCAGGAATGAAGTTAAGTCAGTACCCTTATCAACCTTCAACAGAAGATCTGCATCGTAACGGAAAAAATTTTCCTCCAAATTATCTACATAAAAGTTGGATGGATTATCTGTATTGGGATGTTGAGCTTGAAGCTTAATCTCTAAACTTTTTCTGAAATACGAATAGCTATTTTTGAACCTGTTTTAATTATTTTGTCCATAATTGAGTAAAAACCTTTTTTTGATGCACCCTCCTCATAGGCTATATCTTTATGATCTAGCTCATCCTGTCTAAATTTAGTTATTTTTTTTTTCAATTCTTTTTCCTCTGGACCTAACTGATTAATTTGGTCTAAATAATGTTTGTCTATTACTTCCTCAACTGATGCAGTGCACAACATCGCTGCTTTTTTTCCTAGTAACGTTGATCCAAATCCTAAACCTATACCCATTAAGTCCCATAAAGGTAAAAATTTTGTAGGTTTAATGTTTCTTTTTTTTATTTCATTTTCAAAAAATTGACAATGTTCTATCTCATGCTCTTTCATGTCTTCAATTGTTTTTTTTAGATTCTCATTCTTAACAATTGTATTTAGAGCCAACAGCTGGCCTTCATAAATTTTAACGGCCCCCCTCTCTCCCGCATGATCAACTCTTATGAATTCTTCAACTTTATTACTTGTTTTTTTCATATTTAATAAAAATTTTTATGAGGGTTATAATAAATAATAAACTTAATACAACATTAATACTTGTTAGAGAAAATCCAAAAAACCTAAATGTCACATCCTTACAGCTTATAGTTTTTTTACTTAACTCTTCAAGTAAATTTTCTTTAGTTATATTTTCTGTTAAATTCCTCGCATTGCATACGGTTGATTCCTCAAAAAAACCTTGCTCAATCCCATAATGGTAAATAGAAATTGTAAATGAAAAGGTAAAGTTAAGAATTAACAACAAAGTTAAAAATTTTTGATTTTTCTTCATGATAAAAATTATTGCAATTAAGATTATACTTATCCCATAAGGAATTCTCTCAATAATGCATAAATTACATGGTTGATGACCTAAAACATGTTCTACAAAATACGCAAAAATTAATGCAGTAAAGCTAATAATTAAAACTACTTTTAGATAGAACTCATTTTTTAAATCAAACATAAAATTTTATAATTAGATAAATCAATAAGCCAATTATAACAATTAATAATCCAATTATTGTAAACCATTTTGACCCGTTCTTTTCCATAAATTCAGTAAATAAATTCCCAAACTTATAAGAGAGGTATGAGACTATAAAAAATCTCAACCCTCTTGAAACCAAACTAATAAAGATGAATATAAAAAAATTAAAACTTATTAGGCCACTAGCAATGGTAAAAACTTTATAGGGAAGAGGTGTAAATCCTGCTAGAAAAAGTATTCCTAGCCAGGCATAAAAACCATCACTATTAACTAAATTTTCTTTGACATTAGATAATTTATTTTCATATCCATAAAAACTCATAATTTGTGATCCAAAATCAAAAAAGAAAGCTCCAATTAAATAACCCAAAATACCACCCAAAACAGAAAAAATCGTGGTTATAAGAAAGATTTTGATAAAATCATTCTTTTTGGAGATCACCATTGGTATAATCATAACGTCTGGAGGAATAGGAAAAAAAGAACTTTCAACAAAAGATACAATTGCTAAGTAGTACTTTGAACTTTTATGTGCTGCTAAATCTAAACATTTTTTATAAAGATTATTAAACATTTTTTGGTTTTAATATAATTTTAGTTCTTATACTATTTAATAAATTATTAAACAATTATGGGCGAATGGCGGAACTGGTAGACGCGCACGACTCAAAATCGTGTTTCGTAAGAAGTGAGAGTTCGATTCTCTCTTCGCCCACCATTTTTTATGGAATTAAAAAATATCAATAGTCTTGTAGAACTTTTTTTTAAAAAATCTGAAGAGAAAATACCAAAAAAATTTAGCATGAATGAGTCTGCGTTTTTGACAAATTTAAAACCAAAAAAACATGAGTTACCAGAATTAAGACAACCTATTAATTATTCATGGAGAGTAGTTGATGCACAAATTAGGATATTAACTACACATTTAAAAAAGATAATATCTAGAGGAGACAGGTGTTTGTTACTTTCAGAAAATCGACCAGAGTGGTTAATATCCGATTTATCAATTATGAATGCTGGTGGAGTGACTGTACCTTTATTTACGACTTATTCTGATAAGGATTATGAATATATAATTAAGGATTGTGTGCCAAAAGTTTGTATTATCTCTACTCAAGAACAATTTGATAAAATTAAAAAATATTTAACAAAAGACATTAAAGTTATTTCTATGGATGGCTTTGATGAAGAGTTGGATTTTTTTCAAAAAATTTTTACTGATTGGCAAACTATAATGATTGATCAGAGCTTTAAAATTCAACATTCTATAAACACCAATCTAAAAAGAAATGATCTTGCGTGTATTATTTATACTTCTGGAACAACTGGAAACCCAAAAGGAGTAATGTTGAGTCATGGAGGAATTTTATCCAATTGTGAGGGAGCATTAGATATTTTAGTACCTTTATTTAAAAATGAAAAACCAGTCTTTCTAACGTGGCTACCATTGTCTCATTCATATGAACATACGGTTCAATTTGTTCAAATTTCACTTGGAGCAAAAGTTTATTATGCTGAGAGCTTGGAAAAGTTATTATCCAATATGTCAGTTGCAAAACCAACAATAATGACAGCAGTGCCTAGATTTTATCAAAATTTATACAGTAAAATTTATATGAATTTCACAAAACAAAAGGGTCTAAAGAAGAAGCTGATTTCATTTACCATCTCACTCGGGATTAAAAAACTAAATAAAGGTAAATTTAGTTTGAAAGAAAATTTCATTAATATTTTCTGCGAAAAATTGGTAAGAAGAAAAATTAAAAATCAATTTGGTGGTAAACTAAAGGCCTTTGTTTCTGGAGGGGGTGCTTTAGATCAAAAAATTGGTGAATTTTTGAATTCCATAGGTTTACCAACTTTACAAGGATATGGATTAACTGAGGCCTCTCCTGTTGTTAGTTGTAATATTCCTGGAAAAATTAAGATTGAAACAGTGGGCCCCCCTTTCAAGACAAACCAAGTAAAAATTGCTGATGATGGTGAAATTTTAGTTAAAGGAGAAAATGTCATGCTTGGTTACTGGAATAAAAAGAAAGAAACTGACGAAGTTATTAAAGACGGCTGGTTACACACAGGAGATATAGGTGAAATTACAAAAGAGGGAAATTTAAAAATAACAGATAGAAAAAAAGAAATAATTGTAAATCTTGGTGGAGACAATATTTCACCTTCTAAAATTGAAAATTTATTATGTTTAAATGAAAAAATTAAACAAAGCCTTGTATACGGAGACAAAAAAACATATCTGGTTGCATTGATCGTGAGCGAAACCAATGAAAATAAAAAAGAAATTGAAATTTATTTGGAAGATTTAAATAAAACTTTGTCTTTAATAGAAAAAATAAAAAAATATAAATTAATTAATGAAGAATTTACAATTGAAAATGGAATGCTAACACCAACTTTAAAATTAAAAAGAAAAAAAATTTTAGAAAAATATAAAGAAGATTTAGAAAAACTTTATTAATTTAGGTAAAATATTTGATTATTAAGCGCATAAACATTAACTTTTTTATACATTAAAATTTGAAAATTTTTTTTATTAAATTCTTTTTCTTTAAAAATTTTAACTTCAATTAAAGAATTGACATAACGTGTATAAAAAAATAAAAATAAGTAATTACGAATCAATTTTGATTCGTTTAACTAAAAAGGGAGCTAAAGATGGCTAAAAGAAGAAAAAAAGCAAAGAAGGCTAAGAAAAAAGCTAAGAAAAAAGCTAAAAAAAGAAGAAGAAGATAATAACTTAGTATTCTTTATTAAAAACGCTTCTCATAACGTTATGTGTGAGAGGCGTTTTTTTTTAGTCTTCAACAGGTCCGTCATTATCGCTTTCTGAAATTGACTCTTCATCTTGTATTTCAGGTGCTGAACTTTTAATTGCTGTAGTCTCTTGTTTATTTTGGCCATCTAAGTTTCTTTTTAATGCTTTATCCATTTTTTTTTGGGTATCTTCCAAAGATATATTCAATATTATTTTAAATTCAGATAAAATCCTCTCATAAGCTTTTTCAAAAAGTTGTCTTTCACTGTAGGATTGGTCGACCATTAAATCGTCTCCCTTATTCAGATCTCTTACTACCTCTGCTAATTCATAAATTTTACCTGATGAAATTTTAGCCTCATATTCCTGTGCTCTCCTACTCCACATTGATCTTTTAATTTTGGGTTTACTTTTCAAAATCGAAATACATTTGTTAACTTGGTTGATTGTAGCTAATGGACGAAGGTGAGATTGTTTATTGACTGGAACCATGCCATTAGCTTTATCTTTCTCAAATTTAATTACATATGTTTCAACATCGATTCCGCCAATACTAATTTTTTTAAATTCAGATATTTGTCCAACACCATGTTTAGGATAAACAACATAATCTTTTGTTTTATACTCTCTTTTTTCAGTCGTTTGTTTATTTACCTTTTTTATCTCAGGTTTAATTTCTGTCCCCTTGGAAATTCTTAAGTTGTCTTGTTTTAACTCTATATTTTTTTGATTACTTTTATTTTGTTTTTTTTGAATAATTTTTTTAGATTTTGGTTTTACTAATTTTTTAATTTTTTTGACTGGTTTTTTTATACTTTTGGTAACTTTTGCTTTAGTCACCTTTTTTGTTTTTTTGGATTTGTTTTTAAATGTTCTCTTTAAAATATTTTTCAAACTTATCTTGCTCATCTCTATATTTTTCATGATCCGAAGGTGGATCTTTTTTTTCGCTTATATTCGGCCAGATTTCAGAATATTTTTTGTTGATCTCTAACCATTTGTCGCTCCCTGGCTCTGTATCTGCTTTAATTGCATCCACTGGACATTCAGGTTCACAAACGCCACAATCTATACACTCATCGGGTTTAATTACAAGCATATTTTTACCTTCATAAAAGCAATCAACCGGGCAAACATCAACACAATCAGTCAGCTTACATTTAATACATTTATCATTAACTAAGTATGTCATTATAAATTCTCACTTTTTATCTTTTCTTTAATGTCTCCCATTATTTTATTGTCGACATACAATAATCCTCCAAGCCTTCTCATTAAACTTGTTTCGTAGATATCCGCCTCTTTATTAGAGTAAATAATTCTCCACAATGATTCAATAATTTGAATTTTATTTTGTTCATTCATATTTTTGACCTCTTTTGTAAAATTAAGAATTTGATTAGAGTTATCCTCAATTTTTATCGCTTCGTGAAATAATTTATCTAAATGGTCTTTTTTTACTCCAATTTTTAGCATTGTTTGTTTAATAATCTTCTCTTCTTTTTCAGAGAAGTGTTCGTCAATTTTTGCTGCATGAATTAAAAGAGCACATATTTCAATTAAATTACTATTAATTTCTACTTGTTCTTTTTTTTTAAAAAACATCTATCAATTTAAATTAAGATTTTTAAGAACCATAAAGGGGCTTTCTTTATTAGGTTTTTTTAAAAAAATCTTTTTGTTCTTCTTAGGGGGATTATATTTAAAAAAAAGTTCGTTATTTTTTTCAAAAATTTTATAATTCATCATACTAATCAACCTTTTAAAATTTTCTTTACTACAGCCTAGTAGATTAATCATCTCTGGGACCATTTTGATCATCTTTTTTTTCTCTTTATTATCGGAATTTAATATTTGTATAAACAATCTTTCAAGAATATCAATTCTAACAAAAAAGGTGTCAAATTTTTCAAATCCACATAACAGCATGAAATTTTTATTTTTAAAATCCTTATCATCTAAAAAATTCAAACCAAATGTTGGAGGTCTTAAATTGAAATATTTTTGGTGATAATTTTTCCATAATAGTGTCCTTAAGGAAACAGCATCAGGTTTTATTAATTTATACAAAAACACGTGATACCTTCCAAATTTCACTCCTATGTTGCGTAAAGTTTTTCTTTCATTTTGATCTAACTTTTCTAAATATTCTGAAACTTGTTCTCTTTTAATTACACCGTTATTTTCATAGAGTTGATATGCTAAAGCTTTTGTTGATGGATTTTTTTCTTTGATATTCTTTAAATCAATTAAACTTTTTAAAACTGAACTAATTTTGTTTTTTAACCATTTACTAATAAAATCTGATAATTTTCGTTTTTGATCTTGATCTAAAATATCATCAACTATTAATTCTAAATTAGGATTTAAATAATCTTTACCAGCAGTTAACCTTACGATCGCTGAGTTATTCCAATAAATTTTAGAATCATCCCTAAGTTCGACAAGACCAGTATCAATTATAATTTTAACTCTTTTTTCGAGTTCAGGGCCAACAGATTGTCTGGCAGCTTTTTTTAAAGATTTAATGTCAGTTTCTAAGGCTCCTTTTTTTAAATCTAATTCTAGTTTGAGACCATTTATTTTACCGATAAACTGATTGTCGATTATTACATCATTATTTTCTAAAATTTTTGTGTCAAATTCCATATCTTGCTTTAAACCTCTTGCAAGAATACTTGCGCGTTTATCAATAAAAGTTTTTGTAAGTTCCTCATGCAATCTGTCTGAAAGTCTGTCCTCTAATAACTTAGTTTTTTCTATCCAATAGTTATGATTTTCTACCCAATTATTTTTATTTGAAACATATGACCAAGTTCTTACATTTGCAATTCTATTTGACAAAGAATCTACATTTCCATCTAATTTATCAAGTTTCATCAGCTGTAATCGCAAATAATCGTTAGAGATTTTGCCTTTTTTACTGTTTAAATATTTGAATACGTTTCTAATTACCTCATAATGATTACCATATGTTTTTTTAACAAAATCTGGTATTTGACAACATTCCCACAAAAGTCTTAATTTTTCTTGATTGGACACGATATTTTCAAAGTTTTTGTCTTTTAAAAAAAACTTTAAGGCTTTTTCATCTTCACATTCGTAAATTTTTCTCAACCAGTCTTTGTGGGGTTTTTCATCTAGTGATTTTATTAATGAAGTGGAGTTATTAAAATTCAAATTTGAATTTCTCCAAAATAAACAGCTAATCTCCTCAAATTTATGGTTTTCGAGTAATTCAACATTCTCAGGACTAATTATTCCACATTGACCGGTTATACCAAAACTTCCATCATTCATATATCTTCCTGCTCTACCAGCAATTTGACCAATTTCGGATAAGTTTAATCGTCTTAATTTTTTTCCATCAAATTTTTTTAAATTCGAAAAATACACGTGATTGAGATCCATATTTATACCCATCCCAATTGCATCTGTTGCTACTAAAAAATCAACATCGCCAGATTGATATAATTCAACTTGAGCATTTCTAGTCTTTGGACTGAGAGACCCCATTACGATTGAGGCTCCTCCTTTCTGTCTTCTGATAAGTTCAGCTATTGCGTATACTTCTTCTGCAGAAAATGCAATTATAGCAGTTTTTCGATCTATTCTTGAAATTTTCTTGTGGCCAGAATAAGAGAGTTTTGACAAACGATTTCTATTTATAAATTCTACATCGTCGTCTAGTTTGGCAACAATATTCCTAATTGTATTTGAACCCATAAACATTGTTAATTTTTCACCTCGCATATTTAAAAGTCTATCCGTAAAAATATGACCTCTTTCATGATCCGAGCACATTTGAATTTCATCAACAGCAACAAAATCCAATCGTTTATCAATTGGCATAGACTCAACAGTGCATAGGAAATATTTAGCATTCGACGGAATAATTTTTTCCTCCCCGGTTATTAATGCTACACAGTCTGTATTTAGCCTTTTTAGTACTTTGTCGTAGACTTCACGAGCTAATAGTCTTAAAGGAAAACCAATCATACCACTCTCAAAAGACAACATTGTCTCTATTGCGAGATGGGTTTTTCCAGTATTAGTTGGACCAAGAATTGCGGATATTTTATTTTTAGACATTCTATGTTTGGTATGCTTTTTTCTTACCCTACCAGATATTGTTAGTACTAAAGAACAAAAATAGACTAAAACAAGACCGAATCGGAAGTTGAAAAGTTCTCATTTCAAAAATAAACAGATTTATTTTAGCACATATATAAAATTTATATAACAATTAATATTTATTCTTCAGGTATATTTCATCTTTAACTTATTAGCCAAATACATACTAGATATTAATGGGTTTATTCTTTAGGATTTTCCAAATACCGTTTGCGGTAGTAATTATTTCATCGTTACACTTAAGCTCACAAAATAAAAAAACAAGTGATTTGGTTTTTTTTAAAATTCTAACATGACCTATAATTTCATCTCCAACTTTAGATGTACCAATAAATTTTAAATCTAATGAAATTGTTACACATGGTGAAGGTTTAGCTGATCTGTGAGCGGCTGAACCAGAGCCAGCATCAATTAAAGCCGCAAGGTAACCACCGTGACTGATACCAGCTGAATTTAGATGGTTTTTTGTTATTGTTGATTTAAACTCATAATGATTTTCAGAAATTTGTCTAAATAAAACCCCACCATTGTGTTTCATAAATCCTGTTTTTAGACTAATTTGCTCAAATTTATCTGTCATAGAATTTTTATAATATAAAAGTTAAAATTAATAAAATAATAAAGATTATTATGAAAAAATAAATTACAGACATTTGCAGGGAAGATTTAAGTAGCCAATCAAACATTTATATTTTGGTGCGCCTGCTAGGAGTCGAACCCAGAACCTCCTGGTCCGTAGCCAAGCGCTCTATCCAGTTGAGCTACAGGCGCATTTATAATTTTATTTAAATACAATATATTAATTTTTAGTATATTTTAATTATAAGATAAATTTAAAAATTAATGACAGATAAATCAAAAGAAGTGGTGATTGCTAGTGCTGTTAGGACACCAATAGGATCTTATAGAGGTTCATTAAAAAAAATGAGATCTGACCAGCTAGGATCTTTAGTGATCAAAGAAGCTTTAAAATTGACTAAATTTAGTCCAGATGAGGTGGATGAAGTAATTATGGGCCAAGTATTGACTGCTGGGGCTGGACAGAACCCTGCTAGACAAGCTGCAATAAATGCTGGAATACCAATTTCAAAACCAGCCCATATAATTAATCAAGTTTGTGGGTCCGGATTAAGAGCAGTAATATCAGGATATCAATCTATCAAATTAGGTGAGTCATTAAATGTTATTTCTGGTGGACAAGAGAATATGTCAATGGCACCACATTCAATTTTTTTAAGAGATGAAAGAAAAATTTCAGAAGATAAACTTACAGATACAATGATTAATGATGGATTAATGGATGCTTTTAATAATTATCACATGGGAGTTACAGCAGAAAATATTGCAGAAAAATTTGATATATCTAAAAAGGAACAAGATGAGTTTGCTCTAAATTCTCAAAAAAAAACAGAAGAAGCAATCAAAAATAGCAAATTTGACGATGAGTTAGTTAAGATTAATCAAGGAAATAACATGCTAAATTTAGATGAGCATCCACGAATAGGTCTAAAAATTTCTGATCTAGAAAAACTTAAAACAGTTTTCAAAGATAATGGAACAGTCACACCTGGAAATTCTTCTGGTATAAATGATGGGGCTGCAGCTTTATTTTTAACCACTATTGAAGAAGCAGAAAAAAAATCTATCAAACCGCTTGCAAAAATAGTGTCATGGGCATCAGTTGGAGTAGATCCAACTTTAATGGGTCTAGGGCCAATAGAAGCTGTTCGTAAGGCAATTAATAAAGCTGGATGGAATTTAGATGAGGTTGATTTATTTGAAATTAATGAAGCTTTTGCAGCTCAAAGTATAGCTGTAATCCGTGAGTTGGGTGTTGACCCATATAAAGTTAATGTAAATGGTGGTGCAATCGCGCTTGGTCATCCTATTGGTGCATCAGGAGCAAGGATACTGGTAACTTTAGTGCATGAAATGAAGAGACAAAAAAAAAGTAAGGGTTGTGCGACTCTCTGTATTGGAGGTGGAATGGGTATAGCTTTATGTATTGAAAAAATTTAGGAATTTGTCTTTCTGTACTTCCCTTCTAGTAATATTTTTTGTATCCACATTTTAGCATCTATGTGTGTATTATCATTAGAATGAATAAGAAATTTTAATAACTTTTTAATCATTTTTGCATTTAAGAGTAAAAGAGTGTCAAAAAATAGGACAGAATGTGTTAAAATTTGCAATTAACTAAATTTTTATAGTGTATAAAACATAAAAATGACTGAAAAATTATTAGTTCCTGATATTGGCGATTTTGAAAATGTTGAGGTAATTGAATTACTTGTTGCAGAAGGTCAAGAAATTAAAATAAATGATCCTGTGGTCACCATTGAAAGTGACAAATCAAGTGTTGAAATTCCATCAACTTTTTCAGGGAAAGTTGAAAACATTGAGGTAAAAGTTGGTGATAAAGTTTCAAAAGGAGATTTGCTTCTCAATATATCAAGCCCTAGCAAAAAATTGTCTAAATTAGAAGAGGTTCCAAAAAATACTGAAAATTTAATTTTAGAGGCGGAAAATTCTTTAAAGAAAAATAAAGAACAAGAAAAGCAAATTCCGGAATTAGAGAAAGAAAAACCTAACAAAATTGAAGTTGTAAATGAGGGTGATATTGATCCTTTAGAGACACGTGAATGGATAGAGTCTCTCTCAGATGTTATTGAAAAAGATGGTAATCAAAGAGCTCACTATTTGATTAAGGAATTAATTAATAAAGCTTATATGGAAGGCGCCAATATTCCATACACGCAAAATACCCCTTATATAAATACGATTCCTGTGAGTGAGGAGAAGAAATCAAATGGTGATCAGAATATAGAAAGAAGGATTAGGTCATTAATTAGATGGAATGCTGCTGCAATGGTAGTAAGAGCAAATAAAAAATTTCCTGAACTTGGAGGTCATATTGGAACTTTTGCATCTGCAGCAACTTTATATGATGTTGGAATGAATCATTTTTGGAGAGCTAAAAATAATAAATTTGGTGGAGATCTTATTTATTTTCAAGGTCATAGTGCACCTGGTATGTATGCTAGAGCATTCCTTGAAGGAAGACTTAATGAAAAACAATTGGATAGTTTTAGACAGGAAGTTAAGCCTGGCGGTTTATCTTCATATCCACATCCTTGGTTAATGCCAAACTTTTGGCAATTTCCAACAGTCTCTATGGGTTTAGGACCAATGTTAGCGATTTATCAAGCAAGATATATGAAATACTTGATTAATAGAGGCCTAATTAAAGATGAGGGTAGAAAAGTTTGGTCATTTTTAGGTGATGGCGAAATGGATGAGCCAGAGTCTTTAGGAGCAATTGGTTTAGCAGCTAGGGAAAATTTAGATAATCTAATATTTGTTATAAATTGTAACCTTCAAAGATTAGACGGTCCAGTGCGAGGTAATGGGAAAATTATACAAGAATTAGAGGGAATTTTTAGGGGGGCAGGATGGAATGTTATTAAAGTAATTTGGGGCTCCTATTGGGATTCATTGTTAGCTAATGACAAAACAGGTCATCTTATTAAGACAATGAATGAAACAGTTGATGGAGAATATCAAGCAATGAAAGCAAGAGATGGAGCTTATGTTAGAGAAAAATTTTTTGGAAAATATCCAGAAACTTCGGAACTAGTCTCAAGTCTTTCTGACAAAGATATTTGGAGATTAAATAGAGGTGGGCATGATCCCCATAAAGTTTTTGCAGCATATGACAAAGCATCTAAGAATGTCGGTAGTCCAACTGTAGTAATTGCTAAGACTATAAAGGGTTATGGCATGGGTAAAAGTGGGGAAAGTGTAAATACGACTCATCAGACTAAAAAATTAGATGTTGAGGATTTAATGTATTATAGAGATAGATTTGATGTCCCATTAACAGATCAGCAGGTTAAAAATATTGAATATTATAAGCCAGATCAAAACTCACCTGAAATAAAATACATCAAAGAAAGAAGACTTCAGTTGGGTGGCTTTATTCCTGAGAGAACTACTTACGCAAAACCTATTAAAGCACCTCCAAAAGATATTTTTGATAATATGAAAGTTTCTACAGGTGAAAAAGAAATGTCGACCACAATGGCATTAGTCAGAATGTTGACAAATCTCTTAAGAGATAAAAATGTTGCACCTAGGCTGGTCCCAATCATTCCTGACGAAGCTAGAACATTTGGGATGGAAGGATTTTTTCAAAAGATTGGAATTTATGCACATGAAGGTCAAAAATATGAGCCAGAGGACTCTGCTCAACTAAGTTCGTATAAAGAGGAAAAGAGCGGTCAAGTTTTAGAAGAAGGAATTAATGAAGCTGGAGCAATGTCATCGTGGATAGCTGCAGGAACTTCATATACAAATCATGACATAGAAATGATCCCAATTTATCTTTTCTACTCAATGTTTGGTTTTCAGAGAATAGGAGATTTTGCTTGGGCAGGTGCAGATAGTCAGTCCAGAGGATTTTTGATTGGAGCTACTGCTGGAAGAACAACTCTTGCTGGAGAAGGTTTACAACATCAAGATGGTCATAGCCACATAATGGCTTCGACTATTCCTAATTGCATATCATATGATCCAACATTTCACTATGAGCTTGCAGTTATATTTCGAGAAGGTTTAAGAAGAATGCATGAGAAAAAAGAGAATATTTTCTATTATATTACAACCATGAATGAAAATTATCCTCATCCAGAAATGCCTAAAGATAAATCATGTGAAAATGGTATTTTAAAAGGAATGTACAAAATAAAGGAGTTTAATAAGTATAAAAAAACTAAAATTCAGTTTCTTGGATCTGGTACAATATTAAGAGAGATGATAGCTGGTGCAGAAATATTACAATATGAGTATCAAATCGATAGTGAGATTTGGAGTGTAACAAGCTTTAATGAATTAAGAAGGGACGGTCTTGAAGTAGAGAGATATAATCTTCTAAACCCTGATAAAGAACCTAAAAAAAGCTATGTAGAAAATTGTTTGGGTAATTCTGAGGGGCCAATTTTAGCGGCCTCTGATTATATGAGAATGAACTCTGATCAGATAAGACCTTATGTAAATAAAAGTTTTTATTCATTAGGAACAGATGGATTTGGACGAAGTGATACAAGAAAAGAGTTAAGAAAATTTTTTGAGGTTGATAAGGAACACATCACAACATATGGATTAAGTATTTTAGCTAAGGAACAGCTTATTGCATCAAAATATGCTAAAGAAGCAATTAAAAAGTATAAGATTGATACTGATAAACCTATGCCAACAAAACTATAGAATGCCAAAAAAAAACATAAAAGTTCCAAATATTGGTGAATTCAAAGATGTAGAGGTTATTGAAATTTTAATCAAAAAAGGTCAAGAGATTAAAAAAAATGATCCTTTAATCACAATTGAAAGTGATAAATCGAGTGTTGAAATTCCCTCATTACATGATGGATTAGTTACAGAGTTAAACTTAAAAGTTGGGGATAAGGTTTCTGAGGGTAGTAAGATTTTAGAAATTGAATTAAAAGATAACAATTTAGAAACTAAAGAAATACAATCAACTAAAAAAGAAAACATCAAAGAAAACAAAATAGAAATTGAAAAAGAAGTTAGACCAAAAAATATTATCGTAAAAGATTTTTCAAAAAAAACTTCAGCCTCACCAAAAGTCAGAAAATTTGCTAGAGAACTTGGTGTTGATATTAGTAAAGTTGAAGGCAGTGAAAGATTAGGAAGAGTAACTGAAAGTGATGTTAAGTCATTTGTTGCAAAAACTCCTGAGAGAAATATTGAAAAAGAATTCAAAAAAGATGAAATGATAAAGCTAGAGTATCCTCACTCTGAATTTGGAAAAACGGAAATAAAGGATATTCCAAGAGTAAAAAGACTTTCATCTAAATATCTAATGAATTCTTGGTCCAATATTCCTCATGTGACCAATCATGATGAAGCAGACATAACTGAATTAGAGGAGTTTAGAACTTCTCTTACAGATATTTATACTGGAGAAAAAAAAAAAATTACTCCTTTAGCTTTTATTGTTAAAGCTTTAACTGCATCACTTAAAAAATTTCCAAATTTTAATTCTTCTATTGATGAAATTGATAAAGGAAGAATGACTCTAAAAAAGTATTATCACATTGGAATAGCTGTGGATACGAAGCATGGGCTTATGGTACCAAAACTAAGAAATGCTGATAACAAGAACATAACATTAATAGGTATTGAACTTAAAAAATTAAGTGATCAATGCAGAAATCTTAAAATTGATAAAAAAGAATTATTTGGTGGTTCCATGACTATAACGAGTCTAGGAGGCATTGGTGGCTCTTTTTTTACACCTATTATAAATTATCCTGAAGTCGCAATCTTAGGAGTTGGTAAATCTCAAAAAAAACAAATTTTTATTGATGGAAAGTTTTTAACACGGACAATTCTACCTTTATCTTTATCATATGACCATAGAATAATTGATGGAGCTGAAGCTGCTCGATTTAACAACGATTTGAAAGATAATCTTGGAAAAAATTTTGCTTACAAATTAGCTGTATAAAAAATATGTCAAAAACTCTATCATTATTTAGTGCATTACTGTGCACTTTCATTTGGGGGACTACATTCGTTGCACAGGATACAGGTATGGATGACATCGGTCCATTCACTTTTAATTCTGTAAGATTTTTTGTAGGTTTTTTAGCAATTATTCCTTTAGCATTATTGTTTGAAGCAAAAAAACTCAAAAAGGAATTTAGATTTGATACGAAAACATTCATTATTCTATCCCTTTTAATTGGAGCGTCATTATTTCTAGGCTCAGCATTACAGCAGGTTGCGTTGCTTTACACTGATGTAGCAAATGCTGCTTTTTTTACAATTTTTTATGTGCCAATGGTCCCAATAATTATTTTCATCTTTAAAAAAGATTTTTTACACTGGAGTGTATGGCCATCAGTAATTTTATGTTTGATTGGTGGGTATTTATTAACAAATTTTCAAGATGCAACTGTAAGATTAGGTGATACTCTTGTGATATTGGGAGCTTTATTTTGGAGTACACATATTATTTTTACTGGTATGATTATTAAAAAGTACAACTTACCATTAACGATTGGTGCAATTCAAACTCTACTAGTCGCTTTATTTTCATTTATTATAGGTTTATTTTCTGAGGAATTTGTAATTGAAAATATTTTGAATGAAATAGACTCAATTTTATACGCTGGAATTTTGTCAGGTGGTTTTGCATTTGTTTTACAAATTTATGCCCAAAGAAATATAACACCAGCACCAGCAGCAATAATTTTTTCCTTGGAAGGTGTGTTTGCAACGATCGCTGCTTGGTTTCTTTTAAATCAAATATTAGGAATTAATAATCTACTTGGTTGTTTTTTCATATTAAGTGGGGTCCTATTATCACAATTAGTTCCATTGATTAAGAAAACAACTTAAGTATATATTAATAAAAATAAAATTAAGCCAAGAATTACTCGATATGCTACAAATATATTGAAGGAAATATTATTTATAAATTTAAGAAAATATTTAATTGTAAAAAATGAAAACATAAATGATAAGAAAGTGGCGATTAATAATAAATGATTTATTTCTATCGATTGTTCAAAAGCCTCCCTTAAACCTAGAAAGCTTGCCCCTGACAAAGCAGGTATAGATAATAAAAAAGAAATTTTACTAGAGTCAATTCTATTAAAGTTTAAAAATCTTGCTGCAGTAATTGTTATTCCAGCTCTACTAACTCCTGGTATTAATGCTAGAATTTGAAATAAACCTATTAATAAAATTGATTTAATATTCAAATCTAATGAAATAGATCGATCAGTTTTTCTTTGATCAGAAAAAAAAAGTATAAATCCAAAAAATAATGTTGTTGATGCAATTACTTTTGTGTTTCTTAAAAGATGAATAAATTCAGTGGCGTATAAAATATATCCGAATAATATTAAAGGCAAAGAGCCAATAATTATTAAACTTAATAATTTATTGTTATTTCTTAGATCAAATAGTTCTTTTCTAAAAAAAAAAATTACCGCAATTAACGAGCCTAAATGTAAACTTATATCTATCAACAAAGAACTTGTCTCTAAATCGTAAAAATTTGATACTAATATTAAATGAGCTGACGAGCTTATGGGTAAAAATTCAGAGATACCTTGAACTGAAGAAAGAATTAAAATTTCTATAAAATCTCGAAACATATGAGTGTCGTAACTTAAAAAATATTCAATTTAAACAATTCGATTTAATCATATTAGATATGCAAAAATCAGATTAAGTAGGTTTTAAGCTAAATATTCTCATATTTAGGTCAATGTACCTGACCTATATATTTCTTTTACTAACAAAAACAATGTATATCTTTCCGTAAATTAAAAAATATATGACTGATAAAATGCTAAAATTTGTCAAAATAGGTCAACAAACTCCACCTAAAAGAGGAGTAGATAATAGAAAAGATGATTTTAATGAAATCTATGATGAATTTATAACTCAAAAAGCACAAGAGCAGTCAAGTAGATGCTCTCAATGTGGTGTTCCCTTTTGCCAAGTCCATTGTCCGTTAAGTAACAATATTCCAGACTGGCTCAAATTGACTGCTGAAGGCAGATTGAGGGAAGCTTATGAATTATCTCAAAGCACAAATAATATGCCCGAGGTTTGTGGTAGAATATGCCCACAAGACAGATTGTGTGAGGGTAACTGCGTTATTGAACAGTCAGGGCACGGTACTGTTACAATTGGATCAGTCGAAAAATATATTACAGATAGTGCATGGGAGAATGGATGGGTAAAACCAATTTCAGTTAAACATGAAAAAGATCAAAGTGTTGGAATAATTGGTGCTGGACCTGCTGGACTTGCAGCTGCTGAACAACTTAGGAAAAATGGATATCAAATAACTGTGTATGATAGATATGACAGAGCAGGTGGCTTGTTAATTTATGGTATACCAAATTTTAAATTAGAAAAACATGTAGTAGAGAGAAGAACCAAATTGTTGAAAGATGGCGGAATTAAATTTGAACAAAATTTTGAAGTTGGTAAGGATGCAACTTTAGAACAACTGAGAAAAAGACATGATGCAATTTTAATTGCTACCGGGGTTTATAAACCAAGAGAGATTAATCTACCAGGAAATGACTTAGATAATATTTTTCCTGCTATGGAGTTTTTGACCGCATCAAATAAAAAAGGATTGGGAGACAAAGTTGATTTATTTGATAAAGGTATATTGAATGCTGAAGGTAAAGATGTTGTAGTTATTGGAGGTGGGGACACAGCAATGGATTGTGTTCGAACCTCAGTAAGACAAAAAGCTAACTCGGTTAAATGCTTATATAGAAGAGATAAAGATAATATGCCTGGATCTGCAAGAGAAGTAGCTAACGCAGAAGAGGAAGGTGTTGAATTTGTTTGGTTGTCTAGTCCAAAAGAATTTATAGGAAAAAATAAAATCGAAAAATTAATTGTAGATCAAATCCAACTTGGAGATCCAGATGACTCAGGTAGAAGAAGACCAGAAATTCAACAAGGATCTGAATTTGAAATTAAAGCAGATATGGTAATAAAAGCTTTAGGATTTGATCCTGAAAACTTGCCATTATTATTTGAAGCGCAAGAGTTACAAGTTACAAAATGGGGAACAATAAAAGCTGATTTTGATACGATGGAGACAAATATCAGAGGTGTTTTTGCTGCTGGAGATATTGTAAGAGGTGCATCTTTAGTGGTATGGGCAATAAAAGATGGAAGGGATGCTGCGTCGTCAATCAAGTCTTATCTTGAAAATATAGAATTAAAAAAATCAAAAGTTGCATAATGAGTACTTATAAAAAAAATTTAGAATTACTTACAAAAAATAATGTTTATTCTAAAGAAATGGAACATGATGCATGTGGAGTAGGCTTAATTGCATCGACAGAGGGAAAAAAATCAAGAGAAGTTGTAGAGTATGGAATTGAAGCTTTAAAAGCTGTTTGGCATCGAGGGGCTGTTGATGCTGATGGAAAAACGGGTGATGGGGCAGGAATACATTTAGAAATACCTAAAGATTTTTTTGTTGAAAAAATAGAAGTTACAGGTCACACACACGATGGTTCTGATATTTGTGTTGGGATGATTTTTTTACCTAGGAATGATTATGCTTCACAGGAAAGCTGTAAAACTATTGTAGAAAGTGAGTTAACCAAAAACAATTTTAGTATTTATGGTTGGAGGCAGGTGCCTGTAAATCCGAAAGTTTTAGGAGAAAAGGCTCTTCAAACTATGCCAGAGATAATTCAAGTGCTTTTCAAAGCGAATAATAAAAATCTAATTGATAAAGATCTTGAGAGAAAAATTTATGAAACAAGAAAAAAAATTGAGAATAAAGCATTCAATTTATCATTAAATAATTTTTATATTTGTTCAATAAGCGCTAAATCAATTATCTATAAAGGCATGTTTTTAGCTGAGGCTATTTCAGATTTTTTCTTGGATTTAAAGGATGAGAGATTTATTTCAAGATTTGCAATTTTTCATCAGAGATTTTCAACCAACACCGCTCCGAGCTGGAGTTTGGCTCAACCGTTTAGAGCAGTCGCCCATAATGGTGAAATTAATACCTATAAAGGAAACAAAAACTGGATGAAAGTTCATGAACAGGAGATGAGTAGTCCTTTTTTTGAAAATATTGAAAATTTAAAGCCTGTTATACAAAAAGGAGTTTCAGACTCTGCAGCCCTAGATAATGTTTTTGAGTTATTAAATAAATCAGGCCAACCCGCTCCTTTAGCAAAATTAATGATGATACCTGATGCTTGGTCAAAAAGAAATAAAACTCTACCAAAAAACCATCAACAACTGTTTAATTTTTTAAATAGTACTATGGAACCTTGGGATGGTCCTGCAGCAATTGCTGCAACAGATAATGAATGGGTTATTGCAGCAAATGACCGTAATGGTTTAAGACCCTTAAGATACGCAATCACAAAAGATAAGTTTCTCTTTGCTGGATCTGAAACTGGAATGATTGAATTAAATGAAAAAAGAATTTTATCAAAAGGTAGATTAGGCCCTGGTGAGATAATAGGGGTTAGAATTGAAAAAGGTAAATTATTTACGAATAACCAAATTAAAGACTATTTAGCGAAAGAATATAAACATTTTAATTCTCAGATAATAGATTTAGATGAAAAATTATTCATTTCTAATGAGAAAAATAATTTTGATGGCGAAGATCTAAGGAGACGACAACACACTTTTGGAATAAGCTTAGAAGATTTAGAGTTAATTTTACATCCAATGGCAGAAGATGCTAAAGAGGCAACAGGTTCTATGGGTGACGATACACCTTTAGCAGTTTTATCAGATAAATACAGACCACTTTATCATTTTTTTAGACAAAACTTTAGTCAAGTGACTAACCCACCGATTGACTCTTTAAGAGAAAATAAAGTTATGAGTTTGAAAACTAGATTTGGTAATCTTGGAAATATTTTAGATTTTGATACTTTAACGAAAGAAAATATTTATGTTTTGAATAGCCCAGTTTTATCAAATTCACAATTTAATAAATTTATTAATTTTTTTGGCAAAAACTCGGTTTCTATAGATTGTACTTTTTCGAATGATCAAAATTTATTTGACTCTATTAAAAGGATCCAAAAAGAGTCAGAAATTGCTGTTAGACAGGGTGTGACACAATTAGTTTTAAGTGACAAAGATATTTCAAATAAGAGAATGCCTATGCCAATGTTGTTATGCGTTGGAGCGATTAATACTTTTTTAATTGATAAAAAATTGAGAGGATATGTTTCAATCAATGTTCAATCTGGTGAGGCGTTAGACACTCACTCTTTTGCAACATTGATAGGAGTTGGAGCAACTACAGTTAATCCATATATAGCTTTTGATAGTTTATACCAAAGACATGAGAAAAAGTTATTTGGTCAGTATAGTTTTGATGAATGTGTTGAAAGGTATGTCAAATCAGTGAATGCAGGATTGTTAAAAATCATGTCAAAAATGGGTATCTCTGTTTTAAGTTCTTATAGGGGTGGATGTAATTTTGAGACTGTTGGTCTAAGTAGATCAATAGTTGATGATTATTTTCCAGGAGTTACCTCAAAAATTTCTGGTATTGGATTGTCAGGAATTGAAAAAAAAATACGTGCAATACATAAAGAAGCATTTGAGAACACTGATACGGTTTTGCCTATTGGTGGTATTTATAGATACAGAAAGAATGGAGAAACACATCAATATCAAGGCAGATTAATCCACTTATTACAGAGTGCAGTGGGGTCAAATTCTTATTCAGCATATAAAAAATATGCTGAGGGAATATATAACTTGCCACCAATTAATTTAAGGGATTTGATTGATTTTAGAAAAAAAAAATTAGGCCCATCTATTCAAATTTCTGAGGTTGAACCGATAGAAAAAATATTAAAGAGATTTGGTAGTGGAAGCATGTCTCATGGAGCATTATCTAAGGAGGCACATGAAACTTTGGCTATTGGGATGAATAGGATTAAAGGTGCATCCTGCAGCGGAGAAGGTGGTGAAGATGCAAACAGATTCAAAATCATGGACTCTGGTGATAGTGCGAATTCAAGAGTGAAGCAAATCGCATCTGCAAGATTTGGTGTAACTATAAATTATTTAAACAATTGCAATGAAATTGAGATTAAAATTGCTCAAGGAGCAAAACCTGGTGAGGGTGGTCAATTACCAGGATTTAAAGTAACAGATGAAATTGCTAAGCTAAGACATTCAACGCCAGGCGTGACATTAATTTCTCCACCTCCACATCATGATATTTATTCAATTGAGGATTTAGCTCAGCTTATTTATGATTTAAAACAAATTAACCCAAAGGCACGAATTGGAGTTAAATTAGTTGCGTCATCAGGCGTAGGTACCATTGCAGCTGGAGTGGCAAAAGCTAAAGCTGATATAATTTTAATTTCAGGACATAATGGAGGAACTGGAGCTACACCACAAACGAGTGTAAAATATGTAGGCATTCCTTGGGAGATGGGACTTACAGAGGCAAATCAAGTTTTGACATTAAATAATCTAAGACACAAAGTTACCTTAAGAACTGATGGAGGCATTAAAACGGGAAGAGACGTTGTTATTGCAGCTATGATGGGTGCAGAGGAATATGGTGTAGCAACTACCGCTTTAGTGGCGATGGGTTGCATTATGGTAAGGCAATGTCATTCAAATACTTGTCCTGTAGGAGTATGTACACAAGATGAAAAACTAAGAGAAAAATTTACTGGAACTCCTGATAAAGTAGTAAATCTATTTACGTTTATCGCTACAGAGGTAAGAGAAATTTTAGCTTCACTTGGTTTTAAATCTTTAAATGAAGTTATCGGTCGAACAGATTTATTGATGCAAGTAAGTAAAGCCTCGCCTAATCTAGATGATTTAGATCTTAATCCACTATTTGTACAAGCAGACCCTGGTAATAACAAGAGGTACTGTGAGATATCGGAAATTAACGAAGTTCCAGATACGCTGGATCAAGATATTTGGCCTCAAATAGAAAAGGCTTTAGATAACTCTGAGAAAATAAATAATGAGTTTTTAATTCAAAATACTAATAGAGCTGTAGGTACTAGAATTTCACATCATTTGTATAAAAAATATGGTTATGAAAAATTAGAGGAAAATTTTTTAACTCTTGACTTTAAAGGTTCAGCTGGACAATCTTTTGGGGCATTTACGACAAAAGGACTTAAGCTTAATTTAAAAGGTGATGCAAATGATTACGTTGGTAAAGGTTTATCAGGAGCTACTATTTCAATAAAACTTTCTGATGAAAGTAATTTAATTTCAAATGAGAATACTATTATTGGTAATACAGTTCTTTATGGTGCAACTTCAGGTAAACTGTTTGCAGCCGGTCAAGCTGGCGATAGATTTGCAGTAAGAAATTCTGGTGCAATAACTGTTGTCGAAGGTTGTGACTCAAATGGTTGTGAATATATGACAGGTGGAACGGCAGTAATTCTTGGAGATGTTGGTGATAATTTTGCAGCTGGCATGACAGGGGGTATGGCTTTTATTTATGATAAATCAAAAGAATTTGAAAAAAAAGTAAACCCTGACTCAGTCGTATGGCAGAATGTAGAGACCGAATATTGGTCAAAATTTTTAAAAGAGTTAGTACTCGAACATAGTAATGAAACTGGATCTAATTTGTCAAAAAAAATAATTGATGATTTTGACAACGAGTTAAAGAATTTTGTACAGGTTTGTCCGAAAGAAATGATAGATAAGCTTAAAAATCCAATTTCTACAAAAACAAAAATACAAAAAGTTAGCTAATCATTAATTTTAACTCTCTTTTCAATATCTTAAGCCATTTAGGTGAAGACAAACTATGATCACCGTTTTTTAAAATTACTAATTTCTTTTTTTTTGATTTAAAAATTTTCAAAATTTTTTTTGAGTAAATTACGGGAACAGACTCATCTTTTCTCCCATGAACCATTGTTACATTTACATTTTGATTTATTTTTTTGTTTAAAACTTTGTTCTTTTTCCCATCTTTTAATAATTGATGAGTAATTGGATAAGTGTAGTCACCATATTTAAGAGAATATATACCATTTTTAATAATTTCCGATTTAATTTTTTTTGTAAATTTCCTCCACATTAAGTGTTCTAGAAATTCGGGTGCTGACCCAATTCCTAAAAAACCTACGATTTGTTTCTTAAAATATTTAAATTGATTTAATGAAATCCAAGAACCCATGCTTGACCCAATTAATATTATGTTATTTTTTTTGACAATTTTTCTAATTAGTTGAGAAGTTTCATTTGTCCATTTGGTTATATTCCCATCAATAAATTTTCCTGATGATTTTCCATGGCCGGAATATTCTAAAGCTAAAAAACCTAAATTATTTTTCTTTGCAAATCTTAAAAAAGTTTTGGGTTTTTGACCTTCTAGGTCCGATTTAAAACCATGAAGAAAAACAAGATAAGTGTTTTTCTTCTTAAAATTCGTCAAATATCTTATTCTTTTAGTTTTTGTTAGTTTTAAGTATTTAAACTTAGTCATAAAAGTTTATTAGTTATTTCGATTATTATATAATTAATTCTGATGTCATTTAATTTAAAAGTTTTACAAGTTATCCCCAAACTAGGCTACGGGGGAGCTGAAACCGGTTGTTATGATATTGCTCATTATCTTCCAGAAAATAACTGTAAATCTTTCATAGTTACAAGTGGTGGTGAGCTAACAAAATTTATAGATAGGAAAAAAGTAAAATTAATTAGATTACCTGTTCATAGCAAAAATCCTTTTTTAATTTTATTAAACTCAATAATTTTAGTTTTTATTATTTTATTTTACAATATATCCATAGTTCACGCTCGAAGTAGAGCGCCAGCTTGGTCTTGTTTAATCGCAACTAAATTAACGGGAAGAAAATTTGTAACAACTTTCCATGGTACATATAATTTTAATGGAAAAATCAAAAAATTTTATAATTCGGTTATGGTTAGATCAGACCTTGTTATAGCTGGATCTAATTTTATTTTTTCCCACATTAAAGAAAATTATTCAAATCTCATTGATGTAAAAAAAAAATTACTTGTAATATTTAGAGGAGTAAATGTAGATTATTTTGACCCCAGTACAATGTTAGAAAAGGATGAAAAAAAATTATTAAACGAATGGGGCATATTAGAAAATAAAAAAATTATTTTGTTACCTGGTAGATTAACATCCTGGAAAGGTCAGGAACTATTTATTGAAGCGATAAATTTGGTTAATATTGAATTAGGTTACGAAGCATTTTACGCAGTAGTCTTAGGTAATGATCAAGGACGAGATGCGTATAAAAAAAAGTTACATCATCTTTGTGAACAATTCAAAATTTCTAACCAAATAAAATTTATTGACTCTTGTAAAAATATGGCTCTGGCTTATAAAGTTTCTGATATAATTGTTTCAGCATCAATTGAACCGGAGGCATTTGGACGAATTGCAGTAGAAGCCCAATCAATGGAAAAGCTGATAATTGCTAGTAATATCGGTGGATCAAATGAAACTGTGATTAATGAAAAGACAGGTTTATTGTTTGAGTCTGGAGATTCAAAATCTTTAAGTAAAAAAATAATCCAAGCTTTGACTATGGACGAAAGCTTATTGAAAACTATGGGTATTGAAGGTAGAAAAAACATTGTAAAAAAATTTAATGTTGAAAAAATGTGTTTTTCTACTTATTCAGAGTATAAAAGATTGTTAAATTAAATGCCTATAATTTCATTACCTGACGGAAAAACTTTAAATTTTCAAAAAGAAGTTACTGGATTGGAAATTGCAGATAGGATTAGTAAATCTCTCTCAAAACAAGCACTAATTATGAGCGTAGATGGTCAATTAAAAGATTTGTATTTTTCTATTGATAAAGATTGCTCAGTTAAAATTTTCACCTCAAAAGATCCTGAGGGGTTAGAAGTTATTCGACATGATACTGCACATATAATGGCCATGGCTGTTCAAGAATTGTATCCAGGAACTCAAGTAACTATTGGGCCAGTAATTGAAAATGGCTTTTATTACGATTTTGCCCGAAAGGAACCTTTTACAAAGGATGATTTAAAAAAAATAGAGAAAAGGATGTCAGAAATTATTGATAAAGATTTTAAAACAAGAAGAGAGGTTTGGGAAAGAGATAAAGCAATAAGCCATTTTAAAAAAATTGGTGAGAAATATAAGGCTGAAATAATTGAAAGTATTCCAGAAAATGAGGAGCTTTCTGTTTATTATCATGGTGAAACATGGCATGATTTATGCAGAGGTCCTCATTTAGTATCGTCTGGCAAAATTGGTAAAGCATTTAAACTAACAAAAGTCTCGGGAGCCTATTGGCGTGGAGACTCAAATAATGAAATGCTCCAAAGAATTTATGGAACAGGCTGGGCTAATCAAAAAGACTTGGATGATCACTTAAATAGAATTGAAGAAGCAGAAAAAAGAGATCACAGAAAAATAGGAAAAGAAATGGATTTATTTCATTTTAGAGAGGAAAGTCCTGGCTCGGTTTTTTGGCACGAAAAAGGTTGGAGCTTATTTCAAAAATTAATCGATTATATGAGAATGAAACAAAATATTGCTGGTTATAAAGAGATAAATACTCCAGAAGTTTTAGATAGAAGTTTATGGGAAAAATCTGGACACTGGGAAAAATTTGGGGCAAATATGTATACCACAACTACTCCAGATGAAAAAATTTTTGCCGTAAAGCCTATGAATTGCCCAGGTTGCATTGAAGTTTTTAATCAAGGCCTTAAGAGCTATAAAGATTTACCTTTAAAGATGTCAGAGTTTGGAAAAGTTCACCGTTATGAGCCTTCAGGGGCATTACATGGTTTGTTAAGGGTAAGAGCCTTCACGCAAGACGATGCTCATATATTTTGTACCGAAGATCAAATTACTCAAGAGTGCTTGATAGTAACAAATCTTATTTTAGAAATTTATAAAGATTTAGGTTTTGAAAATGTCATTTTAAAATATTCTGATAGACCTGAATTAAGAGTTGGAGATGATAGTGTATGGGATAAAGCAGAATCTGCTTTATTAGAAGCAGTTAAAGCAACTAAATTAGAATATAGTATAAATAAAGGTGAAGGTGCTTTCTATGGACCTAAAATCGAATTTGTTTTGAGAGATGCTATTGGAAGAGATTGGCAGTGTGGAACTTTACAAGTCGACTTTAATTTGCCAGGTAGACTAGGTGCCTCATATGTAGATAGAGATGGAACAAAAAAAGTGCCGGTCATGATTCATAGAGCTTTGTTCGGTTCTTTAGAAAGATTTATAGGTATATTAATTGAAAATTATGCAGGAAAGTTTCCTTTCTGGATATCTCCATCACAAACAATGGTAATTCCGATTTCCGAGGAATTCAATGACTATGCTATTAAAGTTTGCGAAAAAATTAAGAATTCAGGCATGAGTTCTTCAGTAGATTTAAAAAATAACAATCTAAATTATAAAATTAGAGATCATTCTTTAGCTAAGATACCAATTCTACTGATTTGTGGTAAAAAAGAAGTTGACAGTAAGAGTGTAACCATTAGAAGATTAGATTCTAATAAACAAGAAAATATGAAATTAGATTTATTTTTAAAAAGTTTTTCTGCACTAAACAAAGTATTTTAAAATTTAGTGGCAGATATCAAACAAAATTATTTCCAAAAAAGAACTAAAGATCGTGGCCCGAGATCTAATAATAGAATTTCATCACCAGAAGTTCAGGTTATTGCAAATGATGGAAATAATTTAGGAATTTTGAATACAAATGAGGCAATTACAATCGCTAAGAAAGAGGGATTAGATCTAATAGAAATATCTCCCAATACTAATCCACCTGTCTGTAAAATTATGGATATGGGAAAGTTTAAATATGATGCTCAAAAAAAAGCAAACCTTGCAAAGAAAAAGCAAAAAATAGTCTCATTGAAAGAAATAAAGATGCGACCTGTTACAGAGACCCATGATTATGAATTCAAAGTAAAAAATGCAAAAAAATTTATTGCTAAAGGTGATAAAGTAAAATTTACAATAAGATTTAAAGGTAGAGAACTTCAACACTCCCACCTTGGAAATGAGCTTATGGCTAAAATTAAAGAGGATATGAAAGAAATTGGCAAAATAGAATTACATCCAAAGTTTGATGGTAAACAAATGATTATGGTAATCCAGCCTTTATAAGCCTTAATATAGGTTGTAAATTTATTTCTTTGTATGTATAACCTCGCTCAATTATGCCAAAATTAAAAACCAAAAGCTCAGCAAAAAAAAGATTTAAGATATCAGCAAGAGGAAAAGTTATCATGGCCCAGGCTGGCAAAAGACATGGAATGATTAAGAGAACTAATTCACAAATAAGAAAATTAAGAGGCACTACCACAATGTCAAAACAAGATGGAAAAATTGTTAAGTCGTACATGCCTTATAGTTTAAGAGGTTAAAATGGCTAGAGTAAAAAGAGGTGTTACAAGTAGAGCAAAACATAAAAAAGTTTTAAAAGCTGTTAAAGGTCAGTGGGGTCGAAGAAAAAATACTATTAGGGTTGCAAAACAAGCCATGGAAAAGGCAATGCAATATGCTTACAGAGACAGAAGAAATAAAAAAAGAGATTTTAAATCTTTATGGATTCAAAGGATTAACGCAGGTGTAAGAGCTGAAGGATTAACTTATTCCAAATTTATTAATGGCCTAAATAAATGTGGAATTAAAATTGATAGAAAAATACTTGCAGAGATAGCTTATGATAGTCCAGAAGCCTTTAAAACTATTGTCCAAAAAGCACAATCTGCACTAAATTAATCTTCACTATTGTTTTATTTCACTGAAGAAATAATCTGTAAAAATGTCAGATCTTAAAAAAATAAAAGATGAACTTTTTTTGAAACTGAAAAGTAAATTAAACTTGTCAGAGGTAAATCAAATAAAATCTGATTTATTTGGTAAGAATGGATTAATTTCATCGCAATTTAAAAAGATAGGAACCGTTGCAGAAACTGAGAGAAAAAAATTTGCCTCTGAACTGAATGTTATTAAAGATGAATTACAAGACTTAATTAGTTTGAAAATAAAAGAAATTGAAAACGAGGAAATTAGAGAAAAGTTACAAAAAGAAAAAATTGATATTACTTTGCCCGAGAGACCATTTGTGAGAGGCAAAATTCATCCTGTGTCACAAACAATAGATGAAATATCCTCGATTTTTTCAGAAATTGGTTTTAGTGTTGAAGAAGGTCCAGATGTTGAGAGTGAATATAATAATTTTACTGCCCTCAATACTCCAGAAAATCATCCAGCTAGAGATATGCACGACACATTCTATCTTGATGAAAAAAAAGAAAGATTGTTACGCACTCATACTTCTCCAGTTCAAATTAGAACAATGTTAAAAGACAAACCACCGTTTAAAATAATAGCTCCTGGTAGAACATATAGGTCAGATAGTGATCAAACACATGCACCCATGTTTCATCAGGTTGAAGGTCTTCATATAGACAAAGATATTAATATGGGACATTTAAAAGGATGTCTAAATTATTTTATTAAGGAATTTTTTGAATTGGACAAAATTAAAATGAGATTTAGACCAAGTCATTTTCCCTTCACAGAGCCATCTGCTGAAGTTGACATAGGATACGAGATGAAGGATGGCAAAATAATAATTGGTGAAGGCGATCAATGGCTTGAGATTTTGGGGTGTGGGATGGTACATCCAAATGTTTTAAGAAATGTTAAGGTAGATCCAATAAAGTTTCAAGGATACGCATTTGGGATGGGCATTGATAGGTTGGCTATGTTAAAGTATGGAATTAATGATTTAAGAGCTTTTTTCGATTGTGACTATAGATGGTTAAATCATTTCGGATTTGATCCTTTGGATGTACCAACAAATTATAGGGGCTTGAGTAGATGAAAATTACATTTGACTGGCTCAAAGATCATTTAAAAACAAATTTAAAAGAAAAAAATCTTTTAGAACAACTTACCAATGTTGGATTAGAGGTAGAAGGAGTACAAAATCTTTCCTCAGATAAAGAACTTTTTAAAGTTGCTAAAATTATTAAAACAATAAAGCATCCAAATGCAGATCGACTAAAAGTTTGTGATGTTGATGTTGGAGAAAAACAATTTAAAAAAGTTGTATGTGGGGCTGCTAATGCAGTTGAAGGACTAATTACAGTATACGCACCTCCAGGATCGATTATTCCAAAAACTAAAACAAAACTAGTTGTGGCTAAAATAAGAGGAGTTACTTCTTATGGAATGCTTTGCTCAGAGTCTGAATTAAATTTATCTGATGAGAGTGATGGTATAATTAAACTATCATCAGTATACAAAAAAAATATTGGCAAGAGTTATTTTTTAAAATCAAAATCTAATTTGATTGATTTATCTATAACACCTAATAGACCAGATTGTCTTGGCATAAGAGGAATTGCAAGAGATCTGGCCGCTTCAGGCTTTGGAAAATTGATTGATTTTAAAAAAAAAAAAATTAAATCAAATAATAGACAATCTTTAAAAGTAAAAATAAAAAAAGAAAAAAATCAGGGATGTAGCATATTTGGTAGTTGCCTCATTACTGATGTAAAAAATACTGAAAGTCCTCAATGGCTTAAGGACAAATTGATTTCAATAGGCCAAAAACCAATTTCTGCAATAGTTGATATTACAAATTATGTAATGTTTGATCTTAATCGCCCGTTACATGCTTATGATGCTGATAAAATCGAAAAGGGTATTATTGTTCGAAATTCAAAATTGGGAGAAAAATTTACTGCTTTAGATAATAAGGATTATAAGCTGGAAGATGGAATGTGCGTAATCACTGACTACAAAGGTGTTTTAGGACTGGGCGGAATTATTGGTGGAACAAGATCAGGAACAGAATTAGATACAAAGAATATATTATTAGAGTCAGCTTATTTTAAACCTGGATCCATAAGGACCACGGCAAAAAAATTGAATCTTGATACTGATGCAAAGTTTAGATTTGAAAGAGGAATTGATCCATTATCAATTGAGGATGGCTTAAATAAAGCTGCAATATTAATCAAAGAAATTTGTGGTGGTAATATCAGTAAAATTGATATTAAAAAAATTGAAACTCATAAAACAAAAATAATTAAATTTGATATAAATTTAATTGAAAAAATAGCAGGTTTTAAAATTTCTAATAATGAAATTTTTAAAATTTTAGAAAATCTTGGTTTCAAATTTAAAAAGAAAAAAAATTTTTTTGAATTGACTGTTCCATCATGGAGACCTGATATTACGCAAGAAATAGATATTGTAGAAGAATTGGTCAGAATAAGTGGTTACGACAAAATACGGATTATAGATCCAATCAAGGAAAGAAAGAAGTCTACTTTAAATAAATCCCAAAAATTATTTCATTTTTTACAGAGATCAATTGCTTCAAAAGGTTATTTAGAAGCAATCACTTGGTCATTTACAGACTCAAATTACAATAATTATTTCAGAGACACTAAGAAAGAAATTAAGATTGTGAATCCAATAAGTACGGAATTAGATGTTTTGAGAAATTCAATATTCTCAAACTTGATAATATATATGAATAAAAATCTTGATAGAGGTTTTAAGGATTTATCAATTTATGAAATTGGCCCAACTTTTACTGGTTCTAAGCCTGGTGAACAAAATACAGTAGTATGTGGTTTATCATCAGGAAAAAAATCAAGATTGTCTTGGATTGAAAAAGAGAGAAATGTTGATGTCTTTGATGTCAAAAAAGATGTAGTCCAAACTTTAATTGAGGCAGGGTATAAATCAGAGGAATTTTTTATAGACAACAAAACTCCAAATTATTATCATCCTGGTAAATCTGGTAGATTATTTTTAAAAAAAAACGCAGACTTAGTAGCAGCCTATTTTGGAGAAATTCACCCCAACATAACTAAAAAAATCGATATGAAAACAGAGTCTTTAGTAGGTTTTGAAATTTTTTTAGACAATTTGAAATTACCAGCAAAAACCTTAAATGATCAAAAAAATAAATTTAATGTCTCAGATTATCAAAAGTCTGAAAGAGATTTTGCATTTATCATAAGCAAAGATGTTAATGCGCAAGACCTAATTAATGCTATTGCAAGTGTAGATCAGAATTTAATTAGCAATATTAGAGTTTTTGATGTTTATGTGGGTGATAATATTCCAAAGAATCAAAAATCGATAGCAATAAGTGTTACGATCCAATCTACAGAGAAAACATTAAATGATAATGATTTAGAAAACATTAATAAATTAATTATTGAAACAGTAGAAAATAAAACTGGTGCAAAGATCCGTTCTTAATAAAAATGACCACAATTGATCATATAAGAAATTTTGCAATAATCGCGCATATAGACCATGGCAAATCTACAATAGCAGACAGAATAATTCATAGATGTGGAGGATTGACAGAAAGAGAGATGAAAGCTCAAGTGCTAGACTCAATGGATATTGAGCGAGAAAGAGGGATAACTATCAAAGCTCAAACAGTGAAACTTAATTACAAATCTAAAAATGGTAAAGAATATATTTTGAATATAATAGATACACCTGGTCATGTAGACTTTAGTTATGAGGTAAGTAGATCTTTATATGCTTGTGAAGGCTCTATACTTATTGTTGATAGCACACAAGGTGTAGAGGCGCAGACATTAGCAAATGTATATCAAGCTATGGATATAAATCATGAAATTATACCTGTGTTAAATAAAATTGATTTACCGGCATCAGATTTAGATAGGACAAAAAAACAAATAGAGGATGTGATTGGTATTGAAACTGAAAATGCTATTCCTTGTTCTGGTAAAACAGGTGAAGGTATAGATGACATATTGGAACAAATAGTCAATCAGCTACCTGGACCAAAGGGTAATTTAAATCAAGATTTAAAGTGTCTGCTGGTAGATAGTTGGTATGACACTTATCTTGGAGTTGTAATTTTAGTTAGGGTTATTAATGGAAAAATTATCAAAAACATGAAAATAAAAATGCTTTCAACCAACCAAGATTACATTGTTGAAAAAGTAGGTTTATTTACGCCAAAGCCAAAAGATGTGAGTGAACTTAATTCTGGAGAAATTGGATTTATAACAACTGGAATTAAAGTTTTATCAGACACGAAAGTTGGAGACACAATTTGCGATGCTTCAAAACCAATAGTTGAGGCTTTGCCAGGTTTCAAACCAAGTAAACCGGTAGTTTTTTGCGGCTTATTTCCTGTTGATAGCTCTGAGTATCAAAAATTGAAAGATGGTTTAGCAAAGTTACAACTAAATGATGCTAGCTTTTCTTATGAGGCAGAGTCTTCATCAGCCTTAGGTTTAGGTTTTAGATGTGGTTTTCTTGGATTATTGCATCTTGAAATAATAACAGAAAGGTTAGAGAGAGAATTTGATGTTAACTTATTAACAACTACACCAGGTGTTGTCTATAAAGTAAAACTTAACAATGGAGAAACTAAAGATTTACAAAATCCCTCAAGTTTACCTGATCCAACATTTATTAATTCTATAGAGGAACCATGGATCAAAGCTACAATAATCACACCAGATAATTATTTAGGTCCCATAATGAAATTGTGTCAGGATAAAAGAGGAATTCAAACAAATCTTAGCTACTCTGGTAATAGAGCTGTAATTTCTTATGAGCTACCACTAAATGAAGTAGTATTTGATTTTAACGATCGAATTAAATCTATGACAAGCGGATATGCAAGTTTTGATTATGAAATACTTGAGCACCGAGAGGGTGATTTAGTAAAACTTGGCATTTTGGTCAACAGCGAACCAGTCGATGCTCTAGCAATGATGATTCACAAAGATTTTGCTCAAAAAACAGGGAGGGAAGTTTGTGAAAAATTAAAGGATCTAATCCCTAGACATAATTTTATGATACCAGTTCAAGCTGCGATAGGAGGAAAAATTATAGCTAGAGAAACTATAAAGGGTTTTAAAAAAGACGTACTTACCAAAATCCACGGCGGTGGAGCTACGGATAGAAAAAGAAAGCTTTTAGAAAAACAAAAAAAAGGTAAGGCAAGATCAAAACAGTTTGGTAGAGTAGAGATTCCACAAGAAGCATTCATTGGTGTTCTTAAAATTAATAAGGAAAAATAAATTTGTGACTTATTTAGTTTTTATTTTGATAATATTGAATATTTTATTATTAATTGCGTATAATAAAAGAAAAATAAAAAAATACTTTTATAAAACAAAAATCTTAGAAAAAGATATTACAGATTTACACTTAATTTTTAATTTAAAAAAGGTCAGCAATGATTTAAGTGGGCCTACTAAAAATTCAATTGTTAAAAACTTTTGTATAACGGCTGAAAATCAAATAATTGGTATGACTTCAAATTATGAGTCATGGATAATTTCTGTGTTAAGTACAACCAGTAAAAATATCTTTGAATTTGGAACTTGTAGCGGAAAAACTACTTATTTGATGGCGTTAAATTCCGACAAAGACTCTAAAATTTATACCATAACTTTAGATCCCTCAGATACCGATAAAATTTATAAAACAAATGATGATAGTAAAATTGCACAAAAAAATATAGTTAATGAGACAATTTATGATAAATTTCTATTCTCAGGTGAACCTGAAGAGAAAAAAATAAAAGTATTTTTTATGAACTCTCTAACATTTGATGAAAGTAATTTTTTAAATAAAATGGACCTAATATTTATTGATGGTGGACATACTTTTTCAGTAATCAAAAATGATAGTGAAAAGGCCTTTAAGATGGTAAAATCAAAGGGTGTTGTACTTTGGCATGATTACAATCCAGGTAAAAATTCATCTAAAGATGTAGTTAGATATCTTAATTCTATTTCTAAAAATAAAGAAATTTTCAAAATAAAGAATACCTCTTTATGTTTTTATCAAAAAGATTAAATTTTTATAATTAAGGTTGAAAAATATTTTAGTCAAACTTCATTTTTTGAATAAAATTATTTAAATCCTCAGGTGTTCCTAACCCCCACATTTTATCTACTTTATGAATTTTTATTTTTTTATTTTTCTGCAGAAATTCATTATAAACTGGACAGACATAAAATTCATTATTCACTCTAATATTTTTTTTAATCATTTCTTCAGCAGATTTAACGTAATCAGAACCATGTTTCCAATAATAAACCCCAACAGTTGCGTTCCTTGAAATAACTTTTTTTTCTGCAACTTCTGTTACAAATCCCTCATTATTACATTTTGCATAAGACCATTTTGGATGGATTGCTTCGAAAGTTAAAATCGCACCATCTAAATTTTTTGAGTTAAAGTCATAAAACGCTTTTGAACTATTCCAATTAATATATTGATCAGAGTTTGCAATTATTAGTGGATCATTATTGTTGATAAACTCTTTAGCTAACAGCGTAGTGCAAGCTGCTCCTTCTGTTAAATGATCTAATTCAATAATTTTGCAATTTGGTTGTAAAATTTTTAAAACACTTTTAATATTATATTTTTCCTGGTGTTCTTTCTGAATAATAAATATGTAATTAGCTTGTAAATTTAAACTTTCAATTACCCATTGTATCATTGGTTTATTGTCAATCTCAATTAAAGGTTTTGGGAATATATAACCAGCATCAAAAAATCTTTTACCTGCTCCAGCCATAGGAATTAAGATATTCATCTTATTATCTTCCCATGATACATTTTTTTTATTGATCATTTTTTTAGACGTTAAATTGAGCCTAATTTTTTTTAAGTTTAATTCTTCAATTTTTTTAATTGGTAAAAGTTTTGCTCCAGAAGAAATAGCAGCTTCCCTTCCGTAATGAGAATCTTCAATTATTAGAGCTTCTGACGGATATATCCCGAACTTAACAAAAATTCTTAGATATATTTCTGGATTTGGTTTTGGTTTGTTAATGTCTTCATTCGATAATTTAAAGTCTACATACTTTTCAATTCCAAGTTTATTTAAACAAATATTTAAAGTAGAATTTACAGCATTTGTAGCGACAACAATTTTATATTTATTGTGTAAATTCTTCATAATTTTTATTATTTTATTATTTTTTTTAATCTTTCTTCTAAGAATTTCAGATGTTATTTTTTGTTTAAATTTCTGTATCTTTGAAAAAAATTTTTTAGGGAGTTTTTTAGTTTTTTGAAGAAGTTTTAATTTTTCAATTGTAGGCAAACCATCAAAAATTTTCACATGATCATCAATAGAAATTTCATCAAAATTATATTTTTTTAATGCTGAATTTAAGGCTTCAAAATGTATTAACTTTGTATTAACCAACACTCCATCCAGATCAAATATAATAACCTTTATCATGATTTATTTATATTTCTCTATAAAATCTGAGCAAATTCCTAAACAGTTTATTTTTTTATAACTAACTCTTTCTGGTAAAACACAAATACTTTTAGGTAATATTTTTTTACCCGGATACGTCCAAATATACCCTTTACTAGTTATAGTATAATCATCATCTTGGTGCCAAAAATAATGCGCTTTAATTTGATCTAAAGCCATTAAGGCTTCATTTGTTTTTGCGTGACACCATATCTTATCATTTTGAAGGAAATTTTTATCAATTTCAAATTGATTGAAATCGTGACCTAGAAAAAATTTACCATTCTCAAATCTTACATCTACTTCAACATCAAATCCGTTCTCCAAAGCTTCGTTAATATAATCAGGACTATTTTCTCTATCCTTATCAATATTATTAATATTTCCTCTATGTGAAATTAAATACATATATATCTTTAATATAATCAATTTTATTTTTAATAACTATTAGATTATACATTTAGTATTATTTGGAGAGGTGGCCGAGTGGTTGAAGGCGCACGCTTGGAAAGCGTGTATAGAGGAAACTCTATCATGGGTTCGAATCCCATTCTCTCCGCCATTAAAAAGATCAGTATTTTCAACCCTAATTAAGTAATTTTAATTGACGTAATATATTATAAGTGAACAAATTTTTTAAAAAAATGTTATAGTAATATTTTCCGATATATAAAAAATGACAAACAAAAATAATTATCAAGCAGACTCTATTAAAGTTCTTAAAGGTCTAGAAGCGGTTAGAAAAAGACCTGGGATGTATATTGGTGATACTGATGATGGCACCGGCTTGCACCACATGGTTTATGAAGTTGTTGACAATTCAATTGACGAAGCATTAGCAGGTTATTGTAAAAATATTCATGTTAAAATTAACTCTAATGGAACAATTACAGTTAGTGATGATGGTAGAGGAATTCCAGTGGATATTCATAAAGGGGAAAAAAAATCTGCAGCAGAAGTTATCATGACACAATTACACGCAGGAGGTAAATTTGATCATGACTCATATAAGGTTTCTGGAGGACTTCACGGTGTAGGTGTTTCAGTTGTTAATGCTTTATCAGAAAATCTTAAGCTTGAAATTTTTAGGGAGGGTAAAAAACATTTTATTGAATTTGAAAATGGTGAGGCAACAAAACCATTAAAGGTTAATGGAAAAACAAAAGAAACTGGAACGATTATAACCTTCAAACCCTCAAATGAAATATTTTCTTCTGTTAAATTTAGTGAAAAGATTCTTACAAAACGAATGAGAGAATTAGCTTTTCTTAACAAAGGTATAAAGATAACGTTTAGTGATGCCTCATCAAAAAAAGAAAAATCCATTGAGTTCAAATTTGATGGAGGTATTATAGAGTTTGTAGAATTTTTAGATCAAAAACGAGAAAAATTAAAAAATAAAAATGGAAATGATTTATTTAAAAAACCTATCTATATTGAGGGCAATAAAAGTAACATAGAAATTGAATGCTCATTAAAATGGAATTCTTCTTATACAGAAGAAGTTTCTCCCTATACAAATAATATTTTTCAAAAAGATGGTGGTACTCATTTATTGGGTTTCAGAAGTGCTTTGACAAGAGTAGTAAATAAATATGCTAATGAACACAATCTCTTAAAAAGAAATAAATTAACCATATCTGGTGATGATATAAAAGAAGGTTTAACTTGTGTATTATCAATTAAAATTCCAGATCCCAAATTTTCTTCTCAAACTAAAGATAAACTTGTTTCCTCTGAAGTTAGAATGATTGTTGAAACAATTATAAATGAAAAATTATCAATTTGGTTTGATCAAAATCCATCTATCGCAAAGATCATCTTAGCAAAAATTATTCAGGCTGCATTAGCTAGAGACGTTGCAAGAAAAGCAAGAGAAAATGTGAGAAGGAAAGGTGCGCTAGAGTTGAGCGGACTTCCTGGAAAGTTAGCTGATTGCCAAATTGGAAAACAAGAGGGAACAGAATTATTTATTGTTGAGGGGGATTCTGCTGGTGGTTCTGCTAAACAGGGAAGAGATAGATCAAATCAGGCAGTCTTACCTTTGAGAGGTAAAATCTTAAATACATATGTTGAAGATCTTAAGATTGGAAAAAATGGAAATGGATCAGATAAAAGAACTAAGGCTTTATCTAAAATGATTTCATCAAATGAAATTGTAACTTTAATCAATGCACTTGGTCTAGATCCTAAAGCGCAAGAAATTGATTTAAAAGATTTAAGGTACGGTAAAATTATAATTATGACAGATGCCGACGTGGATGGGTCACATATCAGAGCCTTACTTCTTACTTTCTTTAATAATAGCCCATTTAATAAACTAATTGAAAATGGACATATTTATTTAGCCCAACCGCCGCTATTTAAAATAAACAAAGGTGTAAAAAGTATTTACATTAAAGATGAAAAAGAACTAGAGGGCTACATTATCAAAAGTAATAAAGATTTTAAAAAAAATTCAAAAGATTATTTAAAAAAATTAGAATTAGAAAAATCAAAAATGAATATTCAAAGATTTAAAGGATTAGGTGAAATGAATCCTGAGGAGTTGTGGAATACAACTTTGAATCCAAAGACAAGAAACCTGTTACAAGTACAATATTCTAAAAATTTAAAAAAAGATCAAGATTTGATACATACATTGATGGGAAATGATGTTGCTTTGAGAAAAGATTTTATTGTCTCAAATGCAATTAATGTACAAAATTTAGATATTTAAGATGAAGTTTTTCGAAACTTCAAAGTATCATAGTTTAAAAAAGTCTACATATATTAATTTAAGGTGGATAGGTATAATTGGTCAGTTGTTCTCAGTTTACTTGGTTTATTTTTTCTTCAATTTTGATTTTGAATTTCTTTATGCAAATTTGATTATACTAACCGGGGCAATTAGCAATTTATATCTCATTTTTTTTTATAATAAAACCCAACTATCTGATAAATCGGCTTTATTATTTTTGCTAATTGACATAATTCAATTAGGAGTTTTGATTTATTTAACAGGTGGTGCAAAAAATCCATTTATTATATTTTTAATAATTCCGAGTGTTTTTGCCTCAACAAATTTAGGAATAAAAACTAATTTATTTCTAGTAATGATAACCTGTTTAATTATAATTTTTTTGACCTTTTACTCAAAAGATCTACCTGAACCTTTGGGAGATCATTTTCATGTAAGTGATTATTTATATTACTCAATCCCTATTTCCTTAATAATAGCTTTAATTTTCTTAAATTACTTTGCAATAATTTTTGGTAATGAATCAAGGTTAAGAAAAGAAGCTTTGAATAAAATGGAGGAAATTATGGCTAAAGAGCACGAGATGCTGTCTCTAGGTGGCCAAGCAGCAGCAGCAGCGCATTCTTTAGGAACTCCACTATCCACCATAAAGATAATTTCCCAAGAATTAACTAAACAATTAAAAAATCAAAAAGAAGTTATCCAGGATATTGAATTACTATCAAGTCAAGTAGAAAGGTGTAATCAAATCTTAAAAAGATTGTCTCTTAATCCTGATATTGAGGATAATTTTATTGATGAAGATTTAACCATGAGAGATTACCTAATAGAAATTATCTCCTCTTTTAGGGAGACAAGTAAAAATGACTTTAACTTTAATTACGAGCAGGATTCATCTCCAAAAAAAATAACTAAATCAATTGAGATTGTTTATGGTCTTAGAAATTTTATCGGTAATGCGAATAAATTTTGTAAAAATAAAGTCTTTATAAACTTAAAATCAAATAATGAACTTACTGTTGTTACTATTGAGGACGATGGCGAAGGATATCCAAATGACATTATTTCAAAAATAGGTGAACCTTATCTAAAAACATTTACATCATCTACTGCAAATAAAACTGGCCTTGGATTAGGTATTTTTATAGGAAAAACTCTTCTAGAAAAAAATTTTGCCATCGTAAATTGTTCGAATTCTAAAACTAGAAGTGGTGCTGAAATTGAAATTAAATGGAAAAATAAAGACTTATTTAATATCTAGTGAAATTTATTTTTTTTGTCAAATAAGGTGCTTAATTGTGAAATCATTACGTCACCCAATTCATTAACATCAGTAATTTTTATTGCACGATTGTAGTATCTAGACACATCGTGGCCAATACCTATTGCTAAAATATCAATCTCAGTTTTATCTTCAATAAATCGAACAATTTTTTTTAAGTGTTTCTCTAGAAAGTCTCCTGAATTTACTGAAAGTGTAGAATCATCCACTGGCGCCCCATCAGATATTACCATTAGAATTTTTCTTTCTTCTCTCCTTTTTTTAAGTCTACTAAATGCCCAGGATATTGCTTCTCCATCAATATTCTCTTTTAATAAACCTTCTTTTAACATTAACCCTAGATTATTTTTCGCTTGTCTCCATTGAGTATCTGCACTTTTATAAATTATATGCCTTAAATCATTGAGTCTCCCAGGAGTTTTGGGTTTTCCATTTTTATTCCAAAATTCTCGACTTTGACCACCTTTCCAATTTTTTGTAGTAAAGCCTAATATTTCAACTTTCACTGAACAGCGCTCTAAAGTTCTGGATAAAATATCAGCACAAATAGCTGCTATTGTAATTGGTCGCCCCCGCATTGAACCAGAATTATCAATTAATAAAGTCACTATAGTATCTTTAAAATCGAAGTCTTTTTCTTTTTTAAAAGATAATGAGTTAAACGGATCCATTATCACTCTTGGTAATTTTGAACTGTCTAACAAACCCTCTTCTAAGTCAAAATCCCATGAACGATTTTGTTTTGCTAGTAATTGTCGCTGTAATTTGTTAGCTAATTTAGTCACAACATCATGAAAGCCAATTAATTGTTGATCTAGAGTTTTTCTGAGTTTGTTTGCATCTTCGGTATTTTCAAGTTTTTCCGCTTTAATTATCTCGTCAAACTGTTTTGTAAATATTTTATAATCTAGATCTAGATTCTTAATATTTTTCTTTTGTATTGATTGTTCATTCATAGTTTGATCTGACTCAGTTTCTAATAGTTCTTCGTCTAATCGATATTCATTAACATCGTAATCTGCTTCGATACTAGCTTCATTTTTACTATCCTGATATTGATCTTTAGTGGTATCATTATCACTGTTTTGATCCTGATTTGAATTGTCATTTTGTTGATTATTTTCATTTTCGCTATTTATTTCTTCCTCATTATTTGTCTGGAATATTTCCATTTCTTGTAAAATTTCTGAGAACTTACTTGAGTAAAGATTTTGGTCTTCTAGATTATTTTTTAAGAAACCTAAGTGTTTTTCGATACTCTTATTAAAATCATTTTCCCAAAATTTTAATATTTTTGATGATAAATTATTTAATTTTATACCATGAAATCTATTTATCATATACAATTCAAATGCTTCAGATATATTCACATCTTCTTTAGTTTTTAAGTGATCTTTTTTTTTATTAGAAATCATTAAATTGTAATTATTTTCAAAATTTTTTTTAATACCTTTCAACATTTCTCCACCCAAATATTCATATCTAACCTTTTCTGCAATAGAGTAAAGTGATCTACAAGATATGTTTGAAGGTAAGTTTTTTTTATATATGATTTCGTTTGAAAATTTTTTTTTTAAAGCTTTAGAGTCAGATGTAGCTCTAGCTTTTATAAAATCATTTTTGTTATTTAGACTATCTATTTCAAAAGGATCAAATTTTTGAGAGTCTTTATTTTTTAAATTTTCTTCGATGCTAAAGTCCTCAGATATGACTTTTACGGTTGATGTAAGGGCTTGTTTAAATTTTTCTTTAATCTCAATATCGCTACGATTTTTAGACATTAAATTTGAATATTCACAAGTGATTCAGGCAACTCCTCTCCAAAGCATCTTTGATAATATTCAGCAATAATATTTTTTTCCACTTCGTCGCATTTATTTAAAAAAGTTACTCTGAATGCATAACCTGTATCTTTGAATATTTCCGTGTTTTCAGCCCAGTGAAGAACAGTTCTGGGACTCATAATAGTTGATATGTCGCCAGCAACAAATCCTTTTCTTGTAAGCGATGCTACTTTTATCATATTTGCAATTATATCTTTGCCTTTAGAGTTATTAAAATTCTTATTTTTTGCTAAGATAATATCCATTTCTTTTTCAAGACTTAAGTAATTCAAAGTAGTTACTATGTTCCACCTATCCATTTGTCCTTGATTTATTTGTTGAGTACCGTGGTATAAACCACTGGTATCACCGAGTCCTACAGTGTTTGAAGTTGCAAATAATCTAAAATACTTATTTTGTTTTAATACTTTGTTTTTATCAAGAAGTGTGAAATTTCCCTCTGACTCAAGAACTCTTTGTATGACAAACATTACATCTGGTCTACCGGCATCATACTCATCAAAAACTAAAGCGATAGGGTTTTGTATAGACCAAGGAAGAATTCCTTCTTTAAATTCAGTGACTTGATTGCCATCTTTTAAGACAATCGCATCTTTACCAATTAAATCAATCCTACTTATATGACTGTCAAGATTTACTCTAATACAAGGCCAATTTAATCTTGCAGCAATTTGTTCAATATGAGTAGATTTACCTGTGCCATGATAGCCTTGAACTAAGACTCTTTTATTGAATGCAAATCCAGAAATAATGGCTAATGTTGTGTCTTTGTCAAATTTGTAGTTTTTATCTATTTCAGGTACGTAATCATTTTTTTTGGAAAAGGCTTCGACTTCCATTTCCGTATCTATTCCAAAAGTTTGTTTTATTGAAACTTTTATATCTGGTTGTAAATCAAAATTAGGTGTCAATTTTTTCTCTATAAGTGTTTTTTAATTGTGTATAAGCTAACGTTATCATTTTAAGTTTATCTTCATATTTTTTATTACCTAAATTCATATCAGGGTGAAATTTTTTGACAAGTGTTTTGAATTTTTTTTGTATATTCATCCATTTCATACCAACTGACAATCCAAGTATTTCAAAAGCTTTTATATCTTTATTATCAAATTTAAATTGACGCATATGATTAAAATCACTCTTAAGTTTTTTACTATCAAATTCATCTCTCAAAGTGTTATTCCATAGCACTTTAAAGAAATTGTCTGAAGAGCTAAAACTTTGAGTCGGTTTATGCCATGTCATATCTGATTTTAAAAAATTCATTATTTGATTATCATTCATGCCAGAAAAGTAATTCCAATTTTTGTTAAACTCTTTTACGTGTTTTAAGCATAACATCCTGAACTTTTTGCTATTATCTCTTTCAACTGGCGCTTTATATTCACCCAGCTCTTTACAATTATTCCAATCACAAATATTTTTCATGATATATTAAATATATAATGAATATAAATCATTTAATTGCAATCGTAAAAAAAAAACTAGAAAATAAAATCGTTATGGAGAACATTAAGATTGAGGATAAATCCTTTCTTCACACCAAACATAAAGGTAACGACAAAAAAAAATTTCATTTGAAGGTTTTGATAAATTCAAAAGAACTCTCAAAAATGAGCAGAATTCAAAGCACTAAAAAAATTTATAAAATTTTAGATAAAGAGCTCAAAAATAATATTCACTCTATACAGATTTTAATTACTTAGCTCTCGACTTAAAAATATTTTTAACTTTTTTTTGTCAAATTTTTTGTCAATTAAAGGGGTCCCAATTCTTTTCAATAAAATTAAATTAATTTTACTTGTAATATTTTTTTTATCATTTACCATAAATGATAGAATTTTATTTATATCTTTTAAGAAGAAATATTTTTTTATATCATTTGGTAAACCAAAATTTTTTATATGGTTTGTAATAATTTTGAATTCATTTAAAGATAAAAAATTGTTGGATTTACTGAATTTAAGGGCTGTGCTCATACCCAGAATGACAGCTTCACCATGATTCAATTTTTTAGAAAAATTTAAACTAGCCTCAAAAGCATGTGCAAATGTATGGCCAAAATTTAAAATCTTTCTTAAATTTTTCTCTTTTACATCCTTTTCAACAACATTTCTTTTAATTTTACAACTTTCATAAATAGTTTTTTCAATATATGGAGATTTAAATTTTAAAATATTATTAAAGTTTTTATTTAAAAATAAAAAAAACTTCTTATTAGAAATTAGAGAATGTTTTAAAATTTCTCCATATCCACATATAATTTCTCTTTTAGGAAGAGTATTCAGAAAATCGGTATCACTTATTACTAATTTGGGTTGGTAAAAACTTCCAATTAGATTTTTACCTTGTTTGGTATTTACTCCAGTTTTACCGCCTATTGAGGAATCCACTTGAGCTAAAAGAGTGGTAGGTATATTAATAAATTTTAATCCACGTTTAAAAAGGCTTGCAGCGTATCCAGCAATATCACCAGTTATACCACCACCAATACTAATCAAAATATCCTCTCTTGAAAAATTTTTATTTAATAAAATTTCTAAAATTTTATTTGTAGTTTTTTGATTTTTATTTTTTTCATTTGCGTTTAAGTGGAGTATAAATAATTTTTTACCTTTTAATTTTTTTTTGATTATATGAATTTTTTTTTTCGGAACGTTTTTATCTAAAACTAGCAGGCATTTTATAAAGTTAATTTTTTCACTTTTAATTATTTTTTTCAAATTTGAGATTAATCCTGAACCAATAAATATTGGATATTTTTCATGATTTGCTCTAACTATTAATCTTTTCATTTTCATAAAAATTTATAATTTCATTAACTATCTCATTTTTCGATAATTTTTCACAATTAATTTTATATTTTGATTTTGAATAAACTACTGATCTTTTTTTTATTAAATCAATTAATTCACTAGTAGAAGACTTTAAAGCTATAGGTCTTTTTAGATTTTTCTTAATTCTTTGGATTAATGTTTTTGAATTCCAATTTAACCAAAAAGACAAGTGATTTTTCAAAATTTCTTCTCTAATTTTCTTATTGATAAACGCTCCACCTCCCAAAGATACAACAATCCATTTTTTTTTTAAAATCTTAAGAGTGATTTTTTCCTCAATGTCTCTAAAAAATTTCTCTCCTTTTTTTTCAAAAATATCAGAAATACTCATCTCTAATTCTTTTTCTATTATTTGATCTATATCATAAAATTGTAAATTCAGTTTTTTTGAAATTAATAGTCCGATACTGGTTTTACCAGATCCCATCATACCTAAAAAAACAATATTTTCTTTTGATTCCATAAGTTTCTTTATTGAAAAAACACAAATATGTCTTAATTTGAAAATACTTAAAGTTATATGCAAATTTATAAAAAAACAAGTTCGAGACAAAGTTTAATTGGGATAATAATAAAATTAACTTTAATTTTACTGTTTATCCTTGGAATTGTTTTCTTTTTAAATACAATTGAATTTCCAGCTCCAAAAAAAGATATACAAAAAATAATCCCGAATGAAAAATTTAAAATTGTTAAGTAAAAAACTTTTAATAATTACTCTCATATTATTCGCTTCTTTCAAGGTACATTCCTCAGATAAACCAGTAGACATTTGGAAGAAAAATGAAAAAAAAAGTGATCAAAATTCAGTGTCTAATTTGCCAATTGATGAAAGCAATAATTTATCAAGCGAGATAAGTATATATAATAAAAAGTCAAATGATGAAACATTAGACATTGTTGAGGATATATCTTTTAATTCAAAGAAGACAAAGATTTCTGGATTATACGATCCGCAAGATTATGACTTAAATATTAATATGTGGAGTAATTCAGATGGTGACCAGTTAAAAGATTTGTTTACCAGAATAACAAAACTGAATCTTTCTAAGGATGCTTCAGAGTTGATGAACATATCAATTTTGACTAATGCTCACTATCCTAAAAAAAATATTACTGAGAAAGAATTTTTAAAATTAAAGTCAGATTGGTTAATAAAAAATTCAAATTTTGATTTAATTAAAGAGTATTTGAATAAAAATGGAATTCTTAATGATAACCCTAAACTATCCAGACACTTTATCGATTATTATGTATCTGAGTTTAAATTGAAAAAAGCTTGTGATATATTTTCAAATAACCTAGAGCCAATTACAGATGAATACCTCTCAAAATTTAACATATACTGCCTGATAAACGCAGGTAAGACTGAGGAAGCTTCATTAATTTTAGACTTAAAAAAAGAGTTAGGTTTCAAAGATAGATATTTTGAAAAAAAAATTGATTATCTACTTGGTTATACTTCAAAAATTGATGAAACAATATCTGAAAAATCAATATTTGATTTTCATCTTGCTCATAAAACAAATCCTAATTTTGAGTTTCGACCAGACGAAAAGACATCCAAAATCATTTGGAAATATTTATCATCAGCAAATTTATTATCATCTTTAAAAGAAGTTGATATTACAGAATTAGATAAGATCTCAAATATCGAAAAAGCTGTTCATAATAAAAATTTTTCTGAAAACGAGTTATTTAAAATTTATATGAGATTTCAATTTAATATTAATCAACTTCTAAATGCTAAAAAATCTCATAAATCTTTATCTAATATTGAGGCAAGAGCCTTACTTTATCAGAAAATTTTACTTGAATCCGAGATGATTGAAAAATTAAAATTATTAAAAATTTTAAAGGAGTCATTCAAAAAAGATAATTTAGATTATGCTTTTGACAATGAATTAAAAAAATTTTTAAAACAGATGGATCCTACAGAAGTACCCGATAATTTAACTAGCTTTTATTATACGAATATAAAATTGGATAAAGACTCACCAATGGAAATAAAATATAATAATGATGTTCTGCATCAATCAAGATTAATTAATTATTTTAATGGAGATTATGCAAAGTCGAAGATAGAAAAAGATCTTAATAATTTTCTAAAAAAAATTAAAAAAAATAAGAAATATTCTTTATCCAAAAAAGATATAATATTTTTAGAATCTCTTAAATCAGACGGTATAAAGATTTCTGAAAAATATGATGACTTATACGTGATAAATGAGGAAGAAATGCCAACCGACATACAAGTAATGATTAACAATAATGAGACTGGTTCGGCATTATTGAGAATTGTTGAAGTTATTGGTCAGGATAAACTCGAGAGAATAGATGAAGACACAATTTATTTTATAATTAGTGCGTTAAATCAATTAAACATAGATTCTATAAGAAATAAAATTTTGTTCAAAGTTCTTCCTTTAAAAGTATAAAAATTAGTTTATTTATTTGTCTGATGACTATTAAAGAAATTATTACTGTACCAGATGAAATATTAAAAAAAGTTTCTGAACCAATCGAGAAAATTGGAGTTAATGAAAAAAAACTGATCGATAATTTATTTGATACAATGTACAATTCAAATGGAATCGGCCTTGCTGCTGTTCAAATAGGTATTCTTAAAAGAATTTTAGTTGTTGATGTTTCAAACAAAGATGAAAAGAATCAACCAATTGTATTAGTCAATCCGGTAATCAAAAATTTAAGCGATGAAAAATCAATTTATGAGGAAGGTTGTCTTTCAATACCCGAAACATTTGTTGAAATTGAAAGACCAAAAATATGTGAAGTTGAGTATATCAATGAAAAAGGCTCCAAAAAAATTCTTAAATGTGATGGACTATTATCCACCTGTGTTCAACATGAAATAAATCATTTAGACGGTAAATTGATAATTGATCATTTATCAAAATTAAAAAAAGATTTTATTATTAAAAAAATATCGAAAATTAAAAAAAGTACTGGCAGAATAGTAGTTTGAAGATGGCAAATAAGATTATCTTTATGGGTACCCCATTATTTTGTGTTCCTATTTTAGAGACCCTACATCAAAATGGTTATAATATTGTGGTTGCATATACTCAACCGCCAAAAAAATCTCATAGAGGGCAAAAAATTAATAATAGTCCAATACAGGATATCTCAGAAACTTTAAATATAGAATTTAGAACACCAAAAACTCTAAAAGATAATGATAAAGAGTATAAATTTTTAAAAGAGTTAAAAGCTGATCTTGCGATAGTCTGTGCATACGGCCAAATTATTCCAAAAAGTTTTTTAAATTTAACAAAAAAAGGTTTTGTTAACATTCATGCTTCAATACTTCCCAACTGGCGAGGAGCAGCACCAATTCAAAGATCAATTATGAATTTAGATCTTGAAACAGGTATAAGTGTCATGAAGATAAATGAGGAGTTAGATAGTGGACCAGTAAGCAATATTTATAGAATTAAGATAGGTCAAAATCAAAATGCTAAAGAAATTTCTGAAATACTCTCTACTTTAGCTGCAGAAAAAATTCTAGATAATGTAGATGATATTCTTGCAGATAAAGCAAAGTTTATTGATCAAGATCATTCAAAGGCAAGTTATGCAAAAAAAATTCATAAAGATGAGGCGCAAATTAATTGGAAAGATGATGCCCCTAAAATCATCGGCAAAATTAACGGTTTATTTATGTCTCCAGGCGCCTTTTTCAGTTTCAATGGTGAACGATATAAAATTTTGAAAGCTGTAATTGGTAATGGTTCAGGAAAAGTTGGGGAAGTAATCTCAAATAAGCTTGAAGTTGCATGTAAAAACAACCAATCCATCAAGGTTCTTGAAATTCAAAGACAAGGAAAAAGACCACAAAAAATAAGTGAATTTATTCTGGGTTCTAAAATCAAAAAAGGTTTCAATTTATTAAATGTTTAGATACCAAATATTAATTGAATACGTGGGTACCAACTTTAGAGGATGGCAAATTCAAAAAAAAGGAAAAACAGTTCAGGGAATATTACAAAATAAAATTTCAAAATTACTTAAAGAAAAAATTATAATATTTGGAGCTGGAAGGTTAGATGTAGGTGTACATGCCAAAGAACAATCAGCACATTTTGATTGTAAAAATAAGATTACTGAATTTGACAAATTTTTAAAATCAATGAATCATTTTTTGAATAAAGATGGAATAGCAATTCTTAAAATTAAAAAAAGAAGTAACAATTTTCATGCCAGATTTTCAGCTAAAATGAGAGTTTATAATTACGTGATTATAAACCGGATTAGTGGACCTGTTTTAGATGAAAATAGAGGTTGGCATATTATCAAAGATCTTGATTTAAAATTAATGAGAAAAAGTGCAAAAAAATTAATTGGAACCTTGGATTTTAGTACTTTTAGAAAATCTAGTTGCAGAGCTAAAAGTCCAATAAAAACTATGAAATTAGTAAAAATTAAATCTAAAAAAAATAAGATAGAAATAGAATTTAGATCCCAATCTTTTTTACAACAGCAGGTCCGGTCCATGGTCGGTTGTTTAAAATATGTTGGAGAAAAAAAATGGACGTTTAAAAAATTTGTTAATGTGGTGAAGTCCAAAAAAAGAGAATTATGTGCACCACCTGCACCACCACAAGGTCTTTATTTAACGAGAGTTATTTATTAATTTTTTTTTATTACTCATCGCAAATTTACGATGAATTCTCCAACGACTTTCCTCACGAATTATAAAACCACAACAATTTTTTGATTTACATTTACAAGGAAATTGTTTGTAATCTTCTTTGTCGAAACTAAAGCCATAATCACAAGTTATCTCTTCGCCTTTCTTAATATTTCTGTCAGCAGTTATCCAAATCTTTAAACCTTTACCATCATAACGCGCATTAGCATTGCAGCTATGATTAACCAATCCAGCAATATTAAATGAAAAATCACCATCTAAAGTGTATTTTTTATTTAGAGTAAATAGGTAAATAGGTTTTTTGTTATCGAATTTTTCTGACTCTTGAACTTCTTTATTTGTAATTATTTTTCCTAAGTAATTAATAATTTTTGTACCTTCTGTGATATCTTTAGCAGCATAGAGTCCGCGACCTTTGTTATCAATTTTTGATTTTCTTATTTTGTACAATTTCATGAAGGTTATTTATAACGAACTAGATACCTATCAATTGAATTCTACTAATGCGTTAACATGTTCATTAGCACTTTCTGCTAAGGCATTTAAATCATATCCACCCTCAAGTATAGAAACAACCTTACCTGCAGTAAACTTATTGGTAGCTGTTAATGTTCTTTTAGTAATCTCATAAAAATCCCTTGAACTTAGTTGAAATTGAGCTAATGGATCATCTTTATGTGCATCAAAACCTGCTGAAAATATAAGAAAATCAGGTTTATATTGTACTAATCTTCCTAACACTCTATCAAATGCATTAAAGTATTCTTCTGAGTTTGTACCAGCGGGCAAAGGGATATTCAATGAATTGTTAAAGTTTCCTTTATCTTTATCTGTTCCACCTCCAGGATAAAAAGGATATTGATGTGTAGAAATATATAATGAATTTTTATTATCACGCATGATATCATAATTTCCATTACCCCAGTGCACATCGAAATCTACGCAGGCAATTCTTTTGTATTTATATTTTGTTACTAAATAGTTTGTTGCTACTCCAGCGTTTGATATACAACAAAATCCCATAGCTTTATTTTTTTCAGCATGGTGACCTGGTGGTCTAGCCAAACAGAATGCATTTTTAAATTGATCGCTCTCTATTCCATCTATCGCTCTTATTGTTGAACCTGCAGCATCAAAAACTGCTTTTTTACTTTCGGGTGATACAACTGTATCGCCGTCTAGAAATTTAAGGCCCTTTTGGGGAAAAGAATTTTTTAAATTATTTATATAGTCTTTTGAATGTGTCATAGACAATATATCATCTGGAACATTATCTGGCTTATCCCAGATTAGATCTTTTCTTTTTTTTAATTTTTCTTTTATAGCAATTACTCTTTTAGGCTGCTCAGGGTGACCATTACCAGTATCATGTTTTTCATAAATGTCAGAATAAATGATTGCTGTTTTCATTTAAAATAATTTATCAAAATTTTTTCATAAATTTTCTGAAGATTTTTCAAATCTTTTAAAGACACGGCTTCATCAACTTTATGCATTGTTTTTCCAACAAGTCCAAATTCTAGACCAGGTGATATTTTTCTTATAAATCTTAAATCCGAGGTTCCACCTGTTGTAGATAACTTTGGTTTAATTTTGGTAACCTTTTTTATGACATTTTGTATCATATACGTTGTTTCATTCGGTCTTGTTAGAAATGCTTCACCCGAAACTCTATAATTAATTTTAAATTTTGATTTGTTTTTTTTGGTTATTTTTTTGAAAATTTTATTAAGCCTATTTTTAATAGACTTTGACGTATGTTTATTATTAAACCTTATATTAAATGTTGCCTCAGCCATGGCTGGGATAACATTATCAGCGTTATTATTTATATTTATTTTTGTGACCTCTAAATTCGTAGGTTGGAAGTTTTTAGATCCTCTATCAAATTTAGTATCTTTTAATTCTTTTAAAATTTTTACAATTATAGTTGAGGGATTATTAGCTCTATGAGGATATGCAACATGGCCTTGCTGACCAAATATAGTTAATTTACCAGTTAAACTACCTCTACGACCAATCTTTATCATTTCACCTAATTTATTTGGATTTGTTGGTTCACCGACAAGGCAAAAGTTAATTTCCTCTTTCCTTTTTTTTAAATAATCTACAACTTTTTTGGTGCCATTTACTGCATCACCTTCTTCGTCTCCTGTAATGAGTAAACTTATTGATCCATTGAATTCTCTATTTTTTGATAAAAAAGTGCTTACAGCAGATACAAAAGCTGCAACAGAGCTTTTCATATCATTTGCACCTCTTCCAATTAAATAGCCTTTTTTGATAGACGGTTTAAATGGATTTACTGTCCAATCCTTAATATTTCCTGGAGGGACAATATCAACATGCCCTGCAAACATAAAATTTGGCTTCTTAGAACCCAATCTTGCATACAGGTTTTTCACAGGATGAAATCCTTTTTCCTTAAATTCCAACATTCTTGTTTTGAAACCAATTTTTTTTAATTTTTTTTCTAAAAATTTCATTACTCCAGCGTCAATTGGAGTGATTGAAGGAAATCTGATTAGCTCTTTAGCTAATTTTAACTCATTTAATGTTTTCATTTTTAGTCTCTTAAGAGATCGTTTATTGAAGTTTTAGATCTCGTTTTTTCATCAACTTTTTTAATTATTACTGCACAATACAAAGAGGGTGCAGAAGAATTTTTTTTATCAGGTAACGAGCCCGGAACCACAACTGAATAAGGCGGTATTTTACCATAAGTAATTTCCCCAGTTTTTCTATCAACTATTTTAGTTGATTGACCAATATACATACCCATACTTAAAACCGAACCTTCTCCAACAATTACGCCCTCAACTACTTCAGACATCGCTCCAAGAAATACATTATCCTCTATGATGGTTGGTAAAGCTTGCGCGGGCTCTAAAACTCCGCCGACACCCGAACCCGCAGATATATGGCAATTTTTACCTATCTGGCAACAACTGCCAGCTCTTGCAAAAGTATCTATCATTGTTCCCTCGTCAATATATGCTCCAATGTTCACGTAACATGGCATTAAAACAGCATTTTTTCCAACAAATGAACCTTTTCTCACAGGTGAGTTCGGAACCATTCTAAAACCTGCTTTTTCATGATCAGTCTTAGTCCATCCTGCAGTTTTACCTTTTAGTAAATGCGATTTATCATACCAACTACTGTATGGACCATTTAAATTTTCCATTGGGTATATTCTAAAACTTAACATTAT
>CACGVC010000003.1:0-85000 GCA_902576335.1 uncultured Pelagibacteraceae bacterium
GTAGAATTCTCCTTTTTCTGTATCACGTTTAATAAGTTGTTTTTTGTCAATTTTATTTGATCTCAAAAAACCCTCAATTGCTTTTACAGGAGCACTAGTTTTGGGTCCTTTTATTTCCTCAGACGCAACTTTAATTTTTTTTTGTAAACCCTCAAATACGATAATTACTCTGTTTGGAGTTGATAATGAAAAACTTTTTTTTGATTTTATAGATTTATTGATAAAATATTCTCTAAATTCCTCTAAAAGTTTTTCACGAAAATTTTTTTGTAAATTAGCTGGAATTTCCTCACTAAATAATTCTAAAAAAAATTCCGCCATTTTATATTTGTGTATCAATCCAAATTGAAGCAACAGATTTTGTAATTTCTCTTATGCGTCCAATATATTCTGCTCTCTGGGCAACACTGATAGCTCCTCTTGCATCAAGTATATTAAATACATGACTTGCCTTTAAGCATTGATCATAAGCTGGTAGCGATATTTTTTTATTTATTAATGATTTAGCCTCACTTTCGAACATATCAAATATTTTTAAAAGATTCGAGGTATTAGCATGTTCAAAGTTATAAGCTGAAAATTCTTTCTCCGCTTGATGAAAAACTTCTCTGTATTCAACATTTTCGTTATTCCAAATTAAATCATAAACATTATTTTTTTGTTGTGTGAACATACAAATTCTTTCCAAGCCATAAGTAATTTCTACTGAAACAGGTTTACATTCAAATCCAGCCATTTGTTGAAAATATGTAAATTGAGTTATTTCCATTCCATCACACCAAACTTCCCAACCAAGACCTGCTGCGCCTAAAGTTGGACTTTCCCAATCGTCCTCAACAAATCTAATATCATGATTTTTATGGTCAATACCGATTGTAGACAAACTATTTAAATAAAGTTTTTTTATATTTGATGGAGAAGGTTTAATTATAACTTGAAATTGATAATAGTGCTGAAGTCTATTAGGGTTATCTCCATATCTTCCATCAGTTGGTCTTCTAGAAGGTTGTACATAAGCTGCTTTCCATGGTTTTGGTCCAAGTGACCTCAGAGTCGTGGCTGGATGAAAAGTTCCTGCTCCAACCTCCATATCATATGGTTGTAAAATTATACAACCATGTTTACTCCAATACTTTTTAAGATTTAAAATTGTATCCTGAAAAGTTTGAAATTTTGGTTTTTTTTTAATTTTTTTAGAGGCCATATTTTTGCCAAATAGATTTTTCTTCTAATATATTTGCGACCTGATCGACGTGATCGTTAGATGATGATAATTTCTTACTTAACCAACTTTTAGATTTTTCAAATTTTTTGATTATTACATCTTCTCCAAATTTTTCTCTCAACACTTGATTGGCATCGCCTATTTCATCAATCAAACCAAGTTCTTTGGATTTACTTCCAGACCAAAACTCTCCAGAAAATAACTCAACTTCTGATTTCTTTAGTTTTTCACCTCTACTTTTTTCAACAACATTAATGAAATCTTTATGCAAATCTAATTGTATATTTTTTAATCTTTCTATATCTTCTTTTTTTTCTTCAAGAAACGGATCGAGAGTACTTTTATTTTTACCAGCAGTATGAACTCTTCTTTCAACTCCAATTTTTTTAATTAACTCCGTAAAACCAAATGATGAATAAATTACACCTATAGATCCAATAATTGAACTAGAGTTTGCATAAATTTCATCACCAGCACACGCAATCAAATAGCCTCCTGATGCAGCAATATCCTCTGCAAAAACTATTACCTTTTTTTTATTTTTTTTCGCTTGTTGTCTTATAAAATTAAAGATTAAGTGTGATTGAACAGGTGATCCACCAGGAGAATTAATTGTAATAGCAACACATGGTGCTTTTTTTACAGAAAAAGCCTTTAAAATTATCTCTTCTTGACCTGAAAAATCTATACCTTGTTTAAATTTACCCACGTTTCCGATAACACCAGCTAATTTAATATGAGGAATAATTTTCTTCTTTTTAAAAATTGAGAACATAACAAAACTTTATAGAATTTTTGTATTAATATAAAGACACCTTATAATTGAAGATTTAGGTGCGTCAATTGATAAGTATCAAAAGAAACTTATTAAACTAATTTGATCACATTATGGGAAGCGTAATTCAACTTAAAAAACAAATTAATAACTCTTACTTTCAACTTAAAAACTCAGTTGAAAATAAGCTAATGCTTGTTGAAGAAAAAATTAAATCAAAATTAGATAGTAATGTTGAGCTAGTTAAAAAAATGACAGATTATCATTTAAATACTGGTGGCAAAAGGTTAAGGGCCCTATTAACTTTAGGCTCATCTAAGTTATGTGGTTATACAAAAGGGACCAGAGATATAAATTTGGCAGCTTGCGTGGAACTAATTCATGCTGCAACTTTGATGCATGATGATGTTATAGATAATGGTTCAATTAGACGAGGTAAAAAAACACCAAATAAAATTTGGGGTAACCACTCATCTGTTCTGGCTGGCGATTATCTTCTTAGTAGGTGTTTTGAAATGATGGTAGAAGATGGAAATATTGAAGTTTTAAAACTATTATCTTCAACATCATCAATAATTGCTCAAGGTGAAATTTTGCAACTCCAGCATAAAGGTGAAGTTGATATGCTTGAAGAAACTTATTTGAAAATAATTTCTTCAAAGACGGCTGAGTTATTTGCTGCTGCAACTAAAGTAGGAGCAATTTTATCAGAAATGAAAACTAAAGAGAAAGAAGCTTTAGAGTTTTATGGTAGGAATTTAGGTTTAACTTTTCAAATTGCTGATGACACTTTAGATTATAATTCAGAATTAAAACTATTTGGAAAAAATATCGGTCAAGACTTCTATGAGGGAAAAATTACACTACCAATAATTCTTCTGTTTCAAAAAGCTAATAAAGATGAAAAAGAAACTCTTAAGAAAACTTTTGCAAAAGAAGAGAGAAATCAAAATGATTTAAATTATACTTTATCTTTAATAAAGAAATACGATATCATAAATAGTTGTTATCAAAAGGCCAAGCACTATATTAATTTGTCATCAAATTCATTGTCAGTATTTAAAGACTCTGAGGAAAAAAAAATCCTCGAAAATTTAACGTCTTTTAGTTTATCAAGAAATTTTTAGGGGCTTAAAAGACTTTTTGTCCAATCATTATTTGCTGTCAATTTATACTTTAGTCTTTCGTGTATTCTATTATCTCCATCTAACCAAAATTCTATGCTTGTAGGTTTTAAATTCCAGCCAGACCAATGATTTGGTCTTGGAACATTATTTTGATCTTGGTATGTATTTTTAAATTGTTCTAGTGATTTTATCAATTCTTCTCTATTGGCTAATTCACTACTTTGTTTTGATGCCCAAGCTCCAATTCTACTTTCGTAGGCTCTAGAATTAAAATAATTATCAGCTACCTCATCATCTACTTGACTCAAAGTGCCTACAATTCTAATTTGCCTTAGCAAACTTTTCCAATGAAAACACATCGTTGCATTAGGGTTTTCTTTAATTTCGTTCCCTTTCTGACTATTAAGATTAGTATAAAAAACAAATCCATTTTTATCGTAACCTTTAAGAAGTACCATCCTTACTGATGGAACGCCTTGTTTTGTTGCAGTTCCAAGAGCTAAAGCATTTGGGTCATTAATTTCATTCTTTTTTGCCTGTTCGTACCAACTTTCAAATAATTTAAAAGGATCATCTAAATCTAGAAAGCATTTATTGAGCCCTAGTGAGTTTTTTTCATTCATAATTTTAACAAAATAATCTATACAATATAAATAATGTCATTTAATACTTTTGGAAAGGTTTTTCGTTTCACTACATGGGGAGAATCTCATGGTCCTGCAATTGGTTGTATAATAGATGGTTGTCCACCACTAATAAACCTCGATGAACGAGATATTCAGACAGAACTCAACAAAAGAAAACCTGGTCAATCTAAATTTACCACTCAAAGAAAAGAGAGTGATAAAGTTGAGATTCTTTCAGGAGTCTTCGAAGGTAAAACAACTGGAACTCCAATCTCTTTAATAATTTATAACGAGGATATGCGCTCAAAAGATTATAGTGATATTAAGGATAAATTCAGACCAGGTCATGCTGATTATACCTACTTTAAAAAGTATAGAATTAGAGATTATAGAGGTGGCGGAAGGTCTTCTGCGCGAGAGACTGCTTCTAGAGTTGCAGCAGGAGCTGTGGCAAAAAAAGTTTTGGAGAAAAAATTAGGTAAAAAATTTAAAATTTCTGGTGCAGTTACACAACTCGGAATTCTTGGATGCGATACAAACAAGTGGGATGATAGGATAATTTATAAAAATCCGTTTTTTTGTCCTGATAAATCTATGCTTAAAATATGGGAAAAATATCTTTTAAGTATTAGAAAGGCAGGTTCATCTTGTGGTGCTATAATTGAAATTAGAGCTAATGGTATTCCTGCAGGACTGGGGGCACCAATTTACTCAAAACTAGACTCTGATATTGCATCTGCAATGATGAGTATTAATGCTGTAAAAGGTGTTAATATTGGTTCTGGAATGAATTCCGCTCAATTGTCTGGAGAAGAAAATTCAGATGAAATTTCAAAATCAAAAAATAAATTAAAGTTTAACTCAAATAATGCAGGTGGAATTCTTGGTGGCATCTCTTCTGGTCAACAAATAATTGTTTCATTTGCTGTAAAGCCTACATCATCAATTTTAAAGAGCAGAAAGACAATTAATAAATTTGGAAAAAATACTAGGATATCTGTTAAGGGAAGACATGATCCGTGTGTTGGAATTAGAGCAGTTCCAGTAGGTGAGGCTATGTTATCATGTGTTTTACTTGATCATTATTTATTGAATCAAGCTCAATGTGGATAATCACTTTATTTTTGTTTTTGTAAGATAATATTTGAATTTAATACATCTAAAATTTGTTCTTCAATAGAAATGCTATCTAAATTTGCGAGTTTATACATATTTTCAGGTTTGTCTTGATCAATAAAAATATCTGGAAGTTTCATTGATCTAAATTTTAAATTTGAGTCCATTAATCCTTTTTTTGATAGAAAATCAATTACATGAGAACCAAATCCACCAATTGACCCCTCCTCAATAGTTACAATTGCCTCGTGTGTTGTTGCTAATTGCCAAATCAAATTTTCATCCAATGGCTTAGCAAATCTTGCATCCACTATTGTAATATTAACACCTTTTTTTTTTAAATTTTCTGATGCCTTTAAACTTTCACTTAATCTCGCACCAAAATTAATTAAAGCTAACTTTTTTCCATCTTGAATAATTCTTGATTTACCAATCTCTATCTTTTCATTAATTGATGGCAATATTGATCCAATACCAGTCCCTCTTGGATACCTGAATGCGCAGGGTCTATCATTTATTTCTGTAGAAGTGTTAATCATTCTAACTAACTCAGCCTCATCACTTGCAGCCATTACAATAAAATTTGGTAGTGTTGCTAAATAAGTCGTGTCAAAACTACCTGCATGTGTAGGTCCATCAGCTCCAACTAGTCCTGCTCTATCTATTGCAAATCTTACAGGTAAGCTCTGAATTGCAACATCATGAACAACTTGATCGTATGCTCTCTGAAGAAATGTTGAGTAAATTGCTGCATAAGGTTTATAATTCTCAGTCGCCAAACCGGCTGCAAACGTAACAGCGTGTTGTTCAGCAATACCAACATCAAAAGTTCTATCTGGAAATTCTTTTCTAAAATTACTTAATCCAGTTCCATCTGGCATTGCTGCTGTTATTGCAACTATTTTACTATCTTTTTTTGCATGTTGTATCAGAGTATCAGCAAAAACTTTGGTGTATGATGGTACTTTACTTGAACTTTTTTCCTGTTCTCCAGTCTTTACATTAAATTTGGATACCCCGTGATAATGATCTTTTGCTTCTTCAGCAAAAGAATACCCTTTGCCTTTTTTTGTTTTTATATGAATTAATATAGGACCTTGATGTTTTGTGTCCCTTGCATTTCTTAAAATTGGAATCAATGAAGAAAGGTCATGACCATCTATAGGGCCAATATAATAGAAACCTAATGAACTAAATAAAGTTCCACCAGTTACAGCTGATCTTAATAAATCTTCAGCTTTACCCGCTTTTGCACTAAATCTTTTTGAAAATGCTGATGTGATCAATTTTATAGTTTCTCTTAAACTAAAATAAATTTTACCAGAAAAAATTTTAGCTAGATATGTTCCCATTGCTCCAACAGGCCTTGCAATTGACATGTCGTTATCATTTAATATCACAATCATTTTAGTCTTAGAGGCACCTGCATTATTCATGGCTTCATAAGCCATGCCTGCGCTTATTGCACCATCACCAATCACTGCTATAACATTTTCTGATTTTTTTGATAATTTATTTGCTTCTGCAATTCCCAAAGCTGATGAAATTGAGGTGGAACTATGAGCAGCTCCAAAGGGATCATATTCACTTTCTGAACGCTTGGTAAATCCTGAAAGACCTCCTCCTTGCCGAAGTGTTCTTATTTTATCTTTTCTTCCTGTTAAAATTTTGTGTGGATAACATTGGTGTCCCACATCCCAGATTAATTTATCACTTGGTGTATTAAAAATATAATGTAATGCAACGCTTAATTCTACAACACCTAAACTAGCACCCAAATGTCCTCCAGTAATTGATACTGCATCGATCATTTCCTCTCTTAATTCATCAGCAACCTTTTGCAGTTTTGTTTCAGGAACTTTTTTCAAGTCTGATGGAAAATTAATCTGATCTAAAAATTCGTAATTTTTTTTCATTTATTTCTATTTAAAATATAATTTAAGGTTTCGGTTAAATTCTTAGATTTAGGTCCATATTTTTTTAACTTAGTATTTATTTTTAAAATTAGCTTTTTCGCATATTTAATAGTATTTTTATCTCCCAGTAAACTAATAAGCGTAGCTTTACCTTTTTTCTTATCTTTTCCAGTTTTTTTTCCTGCAGCTAAAAGGTTTCCATTATAATCAATTAAATCATCAGCAACCTGAAATAATAAACCTATATCAGCTCCAATATTTTCAAATTTTTGAATATCTTTTTTACTTTTGTTCTTTAAAATTAATGGAGCTACACAGCAAAAACTAAAAAGTTTTCCAGTTTTTTTTATTTCCATTTCAATTATTTTTTTTTCTGAAATTTTCTTATGTTCATAGCTAAGATCTAAATATTGACCACCAGCAATCCCGAGATGTCCAGAACTCTCAGAAATTTTATTAATTAATCTAATTTTTGTTTTTTCATTGACATCCAAATCTTTGTGACTCAAAATTTCGAATGCCATAGTTAAGAGTGAGTTTCCAGCAAGAACAGCTGTAGACTCTCCAAATTTGATATGAGTAGAAGGCTTTCCTCGTCTTATTAAATCATTATCCATACAAGGTAAATCATCATGAATAAGTGAATAAGCATGAATACATTCAACAGCAGCACCAATAATTAGTAAAGTTTTATAATTTAAATTAAACATTGAACCGACATCGACTAATATTTTTGATCTTATTTTTTTACCACCCGAAAATAATCCATATTGCATTGGGATAATCAGTTCTGATTTTTTTTGCTTTTTTATAAATCTTTTTAAAAAAATATTTGTGTCTTTAGCAATTTTATTTATTTTTTTTTGCATTATTTTTTGTAATTATCTTAGATATAGTATCTTTAGTTGTTGTATTGATGTCGATGACTTTTTTTTTAAATTTTTTCTCGATGATATTGTTAAGTTTTATCAAATTTTGATATTTTTCAATTGAATTTTGTAAATCTTTTTGACTTTCTAAATCCTCAATTAACTTATTAGCTTCGAGAGTCAATTCCTCCAGAGACGAAGACTCATAATCATTTGGATAATCTTTATCTTTCATATAATACTCTCAGATAATACATGAAAATGAATCTTGCAAATATTAAAAAAGCAAAAAAACTTCTACATAAAAGGGAGTGTATTGCTATACCTACAGAAACAGTTTATGGTTTAGCGGGTAATGCCTACTCAGACCAAGCCTGTCAAAAAATATATAAGCTTAAAAAAAGACCAAAAAATAACCCTCTAATAGTTCATTATTTGAATATTCAAAGGTTGAAAAAAGATTGTCATTTAAACAATGACTTTATTAAACTATATAAAAAATTTTGTCCTGGTCCTTTAACGTTTATACTAAATCTTAAAAAATCATCAAAAATTTCAAAAATAATTACTAACAAAAAAAATACATTGGCGGTAAGATTTCCGCGGCACTCAGTCACGAGAAGATTGCTAAAAATTTTAGAATTTCCTTTAGCAGCTCCAAGTGCTAATCCCTCATCTAGGGTTAGTGCTGTTACATCCACTGATGTAAAAGAAGATTTTGGAAAAAAAATTAAGTACATACTTGAGGGTGGAAAATCATCTATTGGAGTAGAATCAACAATTATTGATCTCAGAAAGAATCCTCAAATCTTAAGATTGGGAGGCTTAAATGTTTCAACTATTCAAAAAATACTAAGAAAAAAAATAACAATAAATAACAAATCTTCAAAAATTGTTTCACCAGGCCAACTTAAGTTTCATTATTCACCAGGTTTGCCCATCAGACTTAATGCAAAAAATATTCGTGAAGATGAGGCATACTTATTGATTAGAAAGAAAAAAGTAAGTAAACCAAACTATTATTTTTTGTCACAAAAAGGAAATCTAAAAGAAGCTGTAAAAAATTTGTATTCTACTTTAAGAAAAATAAAAAAAAAAAAATACAGCTCGATTGCAGTATGTAAAATTCCTGATAGAGGATATGGTAAAACAATTAATGATAGGTTATTAAGAGCATCAAGATTCAATGAAAAAACCACTTGAAGTAATAGGATTATCAAAAACTTATAATACAAAAGAAGCAGTAAAAGACGTTTCTTTTAAAGTCAATCAAAATGAAATTATTGGGATACTTGGTCCTAATGGTTGTGGAAAAACTACTACAATCGGTATGATTTTAGGTTTGTTAAAACCATCAAAAGGAAAAGTTTTAATAAATGGAGTCGAAATTGAAAACCAACGTGTAGATTTATTAAATCAATTAAATTTTATATCACCTTATATAGAGTTGCCAAAAAAATTGACAGTTAGACAAAATTTAGAAGTTTATGGGAGGCTTTATGATGTGAACAAACATAAGGCAAAAATTGATTATCTGTGTGAAAAATTAAGACTCTACGAATTTATAGATAAATTAACCGGGGAGTTGTCATCTGGTCAAAAAAATAGGGTTAGTCTTGCAAAATCAATAATTAATAATCCAAAAGTTTTACTTCTTGATGAACCTACAGCATCACTTGATCCTGAAACAGGTGATTTTGTTAGAAGTTTTTTAGAGGAATATCAACAGGAAAACAAAACATCAATTTTATTAGCATCACACAATATGGCAGAGGTAGAGAGACTATGTTCCTCAGTTTTAATGATGAATAAAGGGTCGATTATTGATGAGGGGAGACCTGAGGAATTAATTAAAAAACATGGAAGAAAAAATATGGAAGAAGTTTTTTTAAAACTTACAAGGGAAAAGGTATGAATTTTAACAAAATGTATGGTCTTTTCCTTAGACATTTTTATTTAATTAAAAGTTCTTTGCCAAGAATTTTGGATTTAATTTATTGGCCAACAATTCAAATAATTTTGTGGGGTTTTATCTCAAAATTCTTCTCAATACATAGTGACTACTACAGCAATACTTTGGGAGTAATTTTAACATGTGCAATACTTTACGATATTCTTTTTAGATCAAGCATTAGTTTTAATATGCTTTTTTTAGAAGAAATCTGGAGTAGAAATTTCACAAATTTGTTTATTGCTCCCCTAAAGCTTAAAGAAATTATTGTTTCATTAATTTTTACTGCTTTGATAAGGACTTTGATAGGATTGGTTCCTGCAATCATGTTAACCTCCCCTCTATTTGGTGTATCGATTTTAAAATTGGGTTTGCCACTTTTATTCTTATTCATAAGTTTATATTTATTTGGGATAACACTTGGATTATTTGTGAGTTCAGGACTAATTAGATTTGGTCCATCTTTTGAAAATATTGCATGGTCATCATTATTTTTGTTAGCTCCTCTTGGGTGCATTTACTATCCAATAGAAATTCTACCAGATCTATTTCAATTCATAGCAAAATGTTTACCACTTGTTTATATTTTTGATGAAACTAGAAATATACTCTTAAATGGATCAATAGATTATGTAAATTTAAAACAAGCATATTTGCTGAATCTTGTCTATTTAGTTATTGGAATAGTCCTATTCTATTTATCTTTTTTAAGAGCTCGAACTAAAGGAACTTTAATAAACATGGGAGAATAATTGGTGCGCCTGCTAGGAGTTGAACCCAGAACCTCCTGATCCGAAGTCAGGCGCTCTATCCAATTGAGCTACAGACGCATATAGTATTAATATTATATTTTATGGAAAAAAACATTAGTTTTATAGTTAAAGAGAAAGAGAAGAATTTAAGAGTTGATGTTTTAATTAATAAAAGAGAAGAATTTATTAGCAGAACTAGGATTAAAAATTTAATACTCAAAGAAAAATTAAAATTAAATAATAAGATTATTAAAAATCCGTCAAAAAAAGTCTCTGTTGGTGACTTTATAGAACTTCAAATCCCAGAACCAGAGACAGCATCCCTTAAACCTTATAAATTTAGATTAAAAATAATTTATGAAGATAAAGATTTGTTAGTAATTGATAAACCTGCTGGCATAATAATGCATCCAGGAGCTGGAAACTATGATAAAACAATAGTTAATGCCTTAATGAGTTATAACAAAGACTCTTTATCAAACATAGGTGATGAGTTAAGACCTGGTATTGTTCATAGAATTGATAAGAACACCTCTGGTTTGGTTGTAATTGCAAAAAACAATGAAACTCATGAAAAATTATCAAAACAATTTAACGATCACACAATTACAAGAGTCTACCAGCTTTTAATATGGGGCAAACTTAGACCGTCTCGTGGAAGAATTGAAACTTTTATTACCCGTAGCCCAAAAAATAGACAACTGATGACCGTTAGTAGTTTTAAAGGTAAAAAAGCTATTACTAATTATGAAACTGTTGAAGTTTTTGAAAATAAAATGACACCGACTTTAAGTTTAGTTGAATGTAAATTAGAAACTGGGAGAACACATCAAATCAGAGTACATATGAGTTACAAGGGTAACAATATAATAGGAGATGATAAGTATAAAAAAAAATATAAAAAATTAAAAAATATTGATTTAGATCTACAAAATTCAATTTATGAATTAAAAAGACAATTTCTTCATGCAAAAACCTTAGGCTTCACACATCCTCGCACTAAAAAACCAATGACATTTTCCTCACTTTTGCCAAAAGACCTTAATAATATTTTAAAAAAGCTGAGAAATACTGAAAAATAAATCATTGAAAATTAATTATAATAAATTAAATAAACACTTCAATGAACACAACAATTAGCAATAATCTACCAACTCTTTCTAATGAGGGTGGTCTAACTACATATTTGGAACAAATCAAAAAATTTCCAATGTTAGCTGCAGAAGAAGAGTATATGCTTGCAAAAAATTGGAAAACAACTGGAAATATCAAAGCTGCAGAAAAACTAGTTACTAGTCACTTAAGATTAGTTGCAAAGATAGCAATGGGATATAGAGGATACGGATTACCTGTAAACGAAATGATTTCAGAAGGAAATATAGGTTTAATGCAAGCAGTTAAAAAATTTGAACCAGAAAAAGGTTTTAGATTAGCAACTTATGCGATGTGGTGGATCAAAGCTTCAATTCAGGAATATATTTTAAGATCATGGAGTCTTGTTAAAATCGGCACTACAACTGCACAAAAAAAATTATTTTTTAATTTAAAAAAAATTAAAAATCAAATTTCTCCAGAAACTGAAGGTGATTTAAGAGATGAGCACGTAAATCATATCGCTAATAAACTTGATGTGAGTAAAGATGAGGTGGTTTCGATGAATAGAAGGCTTTCAGGTAAAGAATTCTCTCTTAATGCTCAAGTTGGTGAAGATGGGGATGAATGGCAGGACTGGTTAGAAGACAAGAAACTTGATCACGATTTAAAATATGCTCATCATGAGGAAATGGAACAAAGAAAAGATTTACTGAAGGACTCGATTAAAGTTCTTAATGATAGGGAGAGGGAGATTTTATACTCAAGAAGACTAAATGATGATCCGACGACCTTAGAGAATTTAAGTCAGAAATATAAAATTAGCAGAGAAAGAGTCAGACAGATAGAAAATAGAGCATTTGAAAAACTTCAAAAACACATGTTACTATTAGCAAAGTCAAAAAATCTATTGCCTACAAATTAAATATCGAAAGGATTTTCAATTAAAATAGTATCATCCCTTTCTGGGCTCGTTGAAATACTAGAAACTTTTGCACCAATAAAGTCCTCCACTGCGAAGATATATTTTTTTGCATTTTCGGGCAGTAGATCCATATTTTTTACACCGCTTGTAGAAACTTTCCACCCTTGAAACGTTTTATAAATAGGTTTTATTTTTATTTGATCCTCGACAGCAGCAGGTAAATAATCTAATTTTTTACCATTAAGCTCGTAAGCAACACACATCTTAATTTCATCTAATTCGTCTAAAACATCTAATTTTGTTAAAGCAATAGAATTAATACCTGAAACTTTAATTGTTTGTCTAACTAAAACACCATCAAACCATCCACATCTTCTTTTTCTACTTGTGACAGTTCCAAATTCTTTTCCTCGCGTACCTAATAGTTCACCAATGTTATCTGTTAGTTCCGTTGGGAACGGACCTTCTCCAACTCTTGTTGTATAAGCTTTTGTAATTCCAAGTACATAATCTATCGAGTTAAGTCCACAGCCTGTTCCTGTAGCTGCACTTGATGCAACAGTATTTGAGGAAGTTACGAAAGGATAAGTTCCATGGTCAACATCAAGCAAAACACCTTGAGCACCCTCAAATAAAATTTTCTTATTTTGTTTTTTGAATTCATCAATTTTAAGCCATACAGGTTGTGAAAATTCTAATATTCTAGGTGCAATTTTAAGTAAATCAGTCTTTAACTGACCCTTTTCAAAAATTTTTTTTCCTAGACCTTTTCTTATTGCATTGTGGTGAATTAATACTGACTCAAGTCTTTGATCTAAATTTTTTTCAGACCTTAAATCCATAACTCTTATTGATCTTCTGCCAACTTTATCTTCATATGCGGGTCCAATTCCTCGTCTAGTTGTCCCGATCTTACTTTTACCCGCTGCATCCTCTCTAATTTCATCCATTTCCCTGTGAAAAGGCAAAATCAAATTTGCAGATTCAGAAATAATAAAATTATTTGCACTTACTTCTACACCTTTGGATTTTATTTCTTTAATTTCCTCTAACAAGGCCCAAGGATCTATGACAACACCATTCCCAATTATTGATATTTTACCCTTTCTGACTATCCCAGATGGTAGTAATCTTAGCTTATAAACTTCTCCATCTATTACAAGAGTATGTCCAGCATTGTGGCCTCCTTGAAATCTTATTACTACATCAGCTTGTTCCGACAACCAATCAACAATTTTTCCTTTACCTTCGTCACCCCATTGAGATCCAACAACGACTATATTTTTCATTATCTAAACTTCGTTTTTATTTTAAGAGAAGTGAGATGGTTAATTGGGCCATGACCTTTTCCATATTTAGGGTTAGATTTAATTGCTGAATTTACATACATAATACCAAGCTCACAAGACTTCTTTACTGGTTTTCCACACGATACAAAAGTTGTAACAGCACTAGACAAAGTGCAACCCGTACCATGAGTATTTTTGGTTTTATTTCTTTTATTGTTAAAAAATTTGATATCTTTTTTATTGATAAAAATATCAATAACATTTTTGTTTACAAGGTGTCCACCTTTAACAAGCACATTTTTTGCTCCCAATTCTAAAAGTTTATTAGCGGCGTAAACCATATCTTCTTTATTTAAAATTTTCGTTTTAGTCAAAATTTCTGCTTCTGGGATATTGGGAGTTACTAGCAATACTTTTTTAATTAACTTTAATTTTAATAATTTAATTGCCTTATCATCTATTAATTTAGCCCCACCTTTTGCAACCATAACTGGGTCTAAAATAATTTTTTTTATTTTAATAATTTCTAAAGCCTTTAGTACCGATCTAATAACTCTTGTAGAGTGCAACATGCCTATTTTTATTGCTTCAGGTCTTATATCTTCACAAGTATAAATAATTTGATTGAAAATATCTTTTGGATCAATTTCAATAATCGATTTTACACCTGTAGTATTTTGTGTTGTAACTGCAGTTATAGCTGTCATAGCATAAGATCCAAGGGCAGTCACAGTTTTTATATCAGCCTGGATACCTGCTCCACCTGAGGAGTCTGAGCCTGCAATAATCAAAATTTTAGAGTTTGGCTTCAATTTATTTTATTTTTTTTGATATAATTTTAACACATTCAGATAAAAGTGTTTTATTTTCACTTTCCCCCATAATTCTTATTTTAGACTCTGTGCCTGATTTTCTAACCAAAATTCTTCCTTTACCCTTAATCAGTTTTTCTATTCTTCTTATAGTTTTTTTTATCTCAGGTTTATTAATAATATTTTTGTCTTTTACATCAATATTTACTAAAAGCTGGGGTGTCTTTTGAAATTTATTAAAAAATTCACTTGCTTTTTTTCCCTTCCTTAATGCAAAAAGAGCTTCTAAAGCCACAAGCAAACCATCACCAGTAGTCGCAAATTTACCTAAAATAATATGACCTGATTGCTCACCACCAAGATTATATCTATATTTTTGCATTTTTTCTTTAACATATCTGTCGCCAACTTTAGCCCTAATAAATTTTATTCCCTTTGATTTAAAATATTTTTCTAAGCCGTAGTTTGACATTAAAGTTCCAATTACACCACCTTTTAACATTTTTTTATTTTTCCACCTTGTTGCTAAAGCAGCAATAATTTGATCTCCATCTATGATATTACTTTTCTCATCACACATTATAATTCTATCAGCATCTCCATCTAAAGATATGCCGATGTGAGCTTTATATTTTTTAACAACTGATCTAATTTTTTTTGGAAAAGTTGAGCCACAGTTTTGGTTTATATTTAAACCGTTTGGATTAACACCTATTGGTATTACTTTAGCTCCTAGTGATTTTAATAATTCGGGCCCTGCTTTATAGCCAGCACCATTAGCACAATCAATAACGATTCTTAATCCTCTTAGATTAAACTCTTTTGTGAAATTTTTTTGTAATATTTTAATGTATTTCTTTGTTCCAGTTTCCAATCTTTTAACTCGTCCTAACTTTTTAGGTTGAGATAGGTGTTTTGAAATTTTTTTGTCTATAAGACTTTCAATTTTTTTTTCAATTTTATCTGATAATTTCATTCCATCAGGACCAAACAATTTTAATCCATTGTCATAGTGAGGATTATGTGAAGCTGTAATCATTATACCCATATTGGCCTTCATTTCTTTTGTAAGCATTGCCAGCCCATTAGTCGGCAAAGGCCCAAGGGTATAAACATGCATACCAGCAGACGCTAAGCCAGAAACAAGAGCAGGTTCTAGAGTGTAACCAGATAATCTGGTATCTTTAGCTATTATCGCAATTTGTTTCTTTTTTTTTTGGGATTTGAAATAAGTTCCACTTGCAAGCCCAAATTTAAAAAACATATTTCCATTTATATGTTTGCTATTTATAGCCCCTCTAATTCCGTCAGTTCCAAAGTACTTCTTTGTCATTAATTTTTAATTAGCTTCTTGAAAACTTTAATTCCTTGCATTACTTCATTCACATCATGAATTCTTAATATCTGTATACCTTGCATCATTAAAAATATTGAAGATGCTATCGTTCCACCAATTCTAGTTTTACTATCATTCTCTTTAGAAATATCCTTGATAAATTTTTTTCTAGAATTCCCAACAAGTACAGGAAAACCAAGAGAATGGAAAATAGAAATTCTTTTGAATAGATTCATATTATGTTTCAGATTTTTTCCAAATCCAATACCTGGATCTAAAATTATATTATTATGATTTATGCCTTTAGATCTAATTAACTTAATTTTTTGCTGAAAATAATCGTAAATATCTAATAATTCATTTTTATAATTAGGATTTTTTTGCATATTCTCTGGTATCCCCTTTGAATGCTGTATTACAAAAGGAATTTTATTTTTTTTAAGGACTGTCAAAGTTTTAGTGTCGTAATTAAGTCCAGAAACATCATTTATTAGCTTAACCCCTAATGTGATGCCTCTTTCCATGATTTTAGATTTTCTTGTGTCTAAAGAAACTGGTAATTTTTTTATAATTAATTTCAAAATTTTGTTAATTCTAACCCACTCAGTTTTTTCAGTAATAGACTTAGATCCTGGTCTAGTCGACTCACCACCAACATCAATTAGATCAGCTCCTTTCTTATAGAGGTCCATTGCACGACTTATTCCCTTTTTTTTTGTATTAAATTTTCCACCATCTGAGAAACTATCAGGAGTTAGATTTAACACTCCTAATATATTTGGAATTTTTTTAAAATTTAGGTTGGAAAAGTTTTTTTTTTTTGAATTAATTTTTTTTAAATCTAAGTTTATTTTATTCCTCAAATTTTTAGGTAAATATTTAATTTGATCTATAGAAATTCTTTTTTTTGACTTTCTAGTTATAATTTCTATGTTATCAAAAGATATTTCTTTAATCTGATGTAAGGGTATAGTTTTTTTTCTTTTTACTAACTCTTTTGAGAGATTACCGTAGTAGAAATTACACGCTCTTGTGTAATATCTTTCCATTATTATTTAATGAACAATTTTTGGTTTTAAACCCATTGCTCCTAAAGCAGAACTTTTATCATCCTTTTCATCTGGTTTCTCAGACAATTTATCTTTTGGATATATATTTTTGTTGATGATATTTTCAATTTCTTCCCCAGTCAAAGTTTCATATGTAATCAAAGCTTTAGCAATTTTATGTAGATCATCTATTTTTTCTGTTAATATTTTTTTTGCTTGATTATAGCCCTCATCGACAAGCTTTCTTATTTCTTTATCAATTTTTTGTGCAACTTCCTCAGATACAGATTGGGTCTGTGTTACCGATCTACCTAGAAATACCTCTTCTTGATTTTCACCATATTCAACGGGCCCCATTTCCTCACTCATGCCATATTTAGTCACCATGGCTCTTGCGAGTTGAGTTGCTTGATTTATATCAGATCCTGTTCCTCCACCAGCACCTGTGGTAATATCATCTTTACCAAAAATAAGTTCTTCTGCAACTCTGCCTCCAAAGCAGACTGCTAACCTAGCTTTAAGATATTTTATGGAATAACCATGCTTGTCTCTCTCAGGCAAATTCATCACCATACCCAAAGCCCTTCCTCTAGGAATTATTGTTGCTTTGTGAATTGGATCGTAACTAGGCATATTAAATGAAACCAGTGCATGTCCACCCTCATGATATGCTGTAAGTTTTTTCTCATCCTCAGTCATGACCATGGATCTTCTTTCAGCACCCATCATTACTTTATCTTTTGCTTCCTCAAACTCCATTAAAGTAACTATTCTTTTATTTTTTCTCGCAGCCAACAATGCTGCCTCATTAACAAGATTTGCTAAGTCTGCTCCTGAAAAACCTGGAGTTCCTCTTGCAATGGTTCTTAAATTTACATCTGGAGCCATCTTAATTTTTTTCACGTGTACTTTTAATATTTTTTCTCTACCTATTATATCGGGATTTGATACAACAACTTGTCTGTCAAATCTTCCTGGTCTCAGTAAAGCAGGGTCTAAAACATCAGGTCTATTAGTTGCAGCAATTATAATTACGCCTTCGTTTGTATCAAACCCATCCATCTCTACTAAAAGCTGATTAAGCGTTTGCTCTCTTTCATCGTTTCCGCCACCTAAACCTGCTCCACGACTTCTACCAACAGCATCGATTTCATCAATAAAGATTATACACGGAGAATTTTTTTTGCCTTGCTCAAACATATCTCTAACTCTCGATGCACCAACTCCTACAAACATTTCCACAAAATCTGAACCAGATATTGTGAAAAATGGTACACCTGCCTCTCCTGCGATAGCTCTTGCAAGTAAAGTTTTTCCTGTCCCAGGAGGACCTACTAACAAAGCTCCTCTAGGAATTTTTCCACCAAGTCTACTGAATTTTTTTGGGTCTTTTAAAAATTCTACAATTTCCTCAACTTCTTCTTTTGCTTCCTCTACTCCAGCAACATCATTAAAGGTTACTTTCCCCTTGAGCTCATTCATCATTTTTGCTTTTGATCTACCAAAACCCATAGCCCCACCTTTGCCGCCTTGCATTTGTCTCATAAAGAAAATCCATACTGCAATTAATAACAACATCGGAAACCAAGAAAGTAACACTCCGAACAATGATGGCATTTTTTCTTCAATAGGGGCTGCAGAAATACTGACACCTTTTTCTGAAAGCTTCTCGATTAAATTTGGGTCGTTGGGTGAATATGTGGTAAAGTTATTACCATTAGAATAAGTTCCTTTTATATTATTGCCTTGAATTTCTACTTTTACAACTTCTCCATTATCAACAGCTGTCAAAAATTCTGAAAATATTACTTTGTTATTACCTCGAATGTTTGCTTGAGGATTTTTGAACATGTTGTAAAGACCTATGGTCAAAAAAACTATTACAGCCCACATTGCAATATTTTTGAAATTCATACAGATAAAATAAGAATTATTTAAGATTAAACAAGTGGCAATTTTGGTTAATATGGATGAAAGTTATTGTTCTTTTGAGATAATGACCGTTTGATTGACTTTTTCGATCAAACAACTCCCCAAAGTGCTCTTAGAAAATGAGCTTTTTTGAATTTCTTTGATAATTTTATCAATTTTTTTTCCTCTGACAGAGTAATATTTTTTACTTACAAAACTTAAAGAATCAGAAAACGATCTAAATACTACCTCGTGTGGTTGTTTAAAAAATTTGTCGTTTAAAATTAGATGTTTTTTTTTGTTTGAAAAAAAAGAATTATTTTCCAAATTTTTTGTAACATAGTAATTAACAACATCATTTGATTTTTTTAAATTTTCAATAGTTTTTATGAATTTTTTTTGATCTAAACCATCATTTTTAAGCCCGTTTAAAAGTTTTCTTATTCTTACCCTTTGAAACATTTCATCATTATTTGTTGGATCTTTTACATAAAAATCAAAAACCTTTTTGGAAATAAAAACTAAATCCTCTTTTTTTTGATTTATTAAAGGTCTTAAAATTGTAAAATTTTGTAATTTAGTTTTTTTACTTAATGAAATCAAACCTTTTAGTCCACTGCCCCTAAGAATTCTTATAAAAAAATTTTCAATTAAGTCCTCTTGATGATGTCCCAGCAACATATAAGTTACCCCTAGCTTTTTACATTCAGAAATCAAAAGTTCAAATCTTTTTATTCTTGCTGCTGATTGAATATTACTTTTAGGCTTTAATCCTTGCCAGTATAAAATCCTGGCATTTATCTGAAATTTATTAAGTATTTTTTTTACATATTTTGCCTCATTAGTAGACTCTGATCTTAATTTATGATCAATAATATAAAACTTAGCTTTGAGGTTTTTTTGAATCGAATAAATTTTAGATAGAAAAGCTAACGCAAGACTATCTGGGCCCCCAGATACTGCGACTATAAAATTTTCATTAATACTTATAGACTTTGCAAACTTTTTATAAATCTGACTAATTTTTTTATTGTTTAATTTATTTTTTAAAACTCTAGGAATTTTTATTTTTACACTCAAATTTTTGAGACTCATATTTAGCTTTTTGTATCACAGACTGATTTGCATCTGGATATTGTTTTTCAACACCATTTATCATTTTGCAACCTTGGTCTTTCTCTCCTATCTGGACCATTGATACACCTAACTTTAATAAATTTACAGGAGCTTTTTCACCTTTTGGGTATTTTTGATATCCTTCTAAATATGCAGATGCTGCATCAGTATAAAGTTGTCTTATTCTAAAGGTTTCTGCATACCAATATTGTGCATTCCCAGCAAGTTTATGCTCTGGGTTTATTTGTACAAATTCTCTAAAAGCTCTTTCTGCTGTAGAGTAATCACCAACCTTCAAAAAGCTTGTGGCAAATTCATATTGATTTTCTGGTGACCCGCTCGGAAGAATCTTTTCTTCAGCCTGAAAAGTCTCTGTAATTATTGTTGCAGTTGTATCTATTGATTGAGTTTGTTGAATAGTTTCGTTGGTATTAGAGTCTTTGTAAGATATTGAACCAAGGTCTTGTGGTTGAGAGCTGCCAGGTAAAGTTTTATCCTTGGAATTTTGAGCCAAAGTCTTTTTATCATCATTGATAACCGTTGCATTCTCTAAATCCTGAAATCTTATTTGATTATCAGCTTGAACTTTTGATAATCTATTTGATAATTTATCTAGTTTGAAATTTATTTCTTCAAATCTGTTAGTTAAATTTTGAAATTGAGTTTCAATTTCTGAGAGTTTTAATAGGTGTCTTGTTAATACATCTTCTGAATTAGGATCTAGGGAAGTATTTGTATTATTAATTTCATTATTTAAATTTGTTGATCCTGAATAAACTGCTCTCTCAAGTGTTTTAATATCTTTTTGTAACTGTTCTATAGTTTCATAAATATTATGATTATCTGCTAATAAATGCGAAGAAAGAGAAAGATAGATTATAAATAAAACTTCAAGTCTTAATTTTTTAATAAACATCTTCATTTGTAAGGTTATTATTAAAATAATGGCAAAAAAAAGACCCCTAAACATTGCACGTTCAAGGGTCTTTAACTAAAAACTAGTTTGCTTTTACTGTTACAGATCTTCTATTTTTTGACCATGCTAAAGGGTTAGAACCTGAATCAACTGGTCTTTCTTTTCCATAACTTAAAACTGAAATTCTATCAGAAGAAATTCCATACGTCATAAGATAATCCTTAGCAGCATTTGCTCTTCTTTCACCTAGAGCCAAGTTATACTCTCTTGTGCCTCTTTCATCAGCATGACCTTCAAGCACAATTGTGATCTTTGAATTTTTTCTTAAGTATGCAGCTTGTTTTCTCAAAGTCTCTCTAGAAGCTGTTGTCAAAACTGACTCGTTAGTTGCAAAAAATACTCTATCAGGAACTCCCGATGCTAAATACTCGACTGTATCTGTCCCAGTATAAACATCTCCCTGCATTTGACCTGTAGTTTTTTTTGAAGTTGCACAAGCAGATAGCGCAAAACATGCAAAAACTATCAATAAAGTGTTTTTAAGAATTTTGTTTAATTTCATTATTGCTCCTTGATCAATATTTCTTATTCTTGACTTTTTCACAACTAATTAGATGTTTCAAGTTAAAAAATCAAGATAAATCAGATTAATTGCTTAATAATGATGACCATGATGGGTCAGAGGCATCTGTAGGGGTTTTTACCATCCTCTCATTATAGCCTGTCAAATCAATAGACCATAATTTAGCAGAAAATCCCTCCCCTTTATCATCAGTTTTAGTTTCTCTATAAAATATTAAAACTCTACCATTCGGCGACCAAGATGGTGCCTCTTGATAAAAATTTTCAGTCAAAAGTCTCTCTCCACTACCATCTGTTCTCATAACGCCAATATAAAATTTACCTTTATGAAGTTTGGTAAATGCTATCAAGTCACCTCTGGGTGACCAAACAGGCGTACCGTATAAACCTTTACCAAACGAAATTCTTTTAACATTGCTTCCATCACTTTTCATGACATAAATTTGTTGATAACCACTTCTGTCAGAATTAAAGCAAATAAACTTTCCATCTGGGGAGAAAGATGGAGAGGTGTCAATTGAAGGGTGATTAGTAATTTTTTCTACAATACGGTTTTCTAAATCCATAGTATAAATTTCTGAATTACCATCTTTAGCGAAACTCATAATAATTTTTTTTCCATTTGGTGAAAAACGTGGAGCAAAAGTCATTCCAGGAAAATCACCAACAACTTCTTGCATTCCTGTCTCAATATCCAAAAGATATACCCGAGGTAAGTTTCTAAAGTAAGAAAGATAAGTCACCATTTGACTAGTTGGGTTAAACCTTGGTGTTAAAACAAGCTCATTACCCAATGTTAAAAATTTATTATTCGCTCCATCTTGATCCATTATCGCAAGCTTTTTAATACGTTTAGTTTTTGGACCTTCTTCTGCAACGTAAATTATTCTTGTATCAAAATAACCTTTTTCTCCAGTTAATCTTTGATATACTTTATCTGTTATTATGTGTCCTACTCTTCTCCAATTTGTTGGAACGGTTGTAAAAGCTAGCGCAACCATTTCCTTTCCAGCAAGTACATCCCAAAGTCTAAACTCAACTCGTAATTTTTCATCTAAGTAACTTACTTTTCCAGTAATTAATGCTTGAGCTTTAATTAAATTCCAATCTTCAAATCTTGGCTTTAAGTTTGCGATATCGGGAGCTTGTAAAAACGCATCTTTATTTAATGGATTAAAAAGACCGGATGTTTTTAAATTTACCTCAATTATCTTTGAAATTTCTTCACCGATATTTCTTTTTTTTAAAATCTTCTCAAAATTTTGCCTTGAATTTTCATCAATTGATAAAGGTGAGACTGCAATAGGAAGAGGATCCAGATTTCCTCTAGTAATGTCTACTTCAATAAGACTAAAACTTTTTGAGGGGATTATAATTAAAAAAATTATTATCTTTATTAGAATTTTCATAAATTTATATTATCCCTCTAACATTTCTCTTGCATCAAAGTTTAATTGTAATTCTTTCCATCTTTCATAACCTGTAGTTGGAACCCTTAATGGTTGACATAATTTTACCGCTCTAAGCGCACTTTCTGCTAATACTTTATAAAAACCCTGTCCAGGCTTATTCATTCTTGCATGATCTATTATTTCTGATTTAGCTACGGTGCCATCTCGTTTTAATTTTAATTTAATTCTAACTAATAAATTTTCATTATAAGGTAATCCTAAAGGTATACTCCAACAACCAAAAATCTGTGCCTTAAGGGCATCCTCCTCGCTTAGAGATAAACCTGCGTTCTCAACATTTCTTTTTTGATCTTGAGTAACTTTGTCATTTTTCTTTGTGGTTTCAGCTGTTTCTTCTTTTGATTTGTCAATTAATGCTGCAATATTGTTTGGATCAAAAAGTTCATCCTTTTCAAACTCTGAAACTTGTTTAACTTCATTATCTATAACTTCTGGGTTTTGCTTATCCTCTTTGACTTCTTTTTCATTTTTTACTAGATTATCGGGCATTGGAACAGAGTCAGGTTTTATTTTTTTTATTTTCTTAGGTGGTGCCTGCTCAGATACTAACTTTTCCTCTTTTTTTTTTACCTCTTCTATAATTTTTTTTGCTTTTGGAGCAAAAGGAATATTTGTTTTGTCTGTAATTTGTATCAATTCTATTGATACAATTGGAGGAAGATCAATAGGTTTTTTTGATAAAAACGGCAAACTCATAGCGGTTAAAAATATAAATACTGCATGAAAAACTGACGATATAATTACACTTTTGTTCAAGTCTTTACCTTTCCTTATAAGGTTCTGAAATCAAAGCAACCTTTGTAAACCCCGATCCAGATAATAGACCCATTATTTCAAGTACTCTACCGTAATTAATCGTTTTGTCCCCTCTAACATAAATTCTTGTATCAGTTCTATTTTTTGAGACTGCTAAAACTTTTGCAATTATTTTTTCGTATTCAACTTTTGACTCTTGTATAAAAATTTCACCTTTTGAATTAATTGATAAAGTCAGCGGTTCGGCTTCCTCTGGGAGTGAATCTGCAGAACTTTCAGGTAAATCAACTTGTACTCCAACCGTAAGTAATGGAGCTGTAACCATAAAAATTATTAAAAGAACGAGCATTACATCTACGAACGGTGTAACATTTATTTCACTCATAGGTTCTTTAGATGATCTATTAAACTTAAAAGCCATTAATTAAATTATTGTTAAAAATCTTTTAGAAAAATTTTCTAGTCTCTGAGAATATTTAATTGAATCATTATTAAATTTATTATAGGCGACAACTGCTGGTATAGCAGCCAATAAACCTAAAGCAGTCGCAAAAAGAGCTTCTGCTATTCCAGGTGCAACAATTGCCAAGCTTGTGTTCCGAGAAATTGCAATAGACTGAAATGAATTCATGATTCCCCAAACAGTTCCAAAAAGACCTATAAACGGAGCTGTCGATCCCACTGTGGCTAAAAAAGTGAAACCTTTACTAATCTTGGTAACTTGTTTTTCAATACCAGTCTCGAGCAGCGTTGTCATTCTGACGTTCAAATCTGTTTTTGATCTTCTTTTAAGTAAATTTTGCATTGCATCCCTAAAAAGTAAAGCCATTGGATCTTCAGTGGTTGCAGGGAGATTGTTATAAAAAGTTTCTGCAGACTTAGAGTTCCAAAACTTATTTTCAAATTCTTCGGTAGATTTATTAATTTTTTTGAAAAGCTTAAATTTTTCGAATATTACAGCCCATGAATAAATTGAGCAGGCGATAAGTATTAAAATAACAGACTTGACTACAATATCTGCTCTTATGAACAAATTCATTAATGAAAAATCAGCACTTGAAGCTAGTCCAACTGCTTGAGATGATATATCAGCTTCCATACCAGCTTCTTTCACTTAAATGTGTCATGATTTTGACTTATTTATTAAGTTTTATTCCTCAATTTTATAAGTTTCATAATAAAAACTAGCGATTAATATAGCATCAGCCTTATTTGAATCTTTCTTTTTCGATAACTGTGATGAGAAATTCGGAAATATTTCAATAGCTCTTGTTCGACTAGCATCTTTTTCAGAATTGATTAAATTATAATATTTCTTCCATTTTGTTGGTCTAACAAAAAACATCGGTAACCTCATTGCAGAACAAATACCCTTTATAATTCCAAAAGACTGACCGAAATTAAACATACTTGTTACTCCTTGCCCCGGCATAGCTGTAACATGCTCTATCACAACTCTTGTTTTAGTCTCAGGATTGCTATTAATTTTTTTACTAATTTCATTACAAATCTGAGCTCCATTAACCTGTTTTTTGTTCTTTTTTCCTTCGTTCATTACGGGCATTTCAATTACATCTAAAATTTTTCCATCTTTAAAGAAGCAAATTGAACCAGAAATACCCGGATCTATACCAATTATTAACATAATTTAATTTAGGAACTCTGCATTTGAATATACGTTTTGAACATCATCCTCATCCTCCAATGAGACAAAAAAATTTATTAAAGTTTCGTGATCTTTCTTTGGAATTTGTACATTGTTTAGTGGAACCCACTCTATTCCAGTTGATATAAAATTACTAATTTTTTTCTCTAAATCTTTTTTAATATTATATATATTGGCTACTGAACATTGAATTTCATGTAATTCTGCATTTGATTTACATTCTTCAGCACCTGACTCAATTGCTAAATCTAAAATTTTTTCTTCTGAAATTTCATTTTTGTCAATCTTTATAACACCTAACTGCTTAAAATTATGAGAAGCTGAGCCTTGTGTCCCAAGACTACCTCCAGATTTTTGGAAGATAGTTCTTATTTTCGATGCAGTCCTATTTTTGTTATCTGTTAGTGTCTCCACGATAACAGCAACTTTATTTGGTCCAAAACCCTCATATCTTAAATTTTCAAAATTTACACCATTGTTTGATGATGATTTATGTACAGCTCGCTCAATATTATCTTTAGGCATATTTGCAGATCTTGCAGCCTGTATAGCTGATCTTAATCTTGGATTCATATTTGGATCTTTATCTCCCAATTTTGCAGCAACAGTAATTTCTTTTGATAACTTGGAGAATATTTTAGACCTTTCTTTATCTGCTTTTCCTTTTTTGTGTTTAATTCCTGCCCAATGTGAATGTCCCGCCATAAATCAACTATTTTTTAATTGCTCTCCAAAAATATAACTTTCAACTTTATCTGCTAAACCAGTTTTTATATTACACTCAACGATTACTCCGCATAAAGTAGAATCTCCATTTGCTGGAAAATGTTTTACAGAATCTTTTTTCATAAATCTATTTAATGAATTATTTTTGTTCATCCCAATTACTGAGTCGTAATCACCACACATTCCTGCATCAGTTTGATATGCGGTACCGTTTTGTAAAATTCTTGCATCATTAGTTGGTATATGAGTATGTGTACCTACTACAAGCGACGCTTTACCATCAAAATAATGTCCAATGGCATTTTTTTCACTCGTAATTTCTCCATGAAAATCAACGACTAAAAAATCAAAATCTTCTCTCAATTTAAACTTATTAATAAATTTATTTGCTGTTTCAAAAACATCATTACTTTTTTTCATAAAAACGTTTCCAATTAAATTTAAAACTCCAATTTTAAAATTATTTTCAGTTGTGAAAATTTCAAAACCCTTTCCAGGAGAAGGTTCAAAGAAATTTTCTGGTCTTAATATTCTTTTTTCATTCTCAATAAATTGCATTATATCTTTCTGATCCCAAATATGATTTCCACTTGTAATCACATCAACTCCACTTGAAAAGAATTTTTGACAAATTTTTTGTGTTAGACCAACCCCGCTTTCGTCTGCATTTTCTCCATTTACAATTACAAAATCGATCTTTCTTTGCTTTTTTTGAGAAGGAAGATCTTCAACTAATTTTGAACATCCTGAACTACCCACAACATCACCTAAAAATAATATTCTCATTCTATAATTTTTTTTTCTGTCACTACAAAATCAAGTTTTTTGTCATATTTGTTAAGAGGAATACTTTTAACTCTTTGAAAAGAGTATGCCAATCCAATAAGGAGTGGTTTTTTTTTTCTTTTTATTCTGTGTATATATCTGTCGTAGAAACCACCTCCGTAACCTACTCTGTTCAATTTTTTATCAAAGCTCAATAAGGGTATTAACAATATATCTGGAAATTTTATTTTACCATTACTTGGCTCTGGTATGCCAAATTTGTTTATAACTAATGGCTCTTTAGAGCTCCATTGAATAAAATCCATTTGAAAGTTTTTTTTTATTTTTGGTAAAGAAATAATGTAATTTTTCTTTTCTAATTTTTCCAAAATTTGAATACAATCTAACTCATTATTGTAAGGGTAATATCCTCCAACTATTTTTCCTTTTATTCCTCTTTTTTTTAAAAGCTTAATAATATTATTATGATTAATTGATTTAACTTTTTGCAACTTTTCTCTGAGCTTTAAAAATTTTTTTCTAATTTGAGATTTTTTCACAAAATTTAAGACAAATTTTTTAAATTTGCTTTTTTTATAAAATTTGAAATTTCATTTGTGGCTTCATCAATTAATTTTTCATAATTTTGTTGACTTAGCTCAATTTCATTTTTTAAAAGAATATGTTTTGTATTCAATTTACTAATTTCATTCTCCTTTTTATCTCTATACTCATATATTAAGGATTTAAGTTCTTTAAACTTATTCGATAAATCATTAAACTCCTTTTTTTTTTGCTCTACTTTTTTTTGTGTCTCATAGTATTCATCCATAATTTTAACTGCGGTAATAAGTAAAAGTTTATTTTCACCTAAATTACCAAGATCATTTTTAAATTTATTAAACTTTTGATTTAATTGAATCAATAATTCTTCCAATTGTTCTTCTTGTCCATCTTCACAAGAAAGTAAAAATTCTTTACCGTTAAATTTAATGCTTACGTTTGCCATTCATCTATTTCATTTAATAAAATATCTGTTTCTTGATTTAATTCATCAATTTTTTCTGAAAAATTTAATTGGTTTTTTTTTTCAATTTTTTCTTGTTTCTCAAATTCATCTAATTTCCTCGATAATTCATCATGTTCATTAACTAAAGAAGTGTATTTTTTCTCCAGTTCTTTTTTTTCAATTTCTAATTGATTTTTTTGATCCTTAAGATTTTCAATATTTTTATTTATATTTGGATCATTGAGATCTAAATTTTTTAATTTTGTTAAGGCATCATTTAACTTTTTTTCTTTTTCAGTAAAAAAATTCATATATATATTTATATTATTAAATAGATTCTTCTTAGTCTAGACAGGATAATTTTGAGTAAACAATACAGAGAATTAGCTAATTGCATTCGATTTCTATCAATTGATGCTGTACAAAAAGCCAACTCGGGTCACCCAGGAATGCCTATGGGCATGGCCGATGTAGCGACAGTTTTATTTAAAGATTTTTTAAATTTTAACCCAAATAACCCAAGTTGGGTAAATAGAGACAGATTTGTTCTTTCTGCCGGTCATGGATCAATGTTGCTTTATTCACTTCTATATCTCACTGGTTATAAAAGTGTTTCTTTAGATGATATTAAAAATTTTCGTAAATTGGATTCAATTTGTGCAGGTCATCCTGAATATCACCCTAATACTGGCATTGAGACTACTACAGGTCCTTTAGGGCAAGGGATATCTAATGCAGTTGGATTTGCTATTTCAGAAGAAATTTTAAAAAAACAAATTGGCAAAAAGATTATTGATCATAAAACTTATGTAATTGCAGGTGATGGGTGTTTAATGGAAGGAATTAGCCATGAGGCTCTAAGTCTGGCCGGACACCTTAAACTAAAAAATCTCATTATGCTTTTTGATAACAATTCTGTTTCAATTGATGGTCCCACAAACTTGGCAGTTTCTGACAATCATGAAAAAAGATTTCGAAGTTATGGTTGGGATTATATTAAAATTAATGGGCATAATTATAAAGAAATATCGAAAGCTCTTAAAAAAGCTCAAAAATCAAAAAAACCTATCGCTATTTCTTGTAAAACTACTATTGGTTATGGATCTCCTAACAAAGGTGGTAAAGCTTCTTCACATGGCAGTCCACTTGGTGATGATGAAATAAAATTAGTAAGAAAAAAATTAAACTGGAGTCACAATCCCTTTGAAATTCCAAAAAAATTATTGAATGAGTGGAAATTAATCGGTGAAAGAGCATTTAAAAAAGCAAAAAAACATGAAAAAATTTTAAGTAAGGAACTTAAAAAATTAGGTTGGTTTGGATGGTCAATATCCAATAAATTTAAAAAAGATTTTCCACCAGGATATAATCTTACAAAAAATGCTATTACTGAATCTATAGAAAAAGCAAAAACAGAATATTTAAAAAATCTAGAGCCAATGGCAACAAGAAAATGTTCTGAAAGATACTTAGAAATTGTATCAAAACTTCCAAATTTAATTGGTGGATCAGCTGACTTAGCTGGCTCAAACAACACAAAAACGAAAAATCATAAAATTATAAAGCCAGGTGATTTCTCTGGAAACTATATTCACTATGGGGTAAGAGAACATGCCATGTGTGGAGTCATGAATGGTATTTCGCTTCATAGTGGTCTAATACCATACGGTGGAACTTTTTTAATATTTAGCGATTACTGTAAGCCATCAATTAGACTAGCGGCTATGATGAAACAAAAAATCATATATGTTTTTACCCATGACTCTATTGGGCTTGGTGAGGATGGTCCGACTCATCAGCCTGTTGAACAATTAGCAAGTTTAAGGTCCATTCCTAATTTAAATGTTTTTAGGCCTTCTGACCTTATTGAAACTTTTGAATGCTGGCAATTAGCATTGGAGAGTAAAAGTACACCAAGTGTGATTGCCTTAACAAGACAGGCAATCAAACCTGTAAGAATTAAAAGATCATCAAAAAATATGTCCTCATTAGGTGCTTATGAAATTTTTAGGACTAATGATGATATAAAAGTTACAATTATAGCAACCGGATCTGAAACTAGTTTGGCAAGTGAAGTTGGTCATAAATTGGCCACAGATGGTATCTATTCAAAAATAATATCAATGCCTTGTCACGAATTATTTGATCAACAAAGTGAAGGCTACAAAAATGAAATTTTATCAGAAACAAACCTTGTTGTGTCGGTAGAGGCTTCTGAAACAAGTTATTGGAAAAAATATACAAACTACGATGGTTTAAATTTTGGAATTGATCATTTTGGGAAAAGCGCTCCATACAAAGATATTTATAATCATTTCGGGATAAGCAGTGAGAATATAGTTAAAAAAATTAAAGAAAGGTTATGAGAATAAAAGTTGGAATAAATGGATTAGGTAGAATAGGAAGAATGATTATTCGTTCAATTATTGAAAATAATTACAAAAATATAGAGATCAAACATATAAATAATAGAGCAGATTCAGAAGCAAGCTCAAAACTTTTAAAATATGATTCTATTCATGGAAAATTTAATGCAGAAATTAATTTTGATGAGAAAAACTTGATTATTAATAATAATAAAATTTCTTTTACCCAAGAAACTAATTTAAATAATATTGATTGGAAAAAACATGGTGTAGAGTACGTTTTCGAATGCACTGGTAAATTTAACTCTAAGGACAAATTGGAAACCCATCTAAAAAATGGTGCGAAAAAAGTTATTGTTTCTGCCCCATGTAAAAATGCAGATAAAACAATTGTATACGGAGTAAATGAGTTAGAATTGAAAAAAAATGACAAAATCATTTCTGCTGCATCATGCACAACTAATTGTCTTGCACCTGTAGCTTTTATTTTAAATAAAAATTTTGAAATTGAAAAAGGTTTTATGACTACTATTCATGCATTCACAAGTGATCAAAGAATTTTAGACAATTCTCATAAAGATCTAAGAAGAGCAAGATCTGCAAGCCAATCTATTGTTCCAACTTCAACTGGTGCGTCAAAGGCAATAGGCGAAATAATTCCTTCTCTTAAAGGTAAATTAGAAGGTATAGCAATGAGGGTGCCAACACCAAATGTTTCTTTAATTGAACTTGTGTTTTGTACAAAAAAAGATTTGAGTATCGAAAAAATAAATTCAGTGTTTCAAAGTTTTAGTAAAAAAAATAAAGTTCTTGAATTCACAAAAGAAAAACTTGTATCTATAGATTTCAATCATAATCCTGCTTCGTCAATTATTGATGGAAGTTTAACGAATGTAATAGGGAAAAAAATGGGTAAAATTTCAGCGTGGTATGATAATGAGTGGGGTTTTTCAAACAGGATGTGTGATATTGCACAACACCTTTATAAAATTTCTTAATGAAGTATCTAAAAGATCAAGGAAATCTTGAAGGCAAAGTTGTATTATTAAGGCTTGACCTAAATGTACCTCTCAAGAACCAAGTGATTATTGATGAGACAAGGATTAACAAGATATTACCTGTCATAAATTTCCTTATTAAAAAAAATTCCAAAGTTTTAGTAATCTCACATGTAGGTCGACCAAAAGGGAAAATAAATTTTGATCTATCTTTAAAACCAATTTGTGAAAATTTAGAGAGAAAAATAGATCAAAAAATAAAATTGGTTAAGGGAAATATTTATAAAATAAAAAAAGAAGACTTATTTAAAAACTCAAAAGATCAGATAGTTTTTCTAGAGAATATAAGATTTTATGTGGAGGAAGAAAAAAATGATATTAATTTTTCAAAAAATTTAGCAGAGCTGGGAGATATTTTCGTCAATGATGCCTTTTCTTGCTCACATAGGGCTCACGCATCTGTAAGCAAAATCACTAAATTTTTACCATCATTTGCCGGCTTACAGTTTGAAACGGAAATAAGTGCCCTAAAAAAAGTTACTACAGAAATAAAAAAACCAGTTACTTGCATTATTGGTGGAGCTAAAATATCTACAAAGATAGGTCTTATAAAAAACTTAATACCTAAGTTTGATAACATTATAATTGCTGGAGCAATGGCTAATAATATTTTAAATTACAAAGGTAATCCAGTTGGAAAATCTTTAAAAGAAGAGAATTGCAAATCAGTAATTGATGACATTTTCGAAACAGCAAAAAAAAATTCTTGTTTAATCAATTATCCAGAGGATGTCGTAGTTGGAAAAAGTATGGATGACAAGGCCATAATCAAAGAACTTAGTGAAGTTTCCAATGATGACTTAATTTTAGATATAGGACCAAAAACAATAAAAAAAATTAGAGATATCATTGAGAGAAGTGAAACAATCTTATGGAACGGGCCAGTAGGATATTTTGAAAATCCAAACTTTGCGAATGGTTGTTATGAAATTACAAAAAAAATCATTGAAAAAAATGATAAAAACCAAATTTATTCTATTGCTGGAGGAGGAGATACAATAGCAGTTTTAAATCAAATGAATGCAATAGATAATTTCAATTTTGTTTCAACTGCTGGTGGAGCCTTTTTAGAATACCTTGAAGGAAAAGACCTTCCTGGTATAAAAGCCTTAAATTAAAATGTCTGAATTAAATAATATTGCTTTAAAAATAATTGGGAAAGGAAAAGGTATCTTGGCTGCGGATGAAAGCACAGGTACTATGACAAAAAGACTTGAAAGTGTTAACGTACCATCAACTCCTAAGAACAGGTTGGTATTTAGAGAGGCACTTTTTAGTTCAACTAGTATGGCTGACTGTATTGGAGGTGTTATTTTGTACGATGAAACTATAAAACAAATATCGTCAAAAAAAAATAAGATTACTGAGTTAATTTCTGAAATGGGATCATTGCCGGGAATTAAAGTGGACACAGGAGCAAAGGTTTTGGCAGGTTCCCCAGATGAAAAAATTACAGAAGGACTTGATGGATTGAGAGAAAGATTAAAGGAATATTATAAGATTGGTGCAAAATTTACTAAATGGAGAGGAGTTTATAATATCACAAAGGAATTTCCGAGTAAGCTTGCGATAAGTTCTAATGCTCACGCTTTAGCAAGATATTCTGCATTAGTTCAAGAATGTAATATGGTACCAATAGTAGAGCCAGAGGTTTTAATGGATGGTGAACATTCTGCTAAAGATTGCTATGAAAAAACATCGAATGTAATTGAAAAGTGTTTTGAGGAATTGATTTTTCACAAGGTGGATTTAAAAGGAATTATTCTAAAACCAAATATGATTTTAGCTGGAAATATGTCAAAAAATAAAATTTCAAATAATGAAGTTGCAAAATTGACTCTAAAATGCTTAAAAAACTGTGTTCCAACAGAAGTACCTGGGATTGCTTTTTTATCTGGTGGACAATCAGAGCTAGAGGCAACAGAAAATTTAAATTTAATAAATAAGTATAACGATACTAATTTTATAATGAGCTATTCTTACGGAAGGGCACTTCAACAAAGTGCCCTAAAATTTTGGTCAAAAGATATAAAGAATATTAAGGGTACTCAAAAAATCTTTAACCATCGAGCAAAAATGAATACATTGGCTGCTCAAGGAAATTGGTCTAAAGATCTTGAGATATAATAAAAAAAAATTTATCTATTTAATCTCACCATTAAAAATTGATAAAACTTTTTATTTTCATCTTGAAAATATCTTGAAACAAGAAAAAGTGAGTTTTTTTCAGCTTAGACTCAAAAACGAAAAAATTGAAAAAAAATTAATAATTGGAAAAAGGATAAAAAAAATTTGTAAAAAATTTAAAGTTAAATTTTTGGTAAATGATGATGCTTATTTGGCCAAACACTTAAATGCTGATGGTTGCCATTTAGGTCAGAATGATATGAGTATTCATAAAGCAAGAAAATTGATTGGTGATAAAATAATTGGGATTACTTGTCATAACTCAATTAAATTAGCAAAAGTTGCTTTGAAGAATAAAGCCGATTATATAGCTTTTGGAGCCTTTTACTCAACAAGCACTAAAAAAACAAAATACAAACCATCGTTAAGTATATTAAAAAAAGCTAGAAAAATCACAAAAAAACCAATAGTTGCGATTGGTGGCATCAATTATAATAACTATAAAAATCTTTTATTGAATAAAGCTAACTTATTGGCTATTTCAAGCTACGTTTGGAAAAATAAAAAACTTAAACCTTTTGAAGCAATAAGGAAATTAAAATGAAAATAAATGCTAGTGAAATAAGAGTAGGCATGTTGCTTGAGTACAAAGATGATTTATGGCAAGTCTTAAAAACACAACATGTAAAACCTGGAAAAGGTGGAGCTTTTGCACAAGTAGAGATGAAAAGTGTGAACAAAAATACAAAATTAAACGAGAGATTTAGATCAAATGAAAGTGTGGAAAAAGCATCTTTAGAAGAAATTAGTTTTAATTATTGTTACGAAGATGAAAATAACTTTTTTTTCATGGATCCGAAATCTTTTGAGCAAATTCAAATAAAGAAAAATATAGTTGGACAAAAAGGGAGGTTGCTGACAGAAAATCTAAAAGTGACCATAAGTTTTTATAATAATGATCCAATTTCAATAGATTTGCCTAATCAAGTTGAATGCAAGATTGATACAACAGACGCTGCTCTAAGGGGTCAAACAGTCTCTTCATCTTATAAGCCAGCTACTTTAGATAACGGATTAAGTATACAGGTTCCACCATTTATTGAAGCAGGTGATCAAATTATTATTGATACCAGAAATTTAGAATACGTTAAAAAAATTTAAAAAAAATGAATTCAATTTCAGCAAATTTAAATTTAATGATTAAAGCTTGTGAAAAAGCATCCAAAATACTTATTAGAGATTTTGGAGAAATTGAAAAACTTCAAGTATCCAAAAAAGGGCCATCAGATTTCGTAACAAACTCTGATCTAAGAGTAGAAAAAATATTAATAGATGAATTATCTAAGGGCAAACCAGATTATTCGATTATAAGTGAGGAAAATGGGGTGAAAAAAAATAAGGACATCAAAAATACTTGGGTAATTGACCCGATAGACGGAACAGTGAATTTCTTACATGGAATTCCTCATTTTGCAACTTCGATTGCTTTAAAACGTGAAAATGAAATAATATCTGGCCTAATTTTTGATCCAATAAAGGATGAAATGTTTTATGCTGAAAAAAATAATGGAGCTTACTTAAATAATAAAAGAATAAGAGTATCTAAAAAAAATAATATGCGAGAATGCTTATTTGCAACTAGTGGAAATGTAGAGGGAAAAATGGAATTTTCTTTTCGAAAATCAGGCTCTGCAGCTTTAGATATGGCATACATAGCTTGTGGAAGATATGATGGATACTTTCAAAAAAATTTACACTTATGGGATATTGCGGCAGGATTAGTTATTGTCGAAGAGGCAGGAGGTGTGATTAACAAAATTAACCTTAATAATATTAAAGACTTTAAAATAATTGCCTCAAGTCCCGATATTAATGAAAAATTAATGGAAAAAATAAGCAACTTTTAATTGTTTTAAAAGAAACTTTTGCTATAAGACACCGAATGAAAAAAAATATACACCCTAAATACCATACAATTAAAGTTGAAATGACAGATGGAACTCAATTTGAGACTAAATCGACTTGGGGGACTGAAGGAGACGTATTAAAATTAGAAATTGATCCTAAGTCTCATTCTGCCTGGACTGGAGGGAAGCAAAAACTTATGGATAAAGGAAGAATTAGTAAGTTTAATAAAAAATTTCAAAATTTTAAATCAGAAAAAAAAAACTAAATGTCAAAAGCTCCATTAATGCCGATGGCTACAGCTTTGTGGCTCGTTGAGAATACTACACTCACTTTTAAACAAATAGCTGAATTTTGCCATTTACATGAAGTAGAGGTCCAAGGTATTGCAGATGGTGAGGTTGCAAAAGGTATTAAAGCATACAATCCCATAATAACTGGTCAACTTTCAAGAGAGGAGATTGATTTATCCTCTAAAGATATTAATAGACCTTTAAATATAAAAAATACCGACGTAGAAATATCTAATAACGAAAAAAAAATTAAAAAATATATTCCTTTGTCAAAAAGACAGGACAAACCAGACTCAGCATTATGGTTAATTAAACAACATAATATTTTAAAAGACTCACAAATTTCAAGATTAATTGGGATAACAAAAAATTCTGTTACTTCAATAAGAAATAAGAGTTATTGGAATTATAATAATTTGAGTCCTAAAGACCCTGTAGCGCTTAACCTTTTTTCACAAAAAGATTTGATAGAAGCAATAGAAAAGGCAGAAAGAAGAATAAAAAGAGAAAAAAAGGAAAAAGAAAAAGCAAAATTAAAATAAATATCAAAATTATGAATAAAATTTATAGACATAAAATTATAAAAATGTTATTCAAACATTTTTTTGGAGGAATTTATTAAAATAGACGTAAAAGATAACAATGTTGAACAAGCTCTAAGAGTTTTAAAGAGAAAACTTCAAAGAGATGGATTTTTTAAGGTAATAAAAATAAAAAATACTTATGAAAAACCGTCTGAAAAAAAAAAGAGAATACTCCAAGAAAATATTAAAAGAGTAAAAAAATTAAATAAATTAAGAAATAGAATTTAATTATATCGCGGGGTGGAGCAGTCTGGTAGCTCGTCAGGCTCATAACCTGAAGGTCGGCGGTTCAAATCCGTCCCCCGCAACCAATCTATTTATATCTTAAATCTTGATTTTTTACTGTCAACTAAGAAAGCTTTTACAGTTTCTGTTGTGAGCTTTTTATATGAGCTGCCAAATTTTTCGATTTTTTCAATAATACTAGGTGGTATCGTTATTATATGACAACCTAATTGTTTCGCCTGTATAAAATTGTATGGCTCTCTTACACTAGCCCATAAAATTTCTACATTATTGTATTTTTTTGCTAACCGGATACTCTTTACAAATTCAGGTACAGGATCCTTCCCTGCATCACCAGCTCTTCCTGCAAATATAGAAATTATCACTTTTGTTTTTTTATTAATTTTGTCTAAAATTTTTTTTGTTTGTTTTGCTGTATAAACAGCTGTAACATTTAACTTAATATTTTGATTATTTAATTTTTTTATAACTTTACCTGAAAATTTATTTTTGGAATTAACTACAGGTACTTTTACGTAAATATTTTTACCCCATTCATTTATTTTTAATCCTTGATTAATCATAGATTTGTGGTCATCTGCAAAAACCTCAAATGAAATTGGTTTAGTTTTACAAACTTTTAGAATCTTTTTTGAGTATAATTTGTAGTCTTTTGCACCAGCTTTTCTCATCAAGCTTGGATTTGTTGTGAAACCTTTTATAATTTTTAATTTATGAAATTTTTTAATTAAATTTAAATCTGCAATATCACAAAAAATTTTTATACTCATTTTATCTTATAAATTTTTTGTAATATCCTCAGTCATTTTTTTTGCATCTGCGAATAACATCAAAGTATTTTCTTTATAAAATAAGTCGTTATCAATTCCAGCGTAGCCAGGTGAAAGACTTCTTTTTACGAACAATACAGATTTACATTTTTCTACATCAAGAACGGGCATCCCATAAATTGGACTTTGAGGATCAGTTTTTGCAACTGGATTAGTTACATCATTAGCACCAATTACAAAAGCAACATCTGCATTTGCAAAGTCGTTATTTATTTCCTCTAACTCAAATACTTCATCGTATGGTACGTTTGCCTCAGCTAATAAAACATTCATATGTCCAGGCATTCTACCGGCCACTGGATGAATAGCGTATGAAACTTTTATATCGTTTTTCTTTAATGTGTCGACCATTTCCCTTAAAGCATGTTGAGCTTGAGCCACTGCCATACCATATCCAGGAACAATTATAACTGAGGAAGCGTTTTTCATGAGAAATGCCGCATCATCAGCATTACCACTTTTGACTGGTCTTTGCTCTTTAGATGATTTGCTTGATGTATCATCGGTAGCTCCAAACCCTCCCAAGATTACATTGAAGAATGAACGGTTCATACCTTTGCACATGATGTAAGACAATATTGCACCTGATGAGCCCACCAAAGCACCCGTAATTATTAAAGCTGTATTTTCGAGAGTAAAACCAATTCCCGCCGCTGCCCATCCAGAATAAGAATTTAGCATTGAAATTACAACTGGCATATCCGCTCCACCAATTGGAATTATCAAGAGAAAACCAATTAAAAAGGAAACGAATAATAATATCCAAAACAAATTTGATGATTGAGTTGAACACAATAGGTAAATTAAAATAATTATCGAAATTAAAATTATTGCATTAAGTGGATGTTGACCTTTAAATGTAATTGGTGAACCGGACATAATTCCTTGCAATTTTAAAAAAGCAATTACAGATCCTGAAAATGTTATAGCTCCAACTGCGGCTCCGATTGACATTTCAATTAAGCTTCCAAGTTTAATATTTCCAGGTGAGCCAAGATTGAATGCTACAGGATTTAAAAATGCTGAAATAGCTACGAAGACTGCAGCTAGTCCAACTAAACTATGAAACCCCGCTACTAATTCTGGCATAGCTGTCATTGGAATTCTATACGCTATAAAGGCTCCAATTGAACCCCCAACCACAATAAAAATTATAACAAAAATAAACCCACTTGAAAAAGTTCCTATTGATAAAAAAGTTACAGTAACAGCTATAATCATTCCTAAAATTCCAAATAGATTTCCTTGTCTAGATGTCTCCGGTGATGAGAGACCTCTCAAAGCAAGAATAAATAACACCCCCGAGACTAAATAAAAAATTGCTGATAAGTTTGCTGAAATCATTATTTTTCTTTTTTCTTTTTCTTATACATTGCCAACATTCTTTGTGTTACTAAGAACCCGCCAAAAATATTTATTGCTGCAAGTGCAATTGCTAAAAAGCCAAATATACTCGATGTATTGAAAACACTTTGTGGATCTCCAGATAATCCTGCAATAATTGCTCCAACTATAATTACAGAGGAAATAGCGTTTGTAACAGACATTAAGGGAGTGTGTAATGATGGTGTAACACTCCAAACAACATAATACCCAACAAAAATAGAGAGGATAAAAATGCTTAGTCTAAATATCAAAGGATCAATTTCCATAATTTTATTTAATTAAAGTTTTACTTATTATCTCATCCTCTAGATTAATGTTAATTTTTTTTTGATCTTTATCATATAAATTTTCTATAAAGTTAAATACATTTTTTGCATATAAATTAGATGCAGAGATTGGTAGTTTGTTTAAAATATTACGTTCACCCATAATTTTTACACCATTTTTTTCAATAATTTTGTCTGCCTCCGTAAATGCTGTATTTCCACCTTGAACTGCTGCTAAATCATAAATTACAGATCCAGGTTGCATATTGCTTATCATATAATCTTTGATAATTAGTGGGGCTTTTTTTCCAGGTATCAATGCTGTGCATACTACTATATCAATTCTTTTTAATGTATCTGCTAACAATTCCTCTTGTTTTTTTTTAAATTCTTCGGAAGCCTCTTTTGCATAACCGCCTTCAGTTTCCAAATTTTCCGAACCCTCCACAGTTAGGAATTTACCTCCTAAACTTTCCACCTGTTCTTTAGATGCCATTCTTACATCTGTGCCAAAAACTATTGCACCCATTCTTTTTGCTGTTGCAACCGCTTGGAGTCCCGCGACACCTGCACCAACAACCAAAACTTTTGCTGCAGGAATTGTGCCTGCAGCTGTCATCATCATAGGTATTGCTTTCTCAAAATTTGCAAAAGACTCTATTACTGCCTTGTATCCCGCAAGATTTGCTTGAGAAGACAATATATCCATTGATTGTGCTCTTGTTATTCTTGGCAAAAGCTCTAAGGAAAAGAGATTTACTTTTCTTTCTTTTAGATTTTTTAACTTTTCCTCATTTTCATAAGGATTTAAAACACCTATTAAAGTTTGATTATCTTTAATAAGTGAAATTTTTTTATCTGATAAAATTCCTAATTGAATTATAAGATCCGAGCTTTGTAAAATTTCATCTTCATTTTTTTTAAATTTTACCCCGAGATCTAAATATTCTTTATCCTCTATACCTAAATGTAAACCATAATTTTCACTTAAAAATATCTCAAATCCAAGTGAAACATATTTTTTCACAATATCTGGGGTTAAAGCTATTCTTTTTTCAAATTTTTGGTTTTCAAATATAGATCCAATTTTCATTTAAAATTTTATAGTAAGAATATTGCCATTAAAGCCAAAACAAATATTACAGCCACGGTTCCCCAGAGAACAAACTTAGTAAAATTATTCCATGTATTTTTATGGTTTTCATTATCCATAAAAATTACTTCTGTCTTGCTTTAAATTTTGGATTTGTTTTATTAATCACGTAAACTCTCCCCCGCCTTCTTACGAGTTTAGAGTTTAAATCTCTTTTGATGATTGATTTGAGCGAGCTTTTTATTTTCATGATTTTATACCTTCTATAAACGATGTTACATAATCTTTCAAACTTATTCTTCCAAATCTTTGAATTATATTTTTACCTTGTGAAATCTTTGTTAGGGCTGAAGCGTACCTTTCGCCAGGTCTAGATTTTAAGAATTTAATTCTAGAATTAAACATTTTAGCAACCTCTATAATAGAGTAGTTTTTCTTGTGAGAAATACTGTAATGGCAACATTTTTTATTTTTCCAAGCTTCATAACAGACGTTAACTGTATCGTTAATATGAGTAAATCTTCTAGTTTGTGATCCAGGTTTTACAACTGGTAATGGTTTTTTTTTTTTATAATTATTTTCGAATATACCAATTACAGTAGCCATATCCCCTTTTTGAATATGTCTCGACCCATAAACATTATAAAAATAAATGATTTCAAATTTTAAATTAAACCATTTTCGTAAATTTTCCAATAATTCTAAATTTTTTGATTTAGAAAATGCATAAGGGGATAAATTTTTATCATTACCATTATTACCTAAGCTAGCAGAAGTAGCTGAATAAATTATTTTTATTCTATTATCTAAACAGAACTTAAAAACAGCTTGAGTACCAATTGTATTTGATTTATAGCACTCGTCAAACTTCAAAAAACTTTGATAAATTCTAGAAAATTCTCCAAAATGAAAAATAGTAATAATTTTTTTTTTAAATTTATTTAAATATAAACTTATGTTTTTTGTATTGCCTGCAATGTATTTAACTCTATTTGATTCAAAATGATTTTGCTTACTACCACTAGAATAATTATCGATTGAAATTATATCATATTTAGTTTTTTTAAGTAATAATTCGATTAAGTTTGATCCAACAAAGCCCGCACCACCAGTTACAACTAAAATTTTTTTTATTTTTTTTCTAATATCTTTTCCCATGCTAAAGCCGTATTAATTATTTTTTTTAATGAATTATTTTTTGGTTGCCAAGAAAAAAATTTATTAAACTTTTTTGTATCAGCAATAATTTGTTCAACATCTCCATCTCTTCTTGGTCCAATTTTGTAAGGTATTTTTCTTTTTAAAATTTTATTTATTGCATTAATAACTTCAAAAACTGAGTAACCTTTTCCATAACCACAATTAAAAATTTGAGATGATCCATCTTTTAATAAATATTTTGCACATATATAATGTATATCAGCTAGATCTGATACATGAATATAATCTCTAATTGGAGTTCCATCTGGTGTATTGTAATCTGAACCATTTACTATCAAAATCTTTCTCTTTCCTGTTGCAACTTCGCAGGCAACTTTAATTAAGTGAGTCGAATACTTTGATATTAACCCTGATCTTAATTTTTTATCAGCTCCAGCAACATTAAAATATCTTAAAATTATAAATTTTAGGTTATGAGATTTACTTTTTTTAACCAAATAATTTTCAAATTTAAGCTTACTTTTAGCGTATGGATTTATTGGTTTAACCTCATTCTTCTCTGAAATTTTTTTTTTTTTTGTATTTCCATATAATGAAGCGGTTGATGAAAATATTATTTTTTTTATATTATGGTTAATGCAATTTTCAAAAAAAATTTTTGATTTTTTAAAATTAAAGAGAAAATATTTTTTAGGTTTTTTTATCGACTCATCAACTCTTATTAATCCTGCAAAATGAAGTACAACATCAAATTTTTTTTTCTTTAAAATTTTCGAAACTTTTTTCTTATCACTCACATCACATATAAAAAAATCAGCTTTTTTATTAACTAATTTTTTTGATCCTGTTATCAAACTATCTATAACAGTGATATTATAACCTTTTTCGATTAACAAATTGACAACATGACTTCCAATATATCCTGCTCCACCAGTAACTAGTATATTTTTTTTTAACATTAACTTAGATTATATAATAATGTTTTTTTAAAGTGAGTGTAATATTGAAGTTTATGCCTGGCAATGTCCTACTCTTCCATGTCTTAAGACAAAGTACCATTGGCGCTGAAAGGCTTGACTTCCGAGTTCGGAATGGGATCGGGTATAACACTCTCGCAATAATCACCAGGCACAAATTCTTTATACATAAAAATTGAGATTGTAAACCATAATTTAAATACTTCCCAAAAAAAATTTAGTAAATATTTTGATTATACTAGTTATTTTATCATTATTTCAATATTTTGAAATTTGGAAATTCTATCCAATTTATAGCGGAGAATTATTTCAAGATTGGAAATATATTAGCAATTATAGTTATTATTTGAACAATGAATTTACAAAAGTTTCCATGAATATTTGCAAAAATTTATTTGAAGTTCCATTTATTTATCCAAAAGTGTGGCTTTATATTACGGATATTTAATACAAAAATATTTTTTATGTTTGTTTAATCTTAATAAAAAATTTATTTTACTAGATTTTAATTCTATTCTTTTAATTATTTTAATAAATTTAGTGAGACACAAAATAAATTTTTTATTTCCTAAATAAATTTAATAAATTTAATAAATTAATATAAAAAAACTCGATAGAATTTTCTAGGTTTAAACCTTTATTTTTAAACAATTTGATATAATTGGTGAAATTTTTTTTTCTAATTTTGCAAATATCTTTGTTAGCAAATTTATTTTTTGACTGACCATAAGGATTATTTTTATAAATTGTTGTCTCATTCGAAGTTAAATAAATCTTATAACCCTTCCTAAAATAATGAGATAATGTTGAGTAATCCTCAGGAAATTCAATAATGTATCTAAATGATGTATTTATATTTAAATTAATTAACCATGAAGAATGAATGGTTGGATTATCAAATACTAAATATTTATCGTGTAAAAATTTTCTTAAATAATTTATTTTTTTTTTTTCAGCAATTATTAGAGAACTTTTATTTCTTTTATAAATATTTATTAAGTTTGATGCGTGATTAGATTTCCACTCATCATCAGCATCAAGTCTCATAATTAAAGGAAACTCAGATATTTTTATTATTTTATTTAAAGATTTTGGTATACCAAGATGATTAGAGTTTTTTATATAAATTAATTTTATATTAAATTTAAAAGAATATTTTAGGAAATCATTTAAACCAGTTGGGTTTTTTCCATCGTCAACAAAATATACAATCTTTGGTAAAATTTTTTGATTGTTAATTGATTTAACATATTTTGCAATATCGTGATATTTTATAGATCTAGCGGATGTAGCGATGACATAATTCATATTTAGTATTTGTTTTCAATAAATTCATTCAAAATATCATAAATATTAGATTTAAAATTAAAACCTAATTTTTTTATTTTTTGATTATTACCAACTAAAAATTTTTCTCTTTTTAAAGTTTTATAATTTTTTTTTATTTTTACTTTATTTAAATTAAAACAAAAAAAATTAACTATACTAGTGAGATGAATCTTTTTTCCATTACAAATATTGAATATACCAGAGATTTTTTTCTCAATAAAAAATTCAATAGCTCTACAAATATCATCAACACTTACAAAATCTCTATATTCATTTTGTATTTTTAGCACATCATAAAACATATTATTTTTAATCTTATCAAAAATCGAGGGAACAAAAAAATTTTTGTTTTGCTTAAAATGGGTAAAACTAAAAATTCTACCTACACATACTTTCGATTTATCATAATTTTTAATCAGATAATTTTCAGATTTTAACTTTAATTGACCATAAAGAGTAATTGGTTTTTTTAAACTATTTTCATTTATTTTTTTTTTTGAAAAATTATACACATGTGATGTAGAAGCGAAAAATATCATGCACTTATTGTTATATTTTTTTAATCCTTCAACAATATTTCTTGTTCCTCCAAAATTTACTTGATAAGCCAAACTTTTATTCTTATTAACCTCTTTAATATCTACTTTTGCAGCTAAATGAATTAGATAATCAAATTTATATTTTTCAATCCATTGAAAAACATCTTTTTTGTTTCTAATATCCCCTCTAAATTTAAAAATTTTATATTTTTTTTTTAATCTATTGTTTAAAACACTGCCAATTACACCAGTTGAACCTGTCAGGCCAACCTTATATATTTTATATTTCATCAATTTTCATTAAATTTTTTACTAAAAAATTAAGAGTATTTTTATTAATTGGTTTTGTGTGAAGACCTATAAAAAAACCTCTGTTCTCTATTTCGTTAGCAAATTTATAGTGTCTTGGATTATCAAATTTATAAATTCGAGAAGCAGGCTGATTTAAAAAATTACCACTTAAAATCGGCCGATTTTCTATTCCAACTTTATCTAGATAATTTAAAAAAATTTTTTTTTTTTTGATTAATTTTTTGTTTAGTAAAATAGGTAGTCCAAACCAACTAGGTTTTATTTTCTTTTCATCATATGAGGTAAAACTAAATTGATTACTCCACTTGGATGATTTTCTTAAACTTTTTATTATTAAGTTTCTATTCTGATTTCTTTGATGTTTAAATTTTTCTAGTCTTTTATATTGATTATTAGCTATAGCAGCTTGTATATCTGTGGGTCTTAGATTGTAACCAGCGGTTATAAAATTGAATTTTTTAAATTTGCCTTTTTTTTCAAAAATTGTACCTCTCGACCATCCATGAGATCTTAGAGACTTTAATAAATTATAATCATCAAAATTATTACATACTACCATTCCTCCTTCACCAGAAGTTATTTGATGAGAATAATAAAATGAATAAGTTCCAAATCTTCCAAAAGTTCCTAAATTTTTATTTTTAAATTTTGCACCTAAACTTTCACAAGTATCTTCTATTAAATAAATATTTTTTTTTTTACATATCTTTATTAATTCATCCATGTTTGTGCTTAATCCCAAAACATGGATTAACATTATAGCTCTCGTTTTTGATGATATTTTTTTTTTTAAATCGATTAATGAAATATTAAATGTGTTAATGTCTATATCTACAAAAACAGGTTTAAGGTTATTTTGTAAAATTGGCCACAAAGATGTAGACCAGCAAATTGCAGGTATAATTACCTCTGATCTCTCTTTTATTCTTTTTTTATTTAAAGGATTAGTTAATGCTGAAAGTGCAAGTAAATTTGCTGAAGACCCCGAATTTGTCATAATAGCGTATTTTGATCCGTTTTTTTTAGCAAATGTTTTCTCAAAATTTATCGTTTTTTTTGACATGGTAATCTGTTTTGATTTCAAAACTTTTATTCCACAATTCAAATCCTCTTTTGAGAATGCATTTTCTAATAAAGGGTAAATAATTTTGTTGTTCTTAGACATAAAGAATATAATTTAGCTATTATCATAAATCTTTTTAAAAGCTATAAATTTGATATTTAAAACTTTAAATAATTGGGGAATAATTTCTACTTTTAAAATTATTTTAGGTGAAATTTATTGTTATTTTTTTGAAACAAAGTTTAAATTTAAAAAAATTAATAATATCAATACTTTTGACCATTTACCTACCCCACTATTTATATTAAAAGAAATTGAGGAATTTCTTATCAATCAAAAACTTTATAATAGCATAATAGTTGACGTCGGGTCTGGTTCTGGAAGATTCATTTGTTACATGCAAAAAAGAAAATTTCAAAAAATAATTGGAATAGAAAATGATGATATATTGTTTAAATGTGCAATTAATAATATTAAAAAAAATAACTTAGATAAAAAAAAAATAAAATTAATAAACAAAGATGTATTTGATTTCAAGTTTCCAAAAAAGACAAAAGTAATTTATATTTTTAATCCTTTTAACAAATTAAATACAATTAAATTTATTTCTAAAATTCATAAATCGTTAAAAAATGATGTATTTATTATATATGTAACACCAATTTTTTTAAAAGAATTCAGAAAAAAAGGATACAAAATTTTTTACAAAAGAATAATAAAAAAAAATAGAGGCTATGTAATTTTAAAAAATTGAGTCTTAAAGATTTTTCTTAGAATAGATAAATTATTTTTATAATTTTTTGTATCAATTTGACATTTAGATGTTTCATTAATTTTTTTTAATTGATTATTAATATCATAAATCTCTGACTCATTCAGACTCAATAAATATTTGCTATCATACTTAATTAAAATTTCAGATTTGTTTTTAAAATAATCCCATAGATAAATACTTTCATAGTTTTCAAGAGGATAATAATAAGTATGTATTTTTAAAAACTTCTTAAATTGATTAATTTTATCTTGATCATACTGCTTATTTTTAACTTTATCTGTAATTTTTGCTTCCCAATTTTGAATTGGAATAAATTTTAGATTTTCGAATTCTAGATTCCTACTTACCATAGACCGAGTAATATCCCAGGGTGCTGCAAAAATTTCTACACCGTTAATACTGCATGGACCTTTAAAAATAACTATATATTTTTTTGATAAATCAAATTCATCTTTATTATTTTTAAGAATGTCAGAATTAAATACTTCAGTTTGTACTCTCCAGCTTTTTTTCCAATTTAAAGATTCTCCAACAAATCCTAAAATACTAATAAAAGTAAAATAAATAATTACTAAGGTATTATTTCTATTTACTGCAATACTAAAAATAAAAATTAAAAAAAATAAAATTATAAAAGAGGCTCCATACATCGATCTAGAAAATACCCCCTGTCCCACAAAACCATAATGACCTCCAACCAAAATTGCACTATTAAGACAAAAAGATAAAATTATTAAAAAAATAAAATAAATTTTATTTTTCTTTTCTAACTGACTCGATAACCAAAATTTTTTTATTGGGTAGAATATTGGGAGCATTAAAATAATAAATAAGACGGGATGTAAATATGTTTGAAATGACGAATAAATTGCGTAAAAAAATCTAGGTATATTTACTAAATTATTTAAGATAAAAGAAAATAGCTCAAACTCATAATAGTCTCTTTTTCTGTCAATTATAAAAAAAATAAGAATTAAAACAGAATAATAAATATATTTCTTAAGCTCTTTTCCACCAATTGATCCAATCATAAAAAATATGATTACAAAGGTTAAATTTAAAAAATAAAACATTTCATAGCTATTAAAAGCTAATATTTGAAAAAGAATTGTGAAAAAAAATTTATTTCTTAAAAAAAATTGAAAATGTGCTAAAAAAAAAATGAAAGATACCTTGACGTGTAAGTCTGCTGTCCAAACCTGTCCGCCTATATTGAAAGGTAAAAAATACCATAATAATATTAAAGCTGGTAGATACAGCTCAATGAATTTATCATTTTTTTTTAAGATAGATTTTTCAAAAACAAGTTCAAATAAATCATGAAGTTGCCAACATATAAAAAAACCTATTATTAACCAAAATAAGTAAATTAATTTGATATTGTGAATTAATGAGGTTAAAATATAAAAAGGTACATTTACATATCTATTAAGTAACGATCCTTCAGTTTGCCAAATATACTTTGCATGTTGCTTAAAAGATGAATTATTTTCTACAAAAAAACCCCAATCATCATGATAAAGACCATAATTAAATATTATAAAAATACCTAATGTGGAATAAATAAAAATAAAAATTATTTGATATAGCTTAATTTTTTTTAAAATTGAGGACATAATTTAAATAATATTTAATAATTAGATAAATAAAATATATTCCAGATATTGTATTTAGTTTGGAATATCCAAATTTTCTTAGTTTTTCTCTGCTAGGAAACTCTTTGGTATTGTAATTAAACTTTTTAAGCAAATATAACATTTCTAATTCTATGCCAAACCCATTTTCTTTTGTTTTTAAATTATGAAAAACTTTTTTTTTAATCCCTCTAAAACTATAAAGTGTTTCTGTATGAGCGGTTTTAAAAAATCTATTAAAAAGCAAAGTAATCAAATTGCTTCCTGTAAATCTTAAAAAACCAATAAAAGAAATATTTGAAATAACATCTAAACTTCCACCAGTTATTCTACTAGTAATTACACAATCCGTATCTTTTTCATATAAAATTTCATACATTCGAGGGATATCATTATGATCATGAGAACCATCACCATCAAAAAAAATTATATTTTCATATTTGGCATGATTAGCCGCAACTCTTTGAGCGTCTCCTTTACCCAAGTTATTATCATTAATGTATCTAATATTAAATTTTGAGCAAAGTTCTTTTGTGCCATCATTAGAGTTACTATCTACAACAAATACATCATCTGAATATTCTAATATTTCGTGTAAAAATAATTCGATATTTTCTTTTTCTTTTTTTGCTATAATAGCTATCGAAAGTTCTTTTAACTTCATTAAATTTTTCTTTTAATTTTTTTCCAGGAACTTAATTTTTCAACTAAAATGTCAGCAACTTTAGGTAAAAGATAGTTTAAAAAAGTAAATAATTTAGTAATAGAGAATACATAAATAAACATTTTACCCTTTTCAGTTTCTTTAATCACTTGTTTAGAAAACTTAATATGAGAGTAAAAAGGTCTACTATCACTATAATAAATTTTATCCAAATTTAATTTACCAAAATATTTTATTTTTTTAAAAAAATTTGTATCTAATTTAGGCGGTATTACATTTATTACATCAATATTGAATATTTTCAGCTCTAATCTTAAACTCTCTGTCAAAGAATTTAAAGCAGCTTTACTAGAGCAATAAGATGTCCTAGTGGGTATTGCTCTAAATGCTGTGTCAGAAACCATATTTATGATTTTTTTTTTATTTTCACTAATAGAGTTTTGTATAAAAAATTTTATTAACAAAAAAGGTGAAAAAAAATTACAATTAAAATTTTTGTAAAATTCTTCCTCAGGAACCTCATTGATAAGAGATCCTATTTCGTATCCAGCACAATTAATTAAAACATCAAATTTTATATTCAATTTTTCTAATTCTTTAATTAAATTTTCTGTGTCTTTTAAATTACTTAAATTTGTTTTAAAAATTTTGATACTTGGATTTTTTATTTGTAAAGATTTTAGTTTTTTTTCGTCAATATCAACACAAAATAAATTATTACGTTTATCATAAAGTTCATCACTTATTGCCTTACCTAGACCATCAGCAGCACCAGTAATTATTATATTTTTATTTGAAAAATAAAATTTACTCATATTAGATTTTTAAATTATTTAATTCTTTAATTGTATTCTTTATATCTTTATTTTTTAATTTACCATTTAAAGGTAAAAAAATACTATTTTCTCTAATACGTTTTGAATTAGGTAGGTATTCAGAAAATTTATTAAATGCTTTAATCTCATTGCATAAAGGCAATCCATATCCAACACAATCAAAACCTCTATTAAACATTGAGTACCTGAAATTTTCTGCTTCTTCTCTGGTATTAAATGTTAAAGGAAAATGCCAATAGGTATTTGTTTCAAATTTAAATGATGCTCTAGGTATAAATTTTAAAAAATTTTGATTTAAATTTTCACAGTACAATTTTGCTTGAAATCTCATATTAGATATATTTTTTTCTAAATCGTCTAATGTTTGATTGAGTATTTCGAGTTGATTATTAGATAAATCAAAATATAATTCGGAAGGAAATTCAGTTCTCAAAATTTCTGGGTTTGAATAAAAAGTATTTTTTATTAATTTTTTGTTATAAATTTTATTTTTTAATTCTGGATCATTAAATTTTTTTTTAAAAAAAATACTCAATATTTTTAGGTAATAATAAGTTAACATGTTGAAAATCATCTTGGTGGTTGCTAAACTTATAGTTAGTTGCCAAATATTTAATTTAATCTCAAGGTTTTTTTTGGCTTCTTTTTGAAAATCTTTCATTTCAAATATCAGATTATTTAAATATTTTTCATCATTTACAATTAAAATACCACCAGCTAATGAAGCTAAAGTCTTTCCAGTTGATAATGAGCCAATTGAAAAGGTGCCAATGTTTCCAATATCATAATTCATATACTTGGCGCCGTAAGCTTGAGAAATATCCTCAATAATTATTAATTTTTTTTTTTTAGCAATTTCTAAAATTTGTTCAAGATCAGGTATAATTCCTGAAAGATATGTAATATGAATAACTCTAGTTTTATCATTAATTTTAGACTTTAAATCCTCAATGTCAAAATTGTGGGTTTCTTTATCCATATCAACAAACACGGGTTTACATCCTGCAAGAACGATAGAATTAATCTGGTCTGGTATAGAAATTGGAGTTACTAAAATTTCACTATTTTTTTCAAGATTTAAAGATTTGAGACTGACAAATAATCCCGCTCTCCATGAGGAGATTGTAAAAATATTTTTAGTATTAAAAAGTTTTTGTAATTTTTCATATACTATAGATTTAATATTTTTTTTTTTTATTCTAAAAAATATTCTAAATAAAGAATGTACCAAGCTTGATAAATTAATATAAAGCTTATGTCTAGGTAATTTATTTTGAAAAAATAGCATAAATCGAATTAATAAAAAAAGTTAAAATAAGATTTTTTTGCAATTCAATTCTCGCATTTTGAATATTTGAACTTTCATTATTAAAAAACTTTTTTAGTAAATAGGTTACTTTATTTGTATATTCAGATTTAAATATATTGCAATTATAAGTACTTCGAATTTCACTAATTATTTCACTTGAAAAACCTTTTCTTTTCTTAAACTTTTCATTTTTGATTAAATAAATAACTTTAGAATTTTGAGTACTTCTCAATATATAATCTAAGTAAAATAAGTCCCATGTTATTTTTTGACAAACTTTATGTGGATTTAAATCAAATCCTCTAAAGTTCTCATTTAAACTTTTCGATAATCGTCTCAAGTCAAAGTTCTCTATATCATATGTAATTTTATAATATTCATTACTCTTGAATTCATCCAAGTAAATATAGGTGATCTGTTCTCGATTATGTAATAATTTTTGATTAGTATTTTCTAATATTATTTTTTCAGCATAACTTATTTTATACTGTATATTTTTTGCAAAATTGTAATTCTCAAATTGAAGATTAATAATTAATAAAGGAATAAGTGAGAAAAACATAATGTATAAAAATTTAATAATTTTATTTTTATGAATATTTTCTGAAACCAAAATTAAAAATAATGTTAAAATTACAGACAACGATGCAAGCGATCTATTACCATATCCAAAAAAAAATATTTTTGATTCTGATGCTACATGCATAAGAATTAATAAAAAAGTTGAAATAATAAATGAAATTAAAATTTTTTTTTTTTGTAAATCTCGATGATAGATTTTAACTCTAAAATATTTAAATATTAGAAAACTTATTGATAATAATAGAAATAAATTAATTAGATTTTTTTTTAAAATTATAATGATTAAATCAAGAAAAGAAAAAAAAGTATTAATTAAAAGAAATAAATTTAAAAAAAAATTATGGATTATATGACTAACACTAAAGTTATCAATTCTAAATCTAGATACGTCAGAGCCATCAGGTAATAATAAGCTTTGAGATAAAAATCCAAATAAAATAAAAAAAAATAAAATAGATAAATCTAAAATTATTTTCTTAAATTTATTTTTATCAAAAATTAAAAAGGCTATATTCATTCCAACCAATGGCAAAGCACTTTCATAAGTTATAATTAATAAATATAAAAATATTGAGGAAATAAAATAATTAAGAATATTTAAATTATTTAAATATTTTTTTAAAAAATAAAAACTTAAAGACCAAAGCAAAATTGAAAGATTACCTGAAATTTGCATACCGGGAGATAAAATATTCGTATAAGAAAAAATTGGGAAAAATAAAAAAATTAATGCAAAAAATTTTATTAATGAATTTTTAAAATAATCTTTAAGTGAACTTAAAATAATCAATGATGAAGATCCCAAAATTAAAATATTTAATGAATATTGTAATTTAAAACTGTGAGCAAAAAATTGTGAATCTATTGCAAAGAATAGGGCTAACAACGGTCTATTATAAAATGCAGGATGTATTGCTTTAAACGACGAAATAAAATCTAAGTTAGAAATTGAATAAATAGTCCAATCATCTACTAAATAAATTCCTTCAAAAAAACCGTAAAAATAAATACTTATAAAAAAAATAAAAATAATAATTTCCTTTTTATGAATTAGAGTTTTCATGTTTATTATATTTTTTAAATTATAGCTGTAAGAACACTATAATCCTATAATTCAATTGGTGCTAAAAATATATTAAGAAAATTTAATCGATTTTGTAATGCATAAATTGAAGTAAAAATTATTAAAAATATCAACAAGATTAATTCTTTACTTCTATAAAGCTTTTCTGGTGTTTGCGCTATTGAGTTTTTGCTAAGACCTAACCTAAAGTAAACTGTAAATAAACCTACTATAAATGGAAAAGTTAAAATAAATTCAATTTTGTATTTAATTAAAAATATTCCCAAAAAAAACGGCACACACATTGCAAAAAAGAAAGAGAGGCAAAGTAGAATACTTTCATCATAATATTTGAAAGATTTTCTATATTTAAAGGCTAATTGTTTATTATTCAAATATTTATATTCTGCATACCTTTTCATTGTCATTAAAAAGGCTCCGCCTGTCCAAAAAACAATTAAAAGACTACTAGGAGGAAAAATTGTATCAATTAAAATAAACCAACCCAATAAAAATCTAATAACATTATTAAACGATTCCGAAATTATATCTAAATATGGTTTATCTTTAGTTCTGATTGGTGGAATATTATAAAACCATCCTGATACAATAAAAAGAAACAAGGTAATTTTATAAAAAAAATTAAAACCAATAATAAGTAAAAAAGAACTAGTTACCAAAAGAAAATAAACAGACAATAGAGAAGATAATGAAATTTTTTTTTTAACAAAACTTCTTTTTTTTTTTATTGGATGAAATTTGTCATATTTTGAGTCTAAGTGCTCATTTATTAAATAATTTGAAGATGCTGCCAACGAGGAAGATAATAAGCATAAAAATAAATTTAATAAATTTTCAGTAAGATTTTCATAATTTCCAATAAAAAAAAGACTTGCTAAAAAACCTGGTATTATGAAAATATTTTTGAACCAATGATCTAGTCTTAAGGATTTTATTATTTGGTCAGTCATTATTTTTTCTAAAAGATATATACAAAATTTTAAACATATCTAAAGGTAAAATCTTACTTAAAATTCTTAAAGTAATCGGAATGACAAAAATTAAGCTCAATAAAAAGTTATTTTTCATCAGAAAAAATAATAAATAAAATTCTGATTGTATAGTTTTCAAATTGCGTCTTCTTTTAAAAGTATTAACATCAAGATTCGAATAAACTAAAGTTTTTTGTATGTTACCAATTTTTAATTTATTCATAAAAGACATTAACCATAAAGCATAATCTTCCATGAAAGGAATCTCTGGATATCCACCAATTTTTAAAATTTTTTTTTTATTGTATATAACTGTCATATGATTTATTGGATTTCTAAATATTAAATTAATTAAAAATATATACTTAGGCATAATTTTGACCAATTTTTTCCCTTCGAATTTTTCACATAAGTTGCTTCCTAATATGTCTAATTTATTATTTTTAAAAAATTTTAATTGCTCTTCAAATCTTTTTTTTGAATTTTTGTCATCAGCATCACATCTAAAAACAAGATCATTTTTAGTTTTATTTAAACCAAAGTTTAGTATTTTTGAAAGGCTAGTTTTTTTTTTATAGTATATTTTTATTCGTTTATTATTTTTTAGTTTAAAAAATAAATTTTTTTTTTTCTTGTCTACTATTCCATCAACTATAATTACAAAATCATCAAATTTTTTAGAATTATTTAAAATAGACCTTAACGAATTTTCTAAATCGCTAAATTTAATTCCATTATGTACTGGCATTAAAACAGAAAATTTCATATTTGAATATTTTTTTGAATAATTTTTTTTAAAGTTAAAAAACTAAAATTTTTTTTGTAATAATCTCTAATTTTTTTTGTCTCGTTTTTTTTTTTAATTAAATGTATAATTTTATTTTTCATCTCATTTAAATTTGAGCATTTAAATATAAATTTATTAGCATTAATATTACCTAAATTAAATGAGATTGAACTCTTACCTAGTGATAAAGCTTCTATAATAGTTACTGGAAATACTTCTGTAATTGATGTGGAAATTAAATAATTACACTTTTTTAATGAACTAATAATATTTTTTTTTGTTCCTTTGATAAAAATAACATTTTTGATATTTTTTTTTTTAATAAACTTTTTAACTTTAGATAAATAATTATAATTATAATTTGTATAGCAAATTACAAACTTGATATTTAAATTTTTAAGCTGATTTGCTAAATTAACAAATTTCATTTGACACTTGATATGATCAACATAACCAATGTTAAGTAATATTTTATTATCATTTTGTTTAAATTTGTAATTTCTATATTTCTCAAATCTTGAAGTGTTAAAATATTTTATAATTTTTGATTTTGAAAAATATTTTACAAACAATAAATCAATATTTCTAAAATTTTCAAATTTTGTGGAGAATGTAAAAAAATAGTCTAATTTTCTAAGAATTAGATACATAAAAAACATATATGGTATCCAAATAATAAATCTTAAAAAATACGAAAGTTTCATTGAGTAAGGAAAAATTGAAACCCCATGACTAAATAAGCAAGTTTTTATTCTCAAGTTTTGAGCCGAATAAATAAAAATTTCAGAGATAAAAGTTTGCAAACTTTCAACTATGACTAAATCAGGATTAAAATTTTTGATTATTTTTTTAGCTCTTAAATTATACATCCTAGATCTTGGTAATAATCTATAGAAACTCTTATCATAAGAATTTCCAAAAAATGATTTTGATGTCACTAGTTTATAATTATTTCCCTTTTCCTTTAAAATTTTTTTATGAAAATAAGAAGATACGCCTAATCCTGTTTTATTGGTGGGGTAAATTTCTTTTGTAATATGGAGAATTTTCATTTAATTTTTGTTTTGATCAATCTTATAACTACTTCAGTGAACCAAATAATAATTATCAATTTAAGGCAAAAACCAAAATTATGAACAAAATTTCCTCTTAAAGCCATAATTATCAAATAAATAGAAATAACATAAATAAACTTATCAGATTTAAATATAAATTTAGTTACAAAACCAAACGTCAGAAAATAAATCAAAAAGACCCAATGATATAAATAGATCGAGTCAATTCCCCTCGTTGAATAATTTTTCATTAAATTTGATGGGTAATAGTTTATTAAATCATTATTAAAATAAAAAAAGTTGTTCAGAAAAAACTTTATATTATCTTTAAATACTTCAACATAATCTAGGTAAATTAACTGGTTGATTGCTTTTACTGAACTGATGAATAAGCTATTTGTTTCCCAATAAAAAGAGAGTAAAAATGCTCCTCCTCTTGTTAATAAATCTCTATAAAAAACTATAAAAAATAAAATCAATATTAATAATACAGAATATTTAAAATTTATTTTATCAGAATAAATTGCTAGAAAATAAATAAAAATTATAAATAATTCAATTCTTGATAATGTAATTATGTTATAAAAAAATAGAGATACAAGAAAAATAAATCCGATGTTATTTTTTTTTAAGATTAAATAAAAGGAACAAATCAATAATATATTTATATGAGTATTTCTTTTATCCAAAAAATTATAATAAATATAATACCTATCAAGACTTTTTTCATAAGAACCTAAAAAAATATTATTTACGTGGAAAGATGAAATATTAAAAATATCGATCAATAAAAAAAAATAGGCAACCAAACAAACAAATGTAATTGCAAGAATATATTCCTCATTTTTTTTTTTAGATTTAAATATTGTTGGAATTTTAATTAAAATAATAGCTAAAATTAAAAATGTAAAAAAATAAAAAAAAGATATTCTGTAAGATGAAAATAATTTTAAGTTATCCCAAATAAACCATCTTAGCTCTGCCTCGCTTATATTTATAAAAAAATTACTTAAGAAAATATTAAAATTATTATCTTTTACATCTAGAAAATTTCCTTTGAATAAAACCCAATCGTAATTAATAATTTTATCAATATAATTAAAAAAAAATGTTGGTACAAAATAATAATAAATAGACAATATAAATATAAAAACAAAAAATAAATAATTTTTTTTATAATTCATAATTTTGAAACTTTTTTCTAAAAAAAATAAAAACAGTTATCAAATTAAAGATCTGTATTACGAATAAACTAATAGCAAAACTTTTTAGATCATTTGCATAAAACGTAAATAATATTAATAATACCAACATATTTAGGAAATTTATTATTAATAAATAATTTTCATAGAGATTTTTGTACATTCTATCGTACCATAATCCAGAAGTAGAATTTAAAATAAAAGATGATGACATTAAGAATATTTCAAATTTGTAATTTTTTAGTTCATAGATATACAAAAAAATTTTATTTAAGTTTTTAAATTTTTCTAAAAAATAAATTTCATTTAAGTTTAAATTCCAAAAATTAATAATTAACATAATTAAAAACAATATAGAAAAAAGTAGAATTAATTTAAAAACAATTCCTAAATATTTTCTTATTTTTTTTCCAGATGTGATTTTAAACCTTTCCTCCCTAAAAAAAATTTCTGAAAAAATTTGAAAAATAGAACTAATTCTGTTTATAAGAAAATAAGATATTAAAATTTTTGGAAAAAAAAGTGAAATAAAAATCTTATCTAAAGAAAATAATGATGATCCCAAAAATGTAATAAGTGAGCTTTTAAAGGAGTATCCATTTTTATTAAAACTAATCTCTATTTTTCCGTAAATATATACTGAGGCAATTAAATTTATTAGTGTAAAAAATAAAATTAAATTTAAAAAAGAAACCTCTAAAAGAATAGAAAAGTAAACTGAAAAAAACTTAAGAATCGCTACAAAAAACAAATATTTAGAGTTTGAAGTTAGCATATCTTTGTATGCAGCTTTTGCTGATATTAAATTTATCCAACATAAATTTAAACTCAAAATAATGAAAACAAAACCAATCAAAAAATCATATTTAATTGAGCAAAATATGAAAATTAAAATTTTTAAGCATAAGTAAAATATTAAAATTTCCTTTCTTATTGATATGGTCCTTTTATTTTGAAAAAAAAACTGAATAGATCCAAAAACTCCATTCAATAAACTTGAAATCGAAATTAGCTGAATATAAATAAAAAAGTCATCCGTAAAATCTTTTGCCAAAATTAAAAAATAAAACTGAAAAAAAATAGATAGAGAAGAATAAATGTAAAAAGTTTTTCTACTCAATTTTAGAGCCCATTAATTACTTTAATGTCTTATAATTACCCAATTTGTTTAGAGAATTAAACATTAAACCAAGCACTAACCAATATTGTGACCCATTCCATGTTGTAAAAAAACTACCATTTGATGATAATGGCCATATATAAGCTAGATATAGACTAAAGGAACAAATAAATAAGTAAAATTCTATTTTATCTATCTGATTTTTGGTGAATAAAAATTTAAATGATTTTAAAACTATAATTAAATTAAAAGCTATAAATAAAAATAATCCTAATAATCCTGTTTCAGACATTAGCTCTAAATATAAATTATGCGGATGTGTAGAGCATAGTTGATGTCCATTTTCAGGTCTTAAGTCATTTAGCTCTATATCGCAATCAACTCTAAAATTTTTTACACCAACACCATTTAAAGGATTTTTTTTCCATAAACGATATCCTGAGCTATATAATTTTCCATAAGTACTATCCTCAAAATTTAAAATTATATTTTTAAAATCCCCGTACCTATTTTGTACATGTGAACTATTGAAATTAATTAAAATAATTAAACTTAAGAAAAGTGTAAGAATTAAAATTTTATATTTTTTTAAAAAAATTAAAGTTAATATTAAGCTAAAGCAAAATAATAAAAAAGCCATTCTTTCACCTGTAATCAATATAATTATCGTACTTGAAATAATAAAAAGAATTAATTGAAATATTTTTTTTTTATTTTTAAAAAAATTATATAAGAAATAACTCATTAAAATTATGCAAAATTTTTGCAGATATGATCCTGCGATCAATTCATCACCAAAGAAACCCGCAAATCTATCTCCATGATCAGGATAACCGAATATGTCTTTACCAAAAAAAAATTGTATTAAAATATCTACTTTTGTTAAAAAAATAATTAATATCCAAAATATAAAAACTTTCTCTAAAGTAATTCTTTGAAAAGCAAAAAAATATATACATCCAAAAAATAATATAAACCTGATAAAGAAAAATGAAGTTTTTAATGATGATAAAAAATTTGTTGCAAAAAAAGAGTTTATTAAAATATAAAAATAGAAAGTTAAAATTATTAAAATAAATTTTTCCTTAAATACCAAAAATTTATTTTCTCTTTTTGCCAATATGATAAAAAAAATTGAGCATAATAATGTCAAAAAATTAACAAAAGGTGAACCAAGAATATAAAAAATAGGGCTAATTAAAATTAAAACATCTAATAAATACTTTAAATCAAAATTTATTTTTTTCTGTAAGTAGTATTTCATTTATAGTAATTATATTTACACAATGGATATTTCTTTTTTTCAAAAAATATTATTTATAATTTTAATTTCTTTCTTTGTTAATTTAATATTAACTTTGATATACATAAATCTTGCAAAAAAATATAGTTTTTTCGATATACCTGAAAACATAAGTGTCCATAAAAAAAAAATTATAACTGCAAGTGGAATAACTTTTGTTATAACTTTTCAAGTTTTGGGTATAATTTATTTTTTCACTAACATTTCTGATAATTTAAACTTTGAATTTTATGGAAAATTTTGGATATTCTATTTTAGCATTTTATTATTGGGAATTTTTTTTTTCTTCGATGACATAAAAAAGATTAATCCTGTATATAAGCTTTTTTTTCAGACAACTATTCTTTTTTTATCAATACCTTTGTTAAACTTAAATTATTTTCCTTTTGAAAATTACACTAAATTAAATTTAATAATTGGTCTATATTTTTGGGTTTATACAATAAATATCATCAACTTTACTGATGGAACAGATGGCTTTCTTTCAACTAATTGTTTAATTTCCTTTATTGCAATTTCATTAACCGAAATTAATCAATCGAATTATTCATTTACATTAATGTTAAGTCTGATTTCAATTGGTATTATGATTTCTTATTTAATTTTCAACAAACCACCTGCTAAAATTTTTATGGGAGATACAGGAAGTATAATTTTAGGATTCACTTTATTTGTTTGTTCTTACAAATTATTAATAGATGGATATTGGTATATTGTCTTTTCTTATATAATTTACACTTATCTTGATTGCACATTAACACTTATTAATAAAATTTTGAAAGGCTATCTTCCTTGGGCTAGGTTATTTGATTATAATTTCTTGAAACCCATTAAAAAAAATATTTCTAATAAATCAAAAGTTTTTTATATAAATTTAACTTATAATTTGTTGATACTCTTAATTATAATTTTACAACTTTACTTTCAGTTAAACTATTTATTTGTTTTATCATTCATTTTAGCTTTATTTAAAATTAAAATCTATAAGGTCTTAGGAGGATAAGTTTTCTAAATCAGAAGCAACCATCTCTTTAACTAATTTAATATAATTTATTTTTGGCGTCCATTTTAATATCTTTTTTGCCTTCATATTATTTCCCTTTAAAAAGTTAACTTCATTTGGTCTGAATAATCTTTTATCAATCTTAACTAAAACATTTTTTGTTTTTTTATCTATACCAACCTCATTTAAAGATTTTCCTCTCCAAATAATTTCAACATCAATGCACTTGAATGCATCTTCAACAAATTTTCTTACTGTAAAGCTTTTTCCAGTAGCTAAAACAAAATCATCTGGTTTCTTTTGTTGTAATATTTTGTGCATGCCTTCAACGTAATCTTTTGCATGTCCCCAATCTCTTTTAGCATCAAGATTACCAAGATACATTAATTTTTGTTTTCCTAACTTTATTTTAGCAACTGCCATAGTAATTTTTTTACTGACAAAAGTTTCTCCTCTTAAGGGGCTTTCATGATTAAACAATATTCCATTACAAGCAAAAATCTTATAAGCATCTCTATAATTTTTGGTAATATGGTATGCGTAAACCTTTGCGGTTCCATATGGACTTTCTGGACTTAATATTGATTTTTCTGACTGTGGAGCAGGAGTGTTGCCAAACATTTCGGACGTAGATGCTTGATAAAATTTTATATTCTTTTTTTTTCCAACATTTCTAATAGCTTCTAAAATTCTTAGAGGACCTAAAGCATCACAATTAGCAGTATACTCAGGAGTTTCAAAACTAACTTTAACATGAGATTGGGCACCCAAATTATAAATTTCATCAGGTAAAATATCTGAAATTAAATTTTGTATATTAGAAGTATCTGTTAAATCTCCATAATGTAAAATTAATCTTCTATTTTTTTTATATGGGTCCTCATAAATACCATCTACCCTCGAAGTATTGTATGAAGAGGACCTTCTTTTAATTCCGTGCACTTCATATTTTCGTTTAAGCAAATACCTCGCTAAATATGCACCATCTTGTCCAGTAACACCAAAAATTAAAGCTTTTTTCATTTTAATGAATTATACCAATTTATAGTTTCTTTTAACCCTTTATCCAAACTAATACTAGGTTTCCAGCCAATTTTTTTTAATTTATTAATATTCAATCTTTTTCTTGGAGTACCGTCTGGATACTTTCTATTAAAAATGATTTTTCCATCATAACCAACAATTTTTTTTATTTTAAAAGCAAGAGATTTAATTGAGATTTCTTGACCTGTACCAATATTAATTGGTTTATCATCATTGTATTTATCAATAGCAAATATTATTGCTCTAGCCAAATCCTCAGCGTATATAAATTCTCTTAATGGTTTGCCAGTTCCCCAGAGTTCAACTATATTTTGTTTATTTAGTTTTGCTTTTGAAATTTTGTTTATTAAACCTGGAATCACGTGACTATTATAGTCGTCAAAATTGTCATATTTACCATAAACATTTGTCGGCATTAGAGATATATGATTACAATTATACTGTTTTCTATATGCTTCAATTAACTTCAATCCTGCTATTTTTGCTATACCATACCATTCGTTTGTTTTTTCTAAGTAGTCCGAAAGTAAGTATTCCTCTTTTATTGGTTGTTTGGAGTTTCTTGGATAAATACAAGAAGATCCTAAAAAAATAATTTTTTCAACTTTATTTTTCTGACAGGCTTCAATGAAATTAATTTGTATTTTTAAATTTTCTAATAAAAAATTTACTGGATACTTATTATTTGCATAAATTCCCCCTACTTTAGCAGCACATAAAACAGCTATTGAAGGTCTGTTTTTTTTTAAAAATAAATTAATTCTATTTCTTTTAAATAAATCACATTGACTTCTACTGCTACCTATTACTCTTCTTTTATTTTTTTTTAAAATATTAATCAAATTTTTTCCGACCATTCCATTAGCTCCAGCAACCCAAATTTTAGAATTTTTATTCATTATTTTAGTTTAAGTTCAAAATAATTTTTTACAGTATTTTGTAGGCCCGTTTTTAAAAGTGTGAATTTTTTAAACCCTGTAATTTTTTTGACCAATCTATTATCTCCATATGTTTTTAAGCTATCTAAATTATTTTTATTTTTATAAATTATTTTAGGTCTCTTTATAAAATTATCTAAAATAGATATAACTTTGTTTAACGACACAGGTTTAGAACTACAAATATTAAATATATTATAATTTGATTTTAGTTTTTTTTTTAAAAGAATATTCATAATTTCTACTGCATCTTTAATGTATGTAAAGTCTCTTTTATAATTTCCATTGAAATTTAAATTAAATTTTTGTTTTTTTTTAAGAGAACCTAGATATTTATATAAAAACATATCAGGTCTACCAAGTTCACCATAAACTGTAAAAAATCTTAATCCAATTGTTTTCAACCCATAGTGATTTGTATATTGTTTTGCATATTCTTCATTATGAACTTTTGTAGATGCGTAAATTGATAAAGGATTAAGTTTATTATTTTCTTTAGTTGGAAATTTATTTGTATTTCCATATACTGAACTTGAAGAAGCATAAAATAATTTTTTCACATTTTGATTTCTTGCAAATTCCAAAATATTAATAAAACTATTGATATTATTTTTGATATAAACTTTAGGATTTATAATTGAGTATCTTACACCTGGCTGAGCTGCCAAATGAAAAATTACATCAATATTTTTAATTTTTTCATATAAATTTTTTTCTTTAGACAAATCTTCTTTCAAAAAAGAAAAATTTTTAAATTTTTTTAAAATTGATAATCTTTTTTTCTTATAATTTGTATTATAATAAGAGTTTAAATCATCTAAACCAATAATCTTATGATTTTCGCTTAATAACTTCATACTTAAATGAAATCCAATGAAGCCAGCAGAACCTGTAATCAATATTTTCATAAATTAGGTGGATCTAAGTAAATAATTTTTTCATTATCTATTGCCCATTTATACCATTTATCAAGATCATCCAAATTGTCCTCCATAATATTAATTTTTCTTTTAGGTAAGAGATTATGGTCTAGTGGATCAACTTTTCCAGGATTTTTTGAAAAAATAGATTTGAACGATTGCATTTTCCACAATCTATTATCAAAACTTAAGAGCGCGTGTTTTTTCGCTAAATCAACTTTATTTTTTTCTAAACCACCTAATTTTTGCAAATTCATTAGAATACTTTCATATTCAACTATAGATTTTGGATCTACAGTAAATCCCAAATCAGAATATCTACCTGTGCCCGCTAATATTGTGGTAATCCCTTTTGTTGGTGCTTCCATCCCTGCAGTTCCCCTAACTGTAATTGCATAATTGCTAATATTAAACAAATCTGAAGTCCTAATATTTGTTGTTGGATATAATATTTTTACATGTTCACCTAGATTACCCACAAATTTCTCTATAACTTGAATTTCTGCATACTTACCATCTACATTATTTCTTTTGTATTTCCATATATTTGCTGGGTGAACTTTAAGTATCCAATTTATCTCTTTATTTTTATTTGCTAACTTTAAAGTTTCTATCAACCACTGACCGTAATCATCATACAAATCTTCACCAAAAAAAAGATTGGTGTCCCAAAGAATATGGGAGTAAATTACAGCAACTTTTTTTTTATTTTTAAAATTAATTTTATCTAAGATTTCATCTTTGCTCATTTTTACTATTTTATGACTATTTCTAGATTGAAGTATATATTTATCATTATACCTATCTTGAAAAATATTATTTAAAATAATTTGATGATTTTCTGAAAATTCTATTTCATGATTTTTTAAGAATTCTTCTTTAGTAATTATGCTTGGATGAAATCTTCTTGTCTTTTTATTTAATTTTAAGAAAGTAAGTGTTTTTTCATTCCATGGCTGATGAAATTGAATTACGTTTTTACCCTGATTTATAATTACATCTACATAAGGTGCATATTCAATATAATTGACATCAAATGAGGCTAAATATATGTCAAAACTCTTTTTTTTAAAAATTAGTTTTGATAGTTTTATTTTATATAAAATTTCATTTAAGAAATGTTTGATAGTTGAGATAACTTCAGGGTCGTTAAAGTCAATTTTTCCTGAAAATAATTTTTTTGATAAACTTGCAATGATAGTTGGTCCTATCCAAACATTTTCAAAATACCATTCTTTTATAATATTGATAGAAATTTTATCTTTTAAAAAATTTGAAGCTATTTCATTAATATCTTTTTTACTTATATCAGGATTGTATTTGTTTACATAAATAAATTTTTTTATACCGAAAGTTTTAAAAACTTTAATAGAGTCGTGATGATAGGTTTCAGTAAGTACTGTTATATCCCAGCCTTGTTTTAAAAATGGCAATATTAACATTGATTGTAATTTTGATTGATAAATCCAATTAGAAAGTGAAATAATTAAAACTTTTTTTCCGTTAGGTGCAACTTTATCCACCTCGAAAGATATCTTTTTATTTATTTGATAAAAATCTAAATAAATTTTTAATGACTGGATAGGGTTTTTTAAAACCCTTATAATTTTTAAAATAAAATTTATATCTTTAATTTTTTTTTTTAATTTATTGTAATCCACGACGCGTTTTTTATTTTGTTGAAATTTTTTTCATTTATTACGAAAATTTTAGATTTAGGTGAAATCTTTTTTTTTAGCCACGCGGCCCACCAATAAAAACTACTATTCGAAATTATTAAATGATCCATTTTAATCATTGAATTTAATGTTTTTATATTTCCATTTATCATTTCATTGTCTATAATTTTGAACTGTATTTTTTTTTTAAAAAAATATTTTATTAAAAGTGAATTTTTTAATAATTTCTTTTGCGTAATAAAAACAATAATAATTATATTTTTAAGATTTAGCTTTTTTATAGCATTTATATATTTTTCTTGACTAACTACGTTGTGGTGATGTTTATCATGCGCAGAAACTTCTTCATACATTCTCATACAAATTCCAATAAACTGTTTATTTTTGTTTTTATTTTTTAAATTATTTATTAGTTTATTTTTTTTTAAATTGATGATTTTTTTTAAGTTTGTTAATGAAAAATCTTTAAAATTATTTTCATTTTGAAAATAACCATAGAGCAAGACTGGTTTAGAATTCTTTTTTAAATCACTCAAATTATGATTAAATGAATTTGCAAAAATATTATGAAAAAACATATTTTTTTTAAAAATTTTGAAAAATATAAACTCAAAAAAAATTAAAAATTTTTCAAATAATCTTGTTTTAGTAATATTTGGATCAAGTGTGTCGAGTTCATATTTTCTTTTATATTTGAAATCAAAAAAAAAACCCAAATAATTTTCAACAATTAACTTACTATGAATTTTTTTTGAGAAAGACAAAGATGATGCGTATTGAAAAAGCTGGTTCCCAAACCCACCCATAGAAATTAAATAAACTCTTTTTGGTGATTTAATTATTTTCATTATTGCTCAAATCATAGACGTTATCACAAATATACAATAATTTTTTTTTATGAGTAGATATGACCATTGTTAAATTCTCTTCTTTTAATTTAATTAAAGATTCTATAATTTTTGACTCGGTTTCATCATCAAGGGAACTAGTAAATTCATCGAAAATTATAATTTTCTTATTCTGATAAATCGCACGAGCTATACCTATTCGTTGTGATTGCCCTCCTGATAGATTAGATCCATTCTCACCAACGACCATATCAATTCCTTTATTATCTACTAAATTTTTTAAACCTGCTAAATTTATTGATTTATTTAATCTGTTTTGGTCAATATTATCTTCTGTAAAAAAATTTAAAGTTATATTATTTTTTAAAGATGTATTAAGTAAATGAATACTCTGTGGAACTACTGTCATTAAATTTGATAAATCAAGGTTTTTGTTACTAACATCAATATCATCAATAAAAATTTTTCCATTAGGCATTTTAATTAGGCCAAGTAGAATATCAATTAAAGTTGTTTTTCCTGATCCAGATTTTCCAATTAATCCAACTATTTGATTTTTATAAATGTTAAAGTTTAAATTTTTAAATATAACTTTTTTTTCATAATCAAAATTTAAATTCATTTTAATTTCTTTTTTAAAATTATTTAATTTAAAAAATTCTTTTTTATTAGGTATAACTTTAATTGACTCATAAATTTCATTAAGTACTTTTTTTTGGGAGTTTAAAATTTGAATATTTGATACAAGTTTATTAAATATTGGAATTAATTTAATTAGTATTACAAAAAATACACCTAGAGAAACAATAATGTTTTGATCATCAAAAATTATGTCTGAAAATATAATTATTGCACTAATTAGAACTATTCCAATAAATTCCATAAAAATTCTTGGAGTTTGAGTAATTATAATTACTTTTTCTTGAGGGTTAAAAAAATTATTTAAATGTATTTTGAGATTAGATAAAAATTTTAAATCAAATTTTAAAAACTTAATTTCCTTAAATAGAGAAAAACTATCTTTAACTATTTTAATAAAGTTTTCATTTGAGATTTGTCTTTGTTCAATAAAATTTGAGAGTTTAGTTTTATAAAAAGAAAAATAAAAATAAGAAACAAATATTAAAAATACTGAAACAAATATTGTTATTTCTAAATTGTAAATAGTCAAAAAAACTAAGTAAGATATTAAAATTATAATATCAGGTATAATCAAGAAAAAAGGCAAAAAAACATTTGAAGAAAAAAAACTTGGCTCATTAATAATATTCTTCAAATAATGAGATGTATCTTTTTTAATAAATTCTAAATATTCTTTAGATAATATATTTTCATAAATTTTAGTTGTTATTTTTTTTAAATTTTGAAAAATATATTTAGTACTTAAATTTAAATATATTAAAGAAACTAAAAATTTTAATAAACTTAAGATAATTAATACTAAAACTATAAAATGTAAGTTACTTAACTCTGTATTAAAATATTCTTTAAGTTTAAATAATTTATCATAATTTTTTGGAACCCCACCTTCATTTATAATTTGAAATAATCCTGGTAAAGTTGAGATTACTAATATTTCTAGAAATGTAATAAAAAGTGATATGAATATAAGAAAATAAAATACTTTAATATTATTTTGTCTTAGTATAAAGATTAATTTTTTTAGATATGAAAACATTTAAAATTATCTTCGAAATATAAAAAATACTTATCTGATGAGATTGAAATTATCAAACTTAAAAACCTACATTGTGGCTGAAATAGGATGGAACTTTCTTGGTAACTTAAAATTAGCAAAAAAAATGATTAATACGGCAAAAAAAAATGGTGCTGATGCTGCAAAGTTACAAATTTGGGATCCAAAATATTTAAAAGAGGGATCTTGGGATCACGATGGAAGAAGAGAAATATATAATAAAGCAAAATTAAATATGAAAAAATATAATATTTTAAAAAATTATTGTAAAAAAAATAAAATCTTATGCTTTGCCTCAGTATTTAATCTGAAAAGTTGTAAAGATTTAAAAAACAATAAAGACAAGATTGTTAAAATTCCATCTCACGAAGCGTATAATAAAGAGCTAATCAAATATGCATTAAAAAATTTTAATACTGTAATATTGTCTGCTGGAGCAATAACACAAAAAGAATTAAAGTTTTTAGAAAAATTTAAAAATTCAAATAAATTAATCATTTTGCATTGCGTGAGCTCATACCCTCTTAAAAGTGAAAACGTTAATTTTCAAAAATTTTTTCATTTGAAAAATATTTTTAAAAAGGTTGGGTATTCAGGTCATTTAGAAGGTTTAGATGATGCTTATCTAGCTATATCCTCAGGTGCTGTAATGCTTGAAAAACATTTTTCAATTGACAATAACTTGCCAGGTAGGGACAATAAATTTGCAATTCTTCCCAGGGAATTGTCTATTATAGTTAAATATAGAGATAAAGTTGAGCAAATGAATAAAAAAAAAGGTTTAGGTTTACAAAAATGTGAACAAGACATTTATAAAAATTATCGAGGTAGATGGTCAAAAAATCTAGAAAATTAAAAGTTTCAATTGTTATAAGAAATAAAAATGAAGCAAAATGGCTTAAAATTGTATTAAAAAAAATTTCAATTCAAACTTTTAAAGATTTTGAAATAATTTTCATTGATAATGATAGTGATGATAATTCAATAGATATCGCAAAAAAATTTAAAATTAAAAAAATTTTTAAACAAAAAAAATATATACCTGGAAAATTTTTAAATTTTGGTGTCTCAAAGTCTTACTCTGAATATATCATATTTCTCTCTGTTCATTGTATACCTTTAAATAAAAACTGGTTAAAAAATTTTATTAATTTCATGGATAATAATAAAAATATTGTAGCCGCGTATGGAAAACAAATTCCTTTACCTGGAACAAATTCAAAAAACTCTCTCGATATGAATTTATTGTTCAGAGATAAACCAATTTATCATCATAAGGATCCTTATATTAGTAATGCAAATTCAATTTATAGGACAAATATTTTAAAAAAAAATAAATTCAATGAGAGTGTAGGAAATATAGAGGATCGACTATGGGCTATGAAGGCATGTAAAAGAAATGAAGTAATAGCATATACAGGATCCTCTGAAGTTTATCATCTACATGGAGTCCATCAACACGAAAATGAGTCGGAAAGATCGAGAAGTACAATGAAACTTTTAAGAAATAACTATAATTGGACCTCTTGTGATTTTATTAAAAAAAATTACTTTAACTATTCAATCATTTTAAATTGTAGAGGTAACTTAACTCCAATGAATAAAATAAAAAAACTTTTAAAAATTTTAAATTTAAAAAAAAATAAATATTTAAATTTTAGTAAAATATTCGTCTTATCAAAAGAAAAAATAATGTTAAATAATTCAAAAAAATTAAATAAAATCCAACCTAGTAAAAATTTAGAAAAAGACCTTAAAAATATATATTATAGTTTTTATAAAGAGTGGATAAATACAGATTTTGTATTATATCTAAACTCAAAAGGAAGTTGGTCAAGCAGTACAATAAATAAACTGTTAAGTTACAATAGTAATTTTTCAAATAACTCAACATGTTATGCTAAAAAGTTTGTTGGAAATTTTATTGTAAATTTTCCTGAAGGTGGTCAAATTGAAAGCCTTAAACTTGAGGAAAGAGAGAAAAAACCATATTTGACTATTTTAAATTGGGCTAATGGTTCAATTTTTGAAAATGATTATTTAAGAAAAGGTATAACTTTTGATAAAAATACCAAACTTTTGTTTTAATGAAAAAATATCCATGTTTTATACTTGCTAGAAAAAACTCTAAAGGACTAAAAAATAAAAATATAGCCAAGTTACTTAAAAAACCACTAATCTATTATACAGTAAAATTTGCAAAGTCTTCTAAATTGGTTTCAAAAGTGATTGTATCTACTGATGATAGTAGAATATTTAATATAGCTAAAAAACTTGGCTGCTATGTTATATACCCAAGACCAAAAAAATTATCTAATGATAGTGCTAAATCAGAAGATGCTCTTATTCATGCGATAAATAATTATGAAGCTAATTTTGATAAAATAAGCGCATTTTCATATTTACAGATTACAGAACCACTAAGACCTAAAAATATTTTAGATAAATGTATTAAAGTTTTTAATAAAAAAAAATGTGATAGTGTTTTTGCCGCTTTCAAAACACACAAAAATTATTGGATAAAAGATAAAAAAAATTATTTTAGAATTTCTCCGAAAAATCAATCTATTCTGCCTAGACAAATTAAAACCCCAGTACTTAGGGAAGATACAGGAGTAGCCCTAATCACAAAAAAAGAAAACTTATATAAATATAAAAGTAGAATAGGAAAAAAAATTGAAATTATTGAATACGACTCTTTTCATGGACTTATAGATATTCATACTTCAAAAGATTTAAAATTAGCAAAAATTCTTTTGAAAAATAAAATTTCAAATTAATATTATTATTAAGCTTTTTCGCCAGGTCTGATAACACCTCTAATATGGTCACATCCGTTACAAGCATCAATTTTATATGCCTGTTTTTTTTCATGTAGAGCTCTTGAATCTTTTAGTACCTGTCCATCCCAAATAGATTTAAGGTTATTTTTTTCACTTAGTTTACCTAATGTAAGTCTTTTCCCTGCATCTCGACAACAAGCTGTAACTTCACCAGTCGCATTTATTGTCATTCTTTGCCACAAAGCAGGACAAGCATAAGATTTGTTTTCTTTTTTTGTTTTTACATATCGATCTACCTTGTCTAAGCCATCTTGGTTTCTATAATCAGTATAAGAAATTTCATCAGCATATTTACCCCAGAAACTACTAAAATTTTTTACTTCATGATCATTTTCCTTCATCCTAACCATGCTTATTCTTATTACTGGTAATTTAGATTTTAGTTTCTCTCTAGTTTCATAAAATAATTTAACATTATTTACAGTTTCTTCAAAAGTTGCTCCGATCCGTATTTTTTCATAAATTTCCTTTGAAATACTGTCCATTGAGAAAATTATTCTTGTTAAGCCAGACTCAACTAGCCCTTCTGCCATTTTGTGATCCATTTTTGTGCCATTGGTGTGCATCATAATATCTAACACACCTTTTTTACTCGCATAATTAATCATTTCGATAATGTTTTTGTTGTACAAAGACTCACCAAAGTTATTTAGGTTTATTGCTTTAAGGCCCTTTTCAGCTCCTTCATCTATGATCCTCTTAAACTTATCCAGTTTCATCATTCTATTTTCCCAATTACCCATTTCAACGCGGTGTGTTCTGGGACACATAGGACAGGCTAGATTACAATATGAAGTAACTTCTATATCTAGATGTAAAGGAAAATTAGTTATTTTATGTTTTAAAGCTGTATCACGCCAATCTTTTCTATAATTTTGATATTCTTCAGTCTTTTTAAAATCTACATTGTTCTTTTCTTTTATAACTTTAAAATGGCTATAAAGTTGATTTAGCTCGTCATCAACATAATTGGTATTTTTTTGATTTATGTTTTTTTTAATTTCCACAATGTCCTATTTATGTGTAAATTGAGATTAATCAAGAAATTTATTATTGTAAATTCGCAAATGAATTTAGGGTTAATATCAAAAATTCAAATTTATATTCTCTAAAAATGCCCAATCTAGAAATATTTAATAAGAAAATTTATTTGTTTGACTTATGGGGAGTTATTCATGATGGCAGAAAACCTTATGATAAAATAATCAGGTTAATTAAACATTTAAAAAAATTAAAAAAAAGAATTTATATTGTATCTAATTCTTCATCTTCAAGTTCGGAAGTAAAAAAAGATTTAAAAAAAATGTTCATTAACATTAATTATTTTAATAAAATTTTTACTAGTGGAGATTTCGCATCAAATTATTTAAAAAGATATAAAAAAAAAAAATTTTATTCTCTTTCAGGTTTGGGACCTAAGAATTTAAAATTTTGTAAAGAAAATAAAATTATACTCACATCCGATCCAAAAAAATCAGATATTGGAATTCTAATATCAAATGAAATTAATATTAGAGAAAGTGAGCTTATAGGTAATATTAACAACTTCTTTTTATTAAAGAAAAAAATTATTTGTATAAACCCTGATTATTTGAACATAAATAAAAAAAAATGTATGGGCTTTTATGCAAATAAATTTTTTTTAAAAGGAGGAAATGTAACGTGTCTTGGAAAACCTGAAAAATTATATTTTAATTTTATTTCAAAAAAAATTAAAAATTTTAAGAAGAGAGACGCTATTCTTATAGGTGATACTTACTTAAACGACATCTGTGGTGCAAATAAATTTGGGATAGACTCAGTTTTATTTAAAAGTAGTAAAATAAATCAATATATTAAATTAAATAACGTAAAATTATTTGGAAAAATAAAAAAAAATTTAGAACCCTCAGCTAAAATTGATCCAAAAGAATTAGAAAAAATTTTTTTCTAATTCATTAATGATAAACAAGCCCTTGTAGAAGGATGTTAAAATAGAGTCATAATCCTCTTTAACGTAACCAGTTAAAGATAACCAAATCAGTCCATGAATTAAATCAATTTTGTTAATTTCTTTACCAAATTTTTCTTTAAAAAAATATTGATATTTTGCCCACCCATTTTCTAAAATATAATATTCTATATTCTTATTTATAATTCTTAGTGCAAACTTTTTATTATTGAAATTGTCATATGACCCGTAAACAGAGTAATATAATTTTGCCCAATCATACAATGGATCACCGAATAATTTTGAATTTCCAAAATTCATTCTCGGATCAATCAATTTAACATTATTTTTTTTATCAATAAGAATATTAGAAAAAGTTGTGTCACCATGAATTATTTTGAATTTGTTTGGATTAATTATTTTTAATAATTTTTTTAAATCCCCAATATATTTTTTTGAAAAATAATTTTTACAATTTTGACCATTTATTCTAAATTCTTCATCTTTGAAATTAGGTATCATATTTTTTATACTTAAGACCCTATCAATCGTTTTTTTGTAATAAACTTTATTTAAATCTTGTCTAGTAGCTTCTTTCTCAGAAATAGAATGTAAATCATCAATCGTTAGGAAAATTTTTTTTAGAATTTTTTCTCTGTTAGAAAAAATTTGATAAGGATGTTTACCGTGTATTCTTTCCAGTTTAATTGAATTTTTAGATTTATATATTTTTGGAATTTTATTAAAATTGTATTTATTTAAATTTTTATACCATGCTTTTTCACCTTTTAGAAGTTCGTCAAAATCTTTGATCTTACTTTTCTTTATTACATATTTTTTAAATTTTGAAATTTCGTTAAAATATCTTGAGTTACTAAATTTACTCCTAAAAATTTCAAGATTTCCATCTTCACCGATTTCAGATACATTATCAAATTTTTGAGTATTAAATTTAATTTTTTTATTTATCAAATATTCTACAAATTCTCCATCACTAGAAATATTTTTTAATAACTCTTTATTGGGAAAATAAAAAAAACCTATAACTCCATTTTTATTTTGAAGGTTAATATTTTTTTTAATTTTTTTATTTTGTATTAAATATCGACAAGGGAAATTATCGGAAATACCAACTAAAGGTTTATTTGATTTTTGTAATTTTAATTTTGATGTAAAAAATAGATCACTCCATATAATTAATATTGGCCCATCATTTTTTATCAAATGCAAAGTTTGATTTATTCCAGATAAGGAGCCAGATCCTTTCGCTTTAATTAAATGTAAATTATTTTTTGGTTTAATCGTTTCTGTATATAATTTCAATGCATCGAATTTGTAATCACCAATCAAATAAAAGGAATTTGCGTCTACGGCATCTAAAGTATGATATAATAATGTTTTACCCAATACTGGTACCAAACATTTGGGTCTATTCCATGTGTTATGCTTTAGTCTAGTGCCTTTTCCACCTGCTTGAATAATTACATTTAGTTTAATATTTTTTTTTTTCATTTTGCCAATAAAAATTTTCAACTTTTGTTATTAAGAAGTTTCTAAGTGTGTTATACTTTGAAAATAGTTTTAAATAATCTCTTATTTCATTTACAGAGCAATTGTTTATATTTCTATTATACAAAATCTCTTGAGATTCCCATAGTATAAAATTAGAAATTAATAATTCAAAATAAGCTTCCTCGAAATTTGATGCATTTGAAATAATTTTATGCCTTGTTATTTTATTAAAATCAATTTTGTCTATACTTTGTGCATTTTTTAACGCTTTAATAATGCTATTAACTTCAAATAAAGTGATATCTGCTTTTTTTCTATCTTTTAATTTTTTTTTCAAATGATTTAATTTTAAACATAATACTGTCAATCTATCTAATAACAAACCTACTGTATTCATTCCAACAATTATATTTTTATTTTTTCTTATTATCTTTTTTTTTGGAAATTTTTTTGTAAATTTTATTTTTTGATTGAACAGTTTAGTTGAAAATTTATTTTTAATAAAATTAAGATGCATAATTTTATTTGTAGAATTAGAATTAATAAATTTCAGCGTAAGATTAAAAATCTTGTCAAAATATAGTGAATTTATAGTCATTCAGATATCTAACATATTGATAAGTTTTTGAATATTTTTCATAGGATTATGGTTTTGTTCCCAATAATTTCTCGCATTAATACTTACTTTTTTCAATAGATCTTTTTCATTAATAATTTTATGAAATATTTCGTCCAATTTTTTTTTTTTATCTAATAAAAAACAATTTTTATTGTTCTCCAAAAGCGGAATACCCTTTTTTGCATTTATATCTGTTATGCAAGGCAATCCAAACGATTGACTTGTAATCACCCTGGTTCTTGTTCCAACTGGATAACTAGATATAACAAGATATAGATCATTTTTTTTATAATATTTTTCAATATTGTTTTGAAATCCATGAAAATTTAATTTTATATTTTTGTAATCGCTAAAAATTTTTTTTTCATACTTTCCAACAAAATTAAATTCAAATTCAAATTTTAATCTTGATAAGATTAATTCAATTTCATCTTTAAAAAATTTTATAAATGATCTACCAACACTTGTCCTTAAATCTCCTACGTGCAAAATTTTTATTTTGTTTTCTATATCAAAACTTTGTTTTATCTTATCTTTTGAAATATATTCACTTGAGTATGGAAAAACGTCACATTTTAGTCCTTTTAAAGTGTATTCTTCTGCATGATGTTTTGAAAAAGAAAAAATTTTAAAATCTTTTTTTACTTCGTGATTAATTTTTTTTATAACATTCTTATTACCTAAAAAAATACCTCTAAAATAATTAAAATTATCTTTTAAATTGAATGTTAAATTTGAGCCAAATTTTATTCTTTGATGTATAGGATCATTCAAAATACCAATACAATTTTTTATATTAGTACTTGATAATGCTAAAATCCACCCCAAATCGTAACATATATAGCCGTCAAAATTTAAATCAATTTTTTTTAAATATCTCTTTAAAAAATTTACATGGTATATTTTTTTTAAATACTCATATCCAAACTTAAGTTTTGATAAAAAACTTTCCTCATAATAATCTCCATCATCAATTATATTTATTTTAACTCCTAGATTTTTTAAATAATCTAAACTTGTTTGATTACTTTCTGATATGAATTTTTTATTAGTCCTGAAAAAACCTTCAATATAAAAATTGTTTTTAATTAAATAATCACAAAATAAATAATTAGTTATACCGGTACCTCCTTGGGTTAAGTCAGGTAAGCTAGTTGAAAAAAAAGCAATTTTTTTCATTTTTCAATAATTCAATTAAAATTAAATATGGTCAATTATAGTTAAAATTAAAAATAAGTGAGCAGTCTCTACATGATTATATGTTTTGGAGTCTACCCAAAAACCTATGCCTTTTTTGTTAATTAAATTTAATTTATTATTTTTTTTAAATCCTGAAAAAGAAATTAAACCGACATTATTATTTTTACACCATTTGGCTGCATTAACTATGTTTTTTGACTCACCAGAGGATGAGATAATCACAACACAATCTCCTTTGTTATAATATTTTTTTAAAGCTTCTCGCATCCAGTATTCATGTCCAAAATCATTAGCAAAGCAGGTTATCAAATCTGCATCATTAAAATTCATTGCCTTAATTTTAGAATTTTTTAGAAAATCTACCGTAACATGGCTACATATTGCTGCACTTCCACCATTACCAATTAAAATTAATTTATTTTTTTTTTTTAAAGCTTTAATTTTGTTTATCGTCTTAATAATTAATTTTAAGTTATCTTTTCTTAAATTCACCAATTCTACGAATTGTTTGCTATATTTATATATTTTTTTTTCCATTTAGCTATTATTTATCTTGAGTTTAACAAATTTAATAAGGTTCTCTGATGAATTATTTTCAATTTTTAAATTTGAGTATTTTTTATAATCATTAATTTCTTTGTCATCAAGATATCTTTTTTCTGATACAAAATAAATTTTTTTATAAAGAACCTTTTCATTAAAAAAGAAATCTTTTGGTGGAAAAATATCTAACCCAATTTTTAAGTCAGAATATGCAGCTAAAAGTCTTGCTCCACCTTGATTTCCTATGAAAATTCCAGAATTTAGAAATGAAAAAATTTCATATTCTTGTCTATCTTTTGCTTTTTTATCATAATTAAAAAACAAATCTTTATTTATAATCTCTTTTTCAAAATTTTTTTTAATATTATAATCCCCATTAAGAAATATTAGAAAGTTATTGTTAGTTAAATAATTTATTAAAGGAATATAACTTTCAAAGTTCTCTGCATTTCTTAGAACACTACTTTCATCTCCATCTTTTTTTCTCAAATATAAATTAACTATTTTCTTTCTGTCTCTATTTGAAATTAAATCTGTAAATTTTTTAGAAAAAGAATAATTCAAATCAAAAAAATTTTTACTTCTATTTTTAATTATATAATAAAAAATATTACTTATGTTCTCTGTGTATAAAATTTCATTATAATTTTTAAAATCCTTTTTAGGCAATATGCTGCTAGCTGCTCTCCAATATAATTCAAATTTTGTAATTACATTATTATGCTTTATTAAAAGACCAATTAAATATTGAATAAAAAATTTTATAAAATTATCTCTGTTTTCAATAAACCCAAATTCAATTTTTTTTCCAAAAATCATATAATTTTTTGAAACATTTAAATTGATAAAATTTGTATTAGTAACTTTATTAAAAAAAAAATTATGCCTTTTATCTTGTAATAAATTTATTATTAATCTTTTACTATTTGGATAAAGATATTCAAATATAACTGGTATTATAATTTGATGGCCAAAACCTCCTTCAAAAAAAATTACAATTTTTTCTGTTCTAATAATTTTTTTTAAATTTAAAAATAATTTAATAATTATAATTAACAAAGTTATAATCTTAAAAAAAAAGTTTATTAAATTAAAAATTAGTTTACTCATAATTGATAGAATTAGGATCATCTTTTGAATCTGTAATGATTATATCTATTTTTTCATACGAATTTAAAAATATATTTTCATTTAAATTAGTAATATTATTATTCCAAGTTGCAAATTTAAATTTTGTATGACCCAACATTTCTTCAACATATTTTTTTTGATCATAATTAAAACTTAAATAGTCAATTACATTTGAATATTTTGTTAAGGAAAGATTGGGTATATAATTTTGACAATAATCATTATTATTATCTTTACAACTTGAAAGATCTTTTAACATAAGCATTATATTATTTCCGTTTTCTTTAATTCTTTTAGCACAATTATATAATTTTATATTTTTAAAATTTGTTCCTCTTGGAAATTCTATATAAAAATTTATTTTTTTTTTGAATTTATCCAACGCATCATGTAGTGCTTCACAATTTTTTACATTATCTATATTTTTTCCATCTAACCAAACTGATTTAATATTTTTTTCGTTAGACGGTAAAATATCGAAAACCTTGTCTAGTGATAAATTGTTAATTTCATCTTCTAAGTGTGCAACATTAAATTTATTATTTTTAAATATAATATCTATTTCAATACAATTAGAGGAATGAATGCCTCTCAGTATTTTACCGACTGTATTGGATCGATGATAACAAAACTTTTTTTCTTTAAATTTATTAGTTAAATAAATATTATGAATTGCGTTAGAACTGAAATTTTTTGAATTTTTATATTTTTTATTTTTTAATGAAATATGCTTTCTACCATTAAATGTATTACGTTTTAATATTGGTGGTAATTTATCTACAGAAGTATTTCCTATAATTTCTGAATTTATTGTAGAGTTTTTAATTTCAATATCGTGTAGATGTAAAATTGTTGGAGATAAATTTTTTAAAGTACTAATTTTTTTTTTGTTATAAATTTCTTTAATCTGATTATATTTATTAGGATATTCATTTATAAATGCATCATTAAAATAAATGAAAAAAGGTACAGTTAGCATCTCATAAACAAACCTTGAAGATTCATGACCTCTATTTGTATAAACTGACTCCCCATGATCAGCAAAATATATGAAATAGTATGGTTGATTTAGCTTAGATATGATACTTATTATTTTGGAAATAGATTTATCAATATATTTTATTGTAGTATCATAACTCTCTATCAAGTCTATATTTTTTGCTAAGTTATCTCCTTTAAAATATGTATTACCAAAAATATCTACAATCTCTAAATTAGAATAATAATCATCAATTTTTGATCTTTCATTTTCAGGTATATGTTCTAAATATGGTCCATGTCCTGCATAAGAATGTAAAAGAATTAAAGTATTTTTTAATTCATCAAGTTCAGCTTTTTTAAGATTATTCTCAAAAAACTCTAAATCTTTGACTTTTTTTTTGTTATTATTGAATTTTAGATTTTTAATTTTGTCAAAAATAATAGAATACTCAAAGTTTCCAAAGCTATTTGAGTACATTTGAATATTTTTTTTTGCTGTTAACAATATTTCTATCAAGGATAATGATTTTGTCTCATATATCGTCTTTAGATTGTTTTCTTCTAATGATTTTTCGTCAACTAACTCTAATGAAAAAGCTTCTAATAAACTAGGGCCTGTATGTGTGTGAGTTGACAGAACATCAAATTTGAATAAATTTAATTTTTTTTCAAGAAGCTTCAAGTTTGGAGTTGTTTCTCGAAAATATCCATATGATGAAAAGTTTAATGATGATGTAGACTCGCCAATATAAATTATTCCATTTATATTATTATCAAAATTTGCGTCTAAATTTATATCATTATCAAAATTAAGTTTTACTTGCTCATGTAATTTTTTTGGAGATATCAAAAATGAGTTAAACTTTAAAAAAATCATAAATAAAAAAATAAAAATTAATGAATATAGAAAATAAATTAATTTAAGTTTAAAGTTTGAATTTCTGACAAATAGTAAATTCAAAACAAACAACATTGATGAAACTAGAAAAGATAAAATAAAAATATTTAGATATGTCGAGCTATAAAATAAAAAATCTGATAAAGTTGATAAATAAAAAAAAATTTCTTGAAAAGTGGTTACTTTGGTAGCATCAAAAGTGTCAATGCCAAAACTTCCGATCCATTCAAATAATTGTCTTCCATAAAAAGTTAAAAAAAACCAAAAAAAAATTATCACTAAACCCTGAAATATTTTTTTTTTTTCTATTAACAAGAAGCTTAAAAGGCCAAGTGTTGTACTTAATAGAATTAAATGAATATAATTTGTGAAATAATAAAATAATTTCAAATAAATTTGAAAAAAAGAAAATGATTTAAGTATATTAAATGATGCTATTAAAGAAATTAAAATTAAAAATAAAAATATATTAAAATTCCTATTTTTTAATAATTTTTTCATGATTAAATTATTCAAAAATATTTTTTTTAGAAATAAAAAGTGTTCCCTCTAAATGACTTTTCGGGATATGTTTTATATTTGTACATCTTTTCCAATTATTTTTTTGAGAATACAGCTTAAATTGAGTATTTTTAAATTTATTCCAAATAATTTTTCTTGATATATTATCAGTAACTTCTACTAAAAAATCTGTTTTTTTTGCAATTTTTAAATTCAAATAATGAAAAATTTGTTTTTCTGAACCCTCACAGTCAAGTTTTACTAAATCATATTTGCTAATTATTTCATTGATACCAATAGTTTTAATTTTGTATTCAAATATTTTTCCATATACTTTTAATTTCTTATTTTTAATATGACTACCAGTAGTATTTCCCAAAACTCTTGTGAAAGTCTCAATGCCACTAAAGTTAGAAACTCCTTTTTTTATTGTGTTTTTTATGCTTAATTTATTTTTCTTAAGGTTTTTAATAAGAAGTTTAAAATGTTTTTCATCTGGTTCATAAGAATCTACCTTATAACCAAGCTTTGATAAAACAATTGTATGAAGACCTATATTAGCTCCTACATCTGCCACTCTTGAATATATTTTCTTATATTTATTATAAAAAATAAAAATTATTAGTTCATCTATTCCAATCAAATTAAATATATCGGTATTTCCAAATTTTACGTAAGGAAAATAAATTGTTTTTCCAAATATAGAAAATCTTTTACTCAGCTTTTTTTTAAGCAAACTTAAATAAAAATTTTCAAATTTTAAAAATAAATCAGTGCCATTAATTTGTATCTCGGGATTATCTTTTAATATTTTTAAAATGAAATCAAAATTTTGAATGTTTCTCATTATGAAAGTTTAGATTATTTTAGAAGTCATTTAAATGTTATTAAAATATTAAATTATTGTGTTTAATTTATATTTTTTTATATAATCCGTAATTCCTTTTTCTATATTAAATTTAAATTTAAATTTAAATTTTTTTATTAAATTAGTATTATTGGAACACCATACTTTTTTATCATATATTTTATTAAATCTCGGTATATATGTTGCTTTAGATTTTTTTTTGAAAACTTTTTCACAAATATTAAGAATCTGCAAATTACTAAATTGCTTACCACTTCCAAAATTCACAATTTCTCCATAATTTTTTATTCTGTTTTCTGTAATTAACTTTTTGATAAATAAAATTAAATCATCTATATAAACATAATCATGATAACCATCATAAATATTCAGTTTTTTTTGAATTAAAAAGTGTCTAAATATATTTGGCATTATTCTTGTTTTGTTTTCATAAAGACCATAAATTGAAAACGGCCTTATAATTATTGATTTAATTTTGAAATTTTTAGAATAACCCTGTACTAACATTGTGCCAGCTGCTTTTGTTGCTTCATAGACAGTTCTTGGAATGATTAAATCACTTTCCTTTGATTGCTTATTGGCAGCACCGTATTCACCTGATGACCCAAAATGAATAAACTTAATTTGCTTATTCTCTTTAATTATTTTGTGTAAAATATCAAAAACTAATTTAGTATTATTTTTAAACATACTTTTCTCATCATAAACATCAGCTGCTGCATTTATAATAAAGTGATAATTTTTAAAATTAATTTTTTGAATTGAGTCTCGTCTATATATTTTTTTGATAATATATTTTTTTTTAAAAAAATTTATAATATTTTTTCCAAAAAAACCATTTGAGCCAATAAGAATAATTTTTTTTTTCATTTTTAAAACTAATATTTGATGTCAATTATTTTTTTAAATTGTAAATCTTTTTCAGAATTATTTCTTCTGATATTCCATGTTTTTTTAACAATGAAGCTTGCGATCCGTAATCATTTAAAAATTTATCTTTTAGAGAAAAATTAATTAAATTTCCATCATATTTATAGCGATAAGCCTCTTCTCTTAAAATTGAACCTAGCCCTCCTATTTCTGAATGATCTTCAATGGATATAATAGTTTTATAACTTTTACAAATTTTCTTGAAAGTTTTTGAGTCAAATGGTTTCAATGTATGACTAGAATAAATTGATGGTATTATTTTTTGTTTTTTTAAAGTATTTGAAATATTAAAGCTCATTTTAATTAATATTCCATGACTTATTAAACAGATACTTTTTCCTTTCTGTATTGTCCTAATTTTTGCAAATTTCCATTTATCATCTGCTTTGGTTGTAAAATTTTTTTCACCTGATTTTCCTAATCTCAGATATATAGTTTCTTTTTTTTTATTTTTAACGCAATATGACACTGCACTTTTCATTTCTGCTGGATCAGAAGGAGAAATAATATTTAAATTTGGAACACTTCTACAAATTGAAATATCTTCTTGACTCATATGGGTGCCACCCAAATTATTATAAATAGTGCCTGCACCCATCCCAACAACAGTAACTGGTAAATTTTGATAACAAAAATTATCTCTAATCATTTCAAATGGTCTATATAAAGAAAAAGTTGCAATTGTATAAGTAAATACTTTTTTACCCTTCATGGCAAGACCTGCTGCAATACCAATCATTGACTGTTCAGAAACACCAACGTTAATAAATCTATTTGGAAATTTTTTCCTAAATTTAAGCATGCTCCCCGCTGGAGAAATATCAGCTACAACAATATATATATTATTATCTTTTAAAGCTTCTCGGTAAAGTTGATCTGAAAATGCATCTCTCATTTATAGGTTACCTAAATTTTTTAATTCGTTCATAGCAATTGAAAATTCATCCTTTGATGGAGATCTATAATGCCATATAGGATTATTTTGCATAAAACTAATTGGGTACCCTTTAATTGTTTTGGCAACTAAACAAAAAGGCTTCTTTTTATCTCTGTTTAAAATGGATTTGACTATTTCTTTTGTATTATGTCCATCACATATTTTTGAATCCCATCCAAAATTTATAAATTTCCTATCTATCGGATAAATTGATGGAGTTAAAATTGAAGACCGCTCTAAACTCTGAAGATCATTATTATCAATAATCGCTATAATATTTTTTAAATTTAAGTTTCTAATTGCCATGATCGCTTCCCAAGTGGAACCTTCTTGTAACTCGCCGTCGCTTAAAACTACATAAACGTTTTTTTTTCTATTGCTTAGAGCGAAACCTGCCGCCATAGACAATCCTTGACCTAAAGAACCTGTTGATGCATTCAAACCTTCATTCTTTACTTCAGGGTGAACGCCTAACTTTCCATTTGATTTAGAGTATTTTCTTAAATCGTTTTCACTTAAAACTTTCAAATCTTTTAGAATAACATACTGGAGTGCTGAGCAATGACCTTTTGATAATATAAAGTTTTCTCTCTCATTTTTTTTCATTAATATATTATAAATAGCATCCAAAATCTCAGTTGACGAAAAGGTTCCACCTAAATGGATTGCACTAACTCTTTGTGACATTTCTAATAGTTTGACCCTATAATTAATGCATCTTCTTTTTGCTATCGAAATTAATTTATTCATTAAATATTTAAAATAGACTCTACAGCTTTTAATAGTTCTTTTTTATCTGGAACTTTAGAATTTCCAAAATTTTTTGAATGTAATCCGGCATATATATTTCCTAAAAATGGGACTATTTCATCATCAAATCCTAAATTTACCAAAAAAGAGGTCATAATAAAATAGGCATCTCCACATCCTGTTGTATCAGTTGGATTTTGATAAAAATTAGGACAGTAAAAAAGTTTATTTTTTTTATTTACAAAAAGACTTCCTCTGTGGCCTAACGTAACTGACATTGGAGATAATCTTTTTTTAATAATTAAATTTTTAATTTCATTGAAAGAGGTAATTTTTTTTTTAAAATTCAACTGAAATTCCTTTAGATTTATTGATAAGTAAGAAAACTTTTTATATTTATCAAAAAGGTTAAATCCATAATTATTAGAATTTGATTGAACATTTAAGTATAGATTATTTCCTTTAAAATATTTTTTAGAAATATTTTCATCTATCAACCCGAGTCCAAAATCAAGTAAAAAAACTGGATAATTTCTCTTATAAGATTGAATTTTATTTATAAATTTTTTGTACTGTTTGACTGCAGGTTTAAATTCGTTTAAATCATTAACTTGAAAGATCTTGTTATTTCTTACTTTTGTAACAAATCTTGTTTTAATAGGAATTTCAAAATTAATATCTGATGAAACAATATTTATTTTTTTACTTATTTTAGATAGTATTTTTCGATTAATATTTTTTTTTTTTGTGGGTAACAAATATAAAATATTTTTTGAGAAATTAGACATCATGTTTCCAGCAGCGATAGTGCCTCCAGCATGAATATCCTCTTTTATAAAGTTACTTGTAATTATCGGAGACTTGGTAGCTGTACCAATTACGTCTATATATTTGTAAATATCTAAAATTGGCTCACCAGTTAGTATAATTTTTTTATTATTAATTGAATTAATTGTCTTGGTTATTATTTCATTTGAATATTTTTTATTTATTTTTTTTAATAATTCTAGTGTATTTTTATCTAATTTACTAAAATGATTATTTAAAATTTTAGTTGAACTATATTTAATACCTTTTGTAAAAAATATTTTAGTTTTATTTTTTTTACATGCATTTTTTTCTTTAACTAAGTTTTTATCATTTTTTTTATTAATATAATCAGCGCCTTTAATGTAAAAATCTGGTTTAAAAAGATTTAATGCTTCTTCCCCAGTTTCAGAGTTTGAAATATATACATAATCAACATATTTGATACTTGATAAAAATTTAGCTCTTTCATTAGATTTAAAAAATGGTTGTGACGGCCCTTTATTAATAAAATCATCTGAAGTAATACTTACTAGCAAAATATCACAAATTTTTTTTGCTTCTCTAAAGTGATTTGTATGTCCAAGGTGTAAAATATCAAATACTCCATGACATAATCCTACAATCTTTTTTTTAAATTTTAATTTAAAATAATTATAGTTTTCTTTTCTAATAATATTTTCTGTTAAATTCATAAAGATTTATCTAAATAAACATTTTTGATTATTAATTTTTATATACTGATATAATGTTAAATATTTGTTATTAGATAATAAATTATTAACAAAATACACAATTTGAAATTAATATATATATAAAAATTCTTATTTTTTGTATATTAAATATTTTTTTAATAAAAATTCAAAAAAAAATATGAATATTATAGTTTTAGGTGGTTGTGGTTATATTGGTTCAGTTTTGGTAAATGAACTACTAAAACAAAATCATAAAGTTTTAGTTATTGACACTCAATGGTTTGGTAACTATTTAAAACCACATAAAAAGCTAAAGATACTTAAAAGCGATATAAGAAATTTAAAAAATATTAAATTCAAAGGATTTGACTCTATAATACATTTGGCAAATATCGCAAATGATCCAGCATCTGAACTTAATCCCAATTTGTCTTGGGAAGTTAATGTTTTATCTACTTATCAAATAATTGAAAAAGCAATAAATGAAGGTGTAAAGAAATTTATATATTCAAGTTCTGGTAGTGTCTATGGTATTAAAAAAGAGAGAAAAGTTACTGAAAAACTTCCGCCTTTTCCTCTTTCTATTTACAACAAAACAAAAATGATTGCTGAAAGAGTTCTTTTAAGTTTCAAAGATAAAATTGATATCCAAATAATACGACCTGCAACAGTTTGTGGACTCTCCTCCCGAATGAGGCTGGATGTTTCTGTAAATTTACTATCAATTCAAGCACTAGAAAAAGGTGTGATTACGATTTTAGGTGGCAAACAAAAAAGACCCAACATACATATAAGAGATCTAGTTGATGTCTTCATTCATTTCCTCGATAATAAAGTTAAAAATGGAATATATAATGCTGGATTTGAAAATTTAAGTATTTTAAAAATTGGAAAAACAATTCAAAAAAAAATTGATTGTAAAATACAGATTAAAAAAGATAATGACTCTAGATCATATAATTTAGACTCTACAAAATTATTAAATACGGGTTTTTTGCCAAAATATTCAATTGTTGACGCAATAGATGAAATCAAGTTGTCGTTTTCAAAAAAAAAATTATATTCTAGACCACAATGGTATTCTGTTAAAT
>CACGVC010000003.1:90000-140040 GCA_902576335.1 uncultured Pelagibacteraceae bacterium
AGTGTTGGTAAGGTTCTGCGCGTATCTTCGAATTAAACCACATGCTCCACTACTTGTGCGGGTCCCCGTCAATTCATTTGAGTTTTAACCTTGCGGTCGTACTCCCCAGGCGGTGTGTTTATCGCTTTCGCTGCGACACTGAAAAATAAATTTCCAACGTCTAACACACATCGTTTACGGCATGGACTACGAGGGTATCTAATCCTCTTCGCTACCCATGCTTTCGTTCCTCAGTGTCAGTAATGATCCAGAAAGCTGCCTTCGCAATTGGTATTCTTTCTAATATCTACGAATTTCACCTCTACACTAGAAATTCTGCTTTCCTCTATCAAACTCTAGCTGAAAAGTTTTGATGGCAGTTCCAGAGTTAAGCTCTGGGATTTCACCACCAACTTTTTCAACCACCTACGAACTCTTTAAGCCCAGTAATTCCGAACTACGCTAGGTCCCTTCGTATTACCGCGGCTGCTGGCACGAAGTTAGCCGGACCTTCTTATTCGGGTACAGTCATTTTCTTCCCCGACGAAAGAGCTTTACAACCCAAAGGCCTTCTTCACTCACGCGGCATCGCTGCATCAGAGTTTCCTCCATTGTGCAAGATTCCCCACTGCTGCCTCCCGTAGGAGTTTGGGCCGTGTCTCAGTCCCAATGTGGCTGATCATCCTCTCAAATCAGCTATTGATCAAAGTCTTGGTAGGCCATTACCCTACCAACAAACTAATCAAGTGCAGGCTCATCCAATGGTGCATAAAGCTTTCTCCGTAAAGACTTATCCGGTATTAGCACAAGTTTCCTCGTGTTATTCCAGGCCAAAGGGTAGATACCTACATGTTACTCACCCGTCTGCCACTAAGTATTGCTACTTCGTTCGACTTGCATGTGTTAGGCGTGCCGCCAGCGTACGTTCTGAGCCATGATCAAACTCTCAAGTTTAAAAACGGCGCACACTAGCTTCTATATAAATTCTAAGAATAAAATTTATATAAATGTTGAAGTGTGTACGACAAATTTTTGGTAACCTTAACCGTCCACACTTCTCTTCTTAAATATTTACTTTTTAAATAGCTAATTGAGACTAAATAATCTCAATAAATCCAAGAAAATATAGTCGAAACTTGATATTTTTTGGAAAGGAAGTTGCTTATAGGCTAATATTTAGGGAAATCAAGCATTTAACTATAAAAAAATCAAAAAAAAACCTTATTTTACTGGCTTTTTTTTGTTATTTTCAGGCGCTTAAAACTTTTAATTGCATAATCTAAAAATTGTTAAAATGCTAAATAAAATCAAAAAAAAATTAAGAAATAACACTGAAATTATAGCTTTAGGTTTGTTATTATTAACCACTATACTTTCAACTACTTATTACAACTTCAACAAACAAAAAATTTATAATAATTACAAAAATATAATTAATAACGTTTATTTTAAAAAAACAGTCAATAACGTTTTTGAAAATCTCGAACCAAAATTTAAAACTATAACTCATAAAATAAGAGAGGGAGAAACATTTGACAAAATTCTAAAAAATTATTCAATACAAGAAGAAGAGATATTAAGTATTAAAAAAAAATTATCAAAAAAGATTAATATTAACAAATTAAATACTAATCAGAAAATACAGTTTACTCTAAATCAATCCGACAATCAATTAAAAGAATTTATTTTTCAAATTTCTAATTCAGAAAAAATATATTTAACTAAAAATAATGAAAAAAAAGATTTTAACCAAGAAATTATTTTAACAAAATTAAACAAGGAAATTATTTATAAAGAAAATACAATTCTTAATAGCTTGTATAACTCAGCTTCAAAAAAAATGGTTCCAATTAACACTATAATTGAATTTGCGAGAATTTATGGTTTCGAAGTTGATTTTCAAAGAGATATAAGAAAACGTGATAGTTTTCAAATAATGTATGAGGTTTATAAAGATGATAATAAAAAGATAATTGAAACTGGAGAAATCCTTTTTGCTAATTTAAAATTAAGTGGACAAGACAAACCTTTATATTTTTTCGACTCAAAAAATATTAGAGGACATTTTGATAAGAGTGGAAAAAGTAGTCAGAAAGCTTTAATGAAAACACCAATCAATGGAGCAAGATTATCTTCTCCATTTGGAATGAGAAAGCATCCAATAGATGGATTTAATAAAATGCATCGTGGAACCGATTTTGCAGCTCCATTAGGCACACCCATAATGGCGTCTGGTAATGGGGTTATAAAAAAAGCTGGATGGTGCGGAGGAGGTGGAAATTGTGTAGTAATAAAGCACAACTCAACTTATCAAACAGTTTATGCACATATGTCTAAGTTTGCTAGTGGAATTAGAAGTGGAGTGAGAGTTAAGCAAGGGCAAACGATTGGATTTGTAGGCTCGACTGGTAAATCAACTGGACCTCATCTTCATTATGAGGTGATTGTAAATGGAAAAAAAATTAATTCCCAAACACTTAAATTACCTTCTGGAAAAATATTAAAAGGTAAAGAGAGAGAGCTTTTTGAAACTTCAAAAATAAAATTGGATGTTTTAAAGTCAGAAAAAATTATTGGTTTAAATTAGTCTAATTTTGCTCGACTTTTATATTTTCTGATTCTTTAATTTCTAGAGATTTTTCTCCATGTTTTTGAACTTTTTTTAAAAAGTTTTTCTCATCTTCTTTAGATGATTTATCATCAAATTTTTTTTTTTGGATTTCTCTTTCACTTAATACTCTTGTAAAATGATCAGCATGTTGAAAATAATTTTCTGATAAAATCTTGTCACCAGTGGACAATGCTTCCCTAGCTAGATTGTTATATTTCTCAATTAACTTGGATGCATTATGATTGTTTCTGCCAGATATTTTCCGTTGAAAAGTATCATTATTTGAAAAATTGTTATTATATTTATTTCTTTCACCATTAACCTTAAAATTTCTATCGTTTCTTCTAAAGTTATTCCTTCTTATATTGTTATTTCTAAATGTAACCATTATTTTTTTATATTTTAACGCTCACTATACATCGATTATTTTTGGCTAAATCTTTAGCAACATCTTTAATATAATATCCATTTTTTCTTAAAATTTTTTTCACATTATCTGTTTGATTATAAGCAATCTCAAGAATTAAAATGCCATTTTTCTTTATAAGCTTTGACGAATTATTAATAACTTTTTTAATTTTAAATAAACCATCTAAACCACCATCTAAAGCCGAAAGCGGTTCATAATCAAAAACATCTTTTTCCATATACTTCAAGTCAAATTTCTTGATGTATGGGGGATTAGATACAATTAAATCATATTTGCCATAATTAAAATTGTCAATATCTGATTTAAATAACCTTAATCTATCATCTAAATTAAGTTTTTTTGCATTAACCATACAAATATCGAGGGTTTTCTTGGAAATATCAATTCCTGTGCCATAAAAACTTTCTCTCTCTTTCAAAATGGACAATAGTATACATCCTGAGCCTATACCGATATCTAGTATTTTTAGCCTCGATTTATTTTTTGTTAATTTTAAGGTTTGCTCAATAATAATCTCTGTATCCGGTCTTGGAATAAGAACATCTTTATTTACATCAAATTCATATTTCCAAAATTCTTTTTTACCAACTAAATATGCGATTGGTTTTTTTTTTGAACGTTGTTCAATTAAGTTATTATAAAGCATGATTTCTTTATTTGATAAATCTTTATTATAATTTAAAATTATATCTATGCGATTTTTTTGAAAGACTTTTGACATTAAAATTTCACTATCAAGTTTATAAGATTTGATACCATTTTTTTTTAATATATTGTCCCCTTTTTTAAGAGCTTCAAAAATATTCATATATTCCTATTATAGATTGCTTAAACTTTCTTCTTGAGCTCTTAATGAAAGTGACTCGATCATTTCATCAAACGCTTCCCCCTCTAAAAACTCCTCAAGTTTGTGTAAAGTTAAATTAATTCTATGATCCGTAACCCTTCCTTGGGGAAAATTATAAGTTCGTATTCTTTCGGACCTATCACCTGTTCCAATTTTACTTTTCCTATCTTTAGATCTTTCTTTATCAATTCTAGATCTTTCTAACTCGTATAACCTCGCTCTTAAAATTTTTAAACCTTTAGCCTTATTTTTATGCTGTGATTTTTCATCTTGTTGAGAAACCGAAATTCCACTAGGTATATGCGTAATCCTCACAGCACTATCTGTTGTATTTACGGATTGTCCACCAGGCCCACCAGCTCTAAAGACATCTATACGTAAATCAGCGTCATTTATTTTTAAATCGACCTCTTCAGCCTCAGGTAATACAGCTACAGTAGCTGCAGAAGTGTGTACTCTACCCTGAGTTTCAGTATCTGGAACTCTTTGCACCCTATGGACACCACTTTCATATTTAAGAGTAGAATAAATATTAATCCCTTTTATAGACGCTATAACCTCTTTTAATCCTCCAGCTTCACTTTTTGAAATTGATATTATTTCTAAAAACCATTTTTTTTTACTGCTCACTTTCTCATACATTTTAAAAAGATCTGAAGCAAATAAACTAGCTTCAAGACCTCCAGTTCCTGCTCTTATTTCGATAATTGCATTTTTTTTATCTGCCTCATCTTTAGGTAATAAAAATAATTTTAATTTTTTTTCATTTTTTTTATACTGTGTCTCTAAATCTGTTAGCTCAATTTCTGCCATTTTTAATAACTCGGAGTCAGAATTCTCATCAACTAAAATTTTCTCCAATTCACTTTTATCCTTTTCGAATGATAAATATTTTTTTGCATCTTCAATTATTTCATTTAAGTCAGAGTATTCTTTTGATTTTTCAGCAAAAAATTTTTTATCAACATCTCCTGAGGATAATTCTCTCTCTAAATTTGCATGTTTGTTTATCAAATCATTGATGGTTTTATCAGGAATCATCTTAGCTATTTTCCAACTCAGAAGCCTTTTTTTCAACCTCAAACACAACCTTATCAATCATATCATTAGTTAAAACTTTTTCTGTTTGTACTCCAGATAAATACAACATGTTACTCCCTTTTCTACCACCGGTGATGCCGACATCTGTCATCGCAGCTTCTCCAGGACCATTAACCACACAACCAATTATTGAGAGTGTTATGGGTTTTGTAATATGCGCGAGTCTTTTTTCCAATACTTTTACAGTTTCAATTACTTGAAAACCTTGTCTAGCACATGAAGGACAAGAAATAATTCTTACTCCTCTCTCTCTTAAATTTAGCGACTTAAGTATTTCGTTTCCTATTTTAACTTCTTTTACAGGATCATCAGACAGAGATATTCTAATTGTATCTCCGATACCTTCTAAAAGTAATGCTCCTAATCCAATAGAGGATTTTATACTTCCTGACACAAAACTTCCCGCTTCAGTTATTCCGAGGTGCAAAGGATAATCAATTTTTTTTGATAATTGACGATAGGCTTCAATTGATAAAAAAATATCTGATGATTTAACGCTTATCTTTAAATTTTTAAAATTTTCATCTTCTAAGATTTTTATATTTCTTAAAGCACTCTCAACTAATGCCTCTGGACAGGGCTCTTTAAATTTTTCCAATATGTCTTTTTCTAGAGAACCTGCATTAACACCTACTCTAATTGCGCAATTATTTGCAGTTGCTGCTCTAACGACTTCTTTAATTTTATTTATATTTCCTATGTTCCCTGGATTTATTCTTAGACAACTAGCACCGTTCTCAGCTGCTTCTATTGCTCTTTTGAAATGAAAATGAATATCCGCAACTATAGGCACATCAACATGTTTTACAATTTCCTTAAGTGCTTTTGTTGACGCCTCATCAGGACAAGAAACTCTAACTATGTCAGCGCCTTCATTATGAATATCATTTATCTGATTAATGGTAGCTTTTATATCTGTAGTTAAAGTATTTGTCATAGACTGAACTGTGATGGGGTTATCACCACCAACCATTACTTTGCCAACACTAATCGCTTTTGTTTTTCTTCTTTTAATATCTCTAAATGGTCTTAAACTCATGATTAATTATCTAATTTAAATTCTTTATGTAAAGCAATTAATGCTTTTTTAGTATTTCTTTTGTCAATCAAAACTGAAATTTTAATTTCAGAAGTTGAAATAACTTGAATATTTATATTTTTTTTTGCAAGAGACTGAAACATTCTAAATGTTACCCCGGGTGTTGTCACCATTCCAACTCCTATAATTGAAAGTTTAGATACATCTTTTTTTAATAATATCTTTCTAAATTTAATATTTTTATTAGATTCAATTATCTTTTTAGTTCTGTTTAAGTCATCCGTTTTAATAGTAAATGTTAAATCAGTTTCATTCCCATTCGCTGAAATATTTTGAACAACCATATCAACATTAATCAAGTTTTTTGATAAAGGTTTAAATATCATTGCAGCAACACCAGGTTTATCTTTGACACCTACTAAAGTAACTTTAGCATCATTCTGAGTTGAAGAAATACCTGCAATAATTTTATTATTAATAATATTCTTTCTTTTTGTGATCAATGTTCCTGGTTTTTTTTTAAATGATGACTTTACCTCTATGTTGACCCTATTTAAACGCGCATCCTGAATTGATGCTGGCTGCATAACTTTTGCACCTAAAGAAGCCATCTCCAACATTTCTTCGTAAGAAATTACTTTTATTTTTCTTGCTTTTTTTAATTTATTTGGGTCTGTCGTATAAACACCCTCTACATCAGTATAAATTATACATCTCTCTGCTTTAAAAAATTTGGCCAGCATAATTGCACTAGCATCCGACCCACCTCTTCCGGTCGTTTTTATTCTCTCACTAGCATCAATACCTTGGAAACCAGTCACAATTGGTATTCCACCTTTTTTGAGATAATCTAAAATTTTTTTTTTGTAGATAGACAAAATTTTTGCATTTTTATGACTGCCTTCAGTAATGATTGGTATTTGCCAAGATAACCAAGAACGAGATTTTAAGCCAATATGTGATAATCTTCCAGCAATTAAAGAGCATGCTACCTGTTCTCCAGATGAAACAAGAACATCATATTCAGAAGGTAAAAAATTTTCACTTATCTCTTTTGATTTTTTTATTAAATCATTTGTAACCCCACTCATAGCTGAAGATACTACAATAATTTTATACTTTTTTTTGTGATATGAATTAATAATATTAGCAACATTTTTAATTCTTTTAATGCTACCTACAGATGTTCCTCCAAATTTTAAAACTACAATTTTCATGAATAAATATTTTTAAATTAAAATATTGATTAAATTCATCTTGAATATAAAATTTACTTAAAATGAAAACTAACACAATTAATAAAAAAGAAATAGAAAAATTTTCTAAAATTGCTGAAGAATGGTGGGATCCCAAAGGAAAATTTAAACCATTGCATAATTTTAACCCTCTAAGGATTTCTTATCTAAAAGATAATATTATTAAAACTTTCAATATTCAAAAAAAAGATAAAATCCTCTCTGGAGTAAAAATTTTAGATATAGGTTGTGGTGGAGGATTATTATGTGAGCCTATGTCAAGACTTGGTGCCGAAGTTTTTGGAATGGACGCATCTAAAAAAAATATTGAGGTAGCAAAAATTCATGCAAAAAAGAGTAACTTAAATATTAAATATTTTTGTTCATCACCTGAAAAATTTAAGTCAGATTTAAAATTTGATGTTATACTTAATATGGAAATTATTGAACATGTAGAAGATGTAGATTTCTTTTTAAAATCATGCTCAAAGTTTTTGAAAAAGAATGGTGTTATGTTCGTTGCAACATTAAATAAAACATTAAAATCTTACCTTTTTGCAATTATAGGTGCTGAATATATCCTTAAGTGGCTTCCAATTGGAACTCACGATTGGGAAAAATTTGTAAAGCCTGAGGAATTAATTAGAATAACAAAAAAATATGATCTTACTTTAAACGATTTGAAAGGAGTAAAACTTAATTTGTTAACAAATAATTGGGAGTTAAGTGCTGATAAATCAGTTAATTATATTGCAAAATTTATTAAGATATAACTGAAATTAATTATTATTGTCTTCTATCCAAGGAATAATTTCTGCTTCAATCCCCTCCTCCTTCAAGTCTTTAATCTCTTGTCGTGATGCAGTTCCATAAATTCCTTTATCTTTTTTTTTATTTTTATAATGAATTGATCGAGCTTCGTAAGCAAAGTTTTCACCAACATATTCAAAGTTCTTTTTTATAAATTTTTGATATTCTTTAATTTTCTGATTAATTTTCTGATATTTATGGTCTTTAATGTTTATATCTTTTTTCCAAGACTTATTTAAAAATTTTGGTGCCATAAGAGTTTTTTCAACTTTAAGTGACCCGCATTTATGACAATTTAGATAGTTTTTTTTCCTTAGTTTTTCATATTCCCGTGAAGATGCAAACCAACTATCAAATGATAATCTACAATTTTTGCATTTTAATTTGTACTTAATCATTATTAATAATTAATTATTCAATTTAATATTTCAAGATATTAACTTCTATAATCTGAGTTAATCTCAATATATTTTTTTGTGAGGTCCATAGTATAAGTAGTAAATTTTTTTGAACCTTTAAAAATATTTATGTTGATATCAATATTGTCATTTTTCATATAATTTATAATATCAGACTCATTATAGTTTAAATTTAATTTTCCGTTATTAATAATGGAAAATTCTCCAAATTTTATAGACAACTTTTCTAAGTTTATTAGAACATTTGATTTTCCAATTGCCATTACTATCCTTCCCCAATTTGGATCCTCACCTGCTATGGCGGTTTTTACTAAAGGAGAATTGGCAATTGAAAAGCCAATCTTTTTTGCATCATCCTCATTTTTACAATTCTCAACGTTAATAGTTATAAATTTAGATGCTCCTTCTCCATCTGAAACTACTCTTTTAGCCAAACTTAATAAAACCTTTTTTAATGCTTCCTCAAAATCTTTTATTCTTTTATCGTTATAATTTTTAATTCTAGGATGCTTTACTTTACCAGTCGAAAAAATACTGACCATGTCATTAGTGCTTGTGTCACTATCACAACTAATTGCATTAAAAGTTGTTGAAATATTTTTTTTAAGAAGTTTTTTTAAAATTTCATTGGACACATCCGCATCTGTAAAAATATAAGCTAGTGTAGTAGCCATATTGGGTTGGATCATCCCAGACCCTTTGGCAATACCAAAAATCTTTACAGAGCTTCCAGCAATTTTGGAATGCTCCATCGACATTTTAGGTTGTGTGTCAGTTGTCATGATACCTAAAGCTGCTTTCATCCATATATACTTATTCTGAGTATATCTTATATTTTTTATTAAAACTGGAATCTTACTTTTAATTTTATCCTCTGGGAAAGTTTCTCCAATTGTACCAGTACAACCAAATATAATCTCCTTTGGTTTAATCATTTTTGGATTATCTTCATCTTCTTTCTGTTTTGCAGTAAGTTCCTGAGAAATCATGTCTGCTATTTTTTCAAGACTTCTGTACCCTTGTCTACCAGTAAAACAATTTGCATTTCTCGCATTAACTAAAAGCGAATATATTTTTTTTGAGTTTTGATTTAAGTTCCATTTAATATTTTCAGAGATAATTTTTGATTGTGTGTAAACAGAAGCATAGTTTGCTCCATCTCTAAAATAAAACATTACTAAATCATCTCTAGTATCTTTATAAAGATTTGCACTTACACTGGAAATTGAAACACCATCAATATGATCTAAATCTTGATATTCTAACATTCTCTTGTTTTTTGATTTAGATAATAAAAAATTAGGTAAATTTAGACCCATGGTATTTAAAATATTTATTTATTAATTATATTAAAGGATATAAGTAAATAATAAATCAAAAACTAATGTTTAATCCTTTAAATCTTATCTCAAAATTCATTAGATCGGGTAATCAGAAAGAACTAGATAGGTTGAAAAAGATCACTCATCAAATAAATTCTTTAGAAGAAGATATAAAAAAACTCAAAGATAATGAATTTCCAAATAAAACTAAAGAATTAAAAGAAAAATTAAAAAACGGCATTGGTATAGATAAATTGCTACCAGAAGCTTTTGCACTAGTGAGAGAGGCATCTAGAAGAATTAGGAATGAAAGGCATTTTGATGTTCAAATTATGGGGGGAATAGTATTACATGAGATGAAAATTGCTGAAATGCGAACAGGAGAGGGTAAAACATTAACAATAACTTTAGCAGCGTATTTGAATGCTCTATTTGAAAAAGGAGTTCATATTGTTACTGTTAATGACTATTTAGCAAAAAGGGACTGCTTTGAAATGGGAAAAATTTATAATTTCTTAGGAATATCCTCTGGCTACATAAATAATATTCAAGACGATGATGAAAGAAAAAAAAATTATAATTGTGATATTACCTATGCAACAAACAGTGAATTAGGTTTTGACTATCTTAGAGATAATATGAAATATTCAAGGGGGGAAATGGTTCAAAGAGAGCATTTTTTTTCAATAGTTGATGAAATTGACTCTTGTTTAATTGATGAGGCTAGAACCCCATTAATCATCTCTGGTGCTGCGGAGGATAAAACTAACAAATATCTTGCTGTAGATAAGTTGGTTAAGAGATTAAAAAAAAATGATTATGAAATTGACGAAAAAGATAGAAATATTTTATTAACAAATGAAGGAATAAATAATGTAGAAAAAATTTTTTCTGAAACGGGTATTTTAAAAAATGATAACTTTTACGATCCAGAAAATATAAATTTAGTACATCATGTAAATCAAGCTTTAAGAGCTAACCATTTGTTTGAAAAGGGTAAGGACTATATTATAAAAGATAACTCTTTAAAGATTATTGATGAACTTACCGGAAGAATTCTTGAAGGTAGGAGATTTGGTGATGGTCTCCACCAAGCTTTAGAGGCTAAAGAGAAAATTGAAATTCAAGCCGAAAATCAAACATTAGCATCAATAACTTATCAAAATTATTTTAAACTATACAAAAGAATTGCTGGTTGTACTGGAACAGCGGAAACAGAGTCAGCAGAATTTTTTGAAATTTATAATTTACCGGTTGTTGTGATTCCAACAAATAAAAAAATGATAAGAAAAGATTTTAATGATCAAATTTTTAGAACCGATAAAGAAAAAAATAATGCCATAATTAAAAAAATTAAAGATCACAATAAAGCTGGACAGCCATTGCTAGTTTTTACATCCAGTATAAACAAGTCTGAAATCTACTCAAAATTACTAGATAAAGAGAAAGTTAATCACGTAGTTTTAAATGCAAAAAATCATGAGAACGAAGCTGAAATTATCTCTAATGCAGGTAAAGAGGGATCTGTGATAATAACAACAAGTATTTCAGGGAGAGGTGTTGATATTCAATTAGGAGGAAAAAAAGACACAACAAATAATGAAAAATTAATTGAAGATAAAAAAAAAATAAAATCCTTAGGCGGCTTATTCGTAATTGGTACTGAGAGAATGGAATCACGAAGGGTTGACAATCAAGCAAGAGGTAGATCGGGACGTCAAGGTGATGAAGGAAGCTCAATTTTTTATGTAAGTTTAGAAGATGATTTAATGAGAATTTTTGGATCAGACTCAATGAACAGCATGCTTGAAAAATTAGGCCTAAAAGATGGTGAGAGTATTGACCATCCTTGGATCAATAAAGCCTTAGAGAGGGCACAACAGAAAGTAGAGGCAAGAAACTTTGATATTAGGAAAACTCTTATTAAATTTGATAATGTATTAAATGATCAAAGACATGTAATTTTTTCACAAAGAAAAGAAGCAATGGATAGTGAGAAAATTTTTGAATATTCCACAAATTTTTTAGACGAAATAAAGAGAGATTTAATAGAGTTAAAAATCCAAAAGATTGCAAATCCAAAGAGCTCCCTTTTCGAAAGTCAAATCAAAACTCTTATGGGAAAAAACTTTAATGAAGAAGAACTAAAAGTTTTATTAGAAAAAAAAGATAATGAATTAATGAAATTAATTTCAGATAAGTTTTATGAAACTCGAGAAGAGAGAATTAAACTTTTAGGAGAAGATCAAGCAAAACAAATAGAAAAAAGAATCTTTTTACAATCTATAGATATTAATTGGAAATCACACATACAATATTTAGAGCAATTGCGCCAAGTAATCGGGTTAAGATCTTATGGACAAAGAGATCCTCTTATCGAGTACAAAAAAGAAGCTTTCACTTTATTTGAGGATTTATTAAAAAAACTTAAGCAAGATTATATAGTTGTTCTCATGAATCTTAAATTTGTAGAAACATCAAGTGATAAATCGGAAGAGAAAGTTAGCGAAGAAAAAAATTCTAAAAAAATAAATCTATCTGATAATCCAAAATGTTTATTGTTAATAAAAAAAAATCAAAAAATTTCTAGAAACGATAGATGTGAGGCTACAGGAAAAAAATTTAAAAACTGTTGTGGAGCATTATAGAATTTAAATTAATAAAAAGATTGAAGAAACTAAAATTAATCCACCAATAATCGCTAGTAATATTTTTTTTGATTTAAAAATTTGATCTAAATTATTTTTCTTAATTATTAATGCACTTAAATCTTCAGTACTAGTCATAAAACCATCATTTCTTCCAATTTTTAGAAATTTGTTTTTTCTTTCAGTCATTATTTCTTCTGAGGATAATTCGTTAAAATAATTTAAATTTTTTGTTAAAGTTTGTCTGACATTGTTTAATATTATTTCTCTATCTCTGTGTGCACCACCTAATGGCTCGTCAATTATTTCATCAATAACTTTTAACTTAAGTAAATCTTTAGCTGAAAGCTTCATAGCTTTCGCAGCATCAAGCATTTTTTTTGGATCTCTCCATAAAATAGTTGCACATCCCTCAGGGGAAATAACTGAATAAATTGCGTTTTCCAACATTAAGACTTTGCTTGAGGATGCCAAAGCTATAGCACCACCAGAACCACCTTCTCCAATAATAATTGCTATTGTTGGAACTTTTAGTTTCATGCAGCATTCTATTGACTTTGCAATTGCTTCAGCTTGACCTCGTTCCTCGGCACCTACGCCAGGATAAGCTCCAGGTGTGTCTACAAATAAAACTATTGGAATTTTAAATCTATCAGCCAACTTCATAAGACGTATTGTTTTTCTATAACCCTCGGGTCTCATCATTCCGAAATTTCTTTCAATTCTACTGTCTAAATCATCTCCCTTTTCTTGACCAATTACTAAAATGGACTGATTTTGAAATTTTGCAAAACCTGCGATTACTGATTTGTCTTCACTATAATATCTGTCGCCAGATAGTGATATAAATTCACTAAATAAATTATCAATAAAAAATTTTGATTTTGGTCGATCTTCATGTCTTGCAACCATAGTGGTTTGCCAAGGATCAAGATTTGAATAAATAGATCTCAATTTATCATTTATCTCTTCCTGAGTTTTGGAGATTTTTTGAGTATCTACTTCAGATATGCCACTCCGATTATATGGATCTTTGAGTTTTTCTAACTCCTCATCTAATTCTTTTATGCTTTTTTCAAAATTAAGGTAATTTTTCATTGTAATTTTATAGTGATTATCTAATTAACAAAAAAGGCAATAAAATGATATTGAATTAAATAAGTATTTGCTATTATATAAGCATATATTCTTTGTAAGAATAAAGTTTTACTATCGGGAGAGACTATTTTAGCGCCGAAGGAGCAACCACCCCGGAAACTCTCAGGCAAAAGGACCGATCGAAGCATAACACTCTGGAAAGAGATTAATTTCCGCCGAAGGAGTAAAGCTCTCAGGCAAAAATACAGATGGGGTACGAACTAAAGTGCTATGCAAAAAAAATATGTCAGGGTTAATAATCTACAAGTATCTGAAAAACTATTAAACTTTGTAAATGATGAATTATTGAAAAATACTAACGTATCTCCGAAAAATTTTTGGTCAGGTCTAGAAAAAACTCTTGATGAGCTTGCACCAAAAAACAAGGAATTAATTAAGGTTAGAGAAGATTTGCAAAAGAAAATAGATGGTTGGCATATCAAAAATAAAGGTAAAGAATTTAATTTAGTAGATTATAAAAAATTTTTATTAGAAATTGGTTATTTAAAAAATGAAGGCCCTGATTTTAAAATAGAAACTAAAAATGTTGACGAAGAAATTGCAAATATTGCTGGACCTCAATTAGTAGTGCCCGTCATGAATGCAAGATATGCGTTAAATGCTGCGAATGCAAGATGGATGAGTTTATATGATAGTCTTTATGGTACGGATGTAATTGAACAGTCTGAAGATAGCGTATCTGAAAGGTATGACCCTCTTAGGGGTGAAATGGTTATTAAATACGGTAGAGATTTTTTGGATAAATACTTCCCATTAGCTGGATTGAGTTGGAGTCAAATTACAAGTTTTGCTATAAAATATGGCAAATTAAAAGTTTTAAAAGGTGCTGATATTTTTGATTTGGAAGACGAAAATAAATTTATTGGACACAGAGGTGAGAGTGATAATCCATCTGCAATTATTTTAAAGAATAATAATTTACATATTGAAATTCTAAAAGATTCAAGAGCGTTTGCTGCTCAACAAGATCATGCAGGAATAAGTGACATAATAATAGAATCTGCAGTTTCAACAATTTGTGATAATGAGGATAGTGTCGCTGCAGTTGACTCGGAAGATAAAATTATTTGTTATCGAAATTGGCTAGGTCTTATGAAGGGTGATCTTAAATCAAAATTTGAAAAAGAAGGTAAATTATTTGAGAGAAAGCTAAATCCAAATAGAAGTTATATCTCGAAAGATGGTAAGGGTTTAAAGTTACATGGTAGAAGCCTTTTACTTATAAGAAATGTTGGTCATTTAATGACAAACCCGTCGATTTTATTAAGTAATGGAAATGAAATACCAGAGGGAATTATGGATGCATTTTTAACAACAGCGGCTGCACTTCATGATATTAAAAAAAAGACTAACTCAAGAACTGGATCTGTGTATATAGTAAAGCCTAAAATGCATGGTCCAGCTGAGACGGCGTTTACAGATTTAATTTTTTCTAAAGTTGAGGAAGTTCTTAATTTACCTAAGTATACTTGTAAGATTGGTATTATGGATGAAGAAAGAAGAACCTCTGCAAATTTAAAAGAGTGTATTAGAAGTCTTAAAAATAGGGTTTTTTTCATAAATACTGGTTTCTTGGATAGAACTGGCGATGAAATGCACACATCAATGGAAGCTGGCCCTATGATTAAAAAAGGTGATATGAAATTATCTAAATGGATAAACGCTTACGAAAATAATAATGTCGATATTGGTTTAAAATGTGGATTTTCAGGAAAAGCTCAAATTGGAAAAGGAATGTGGGCAATGCCAGATAAAATGAAAGATATGATGGATCAAAAAAAAGGACATCTAAAAGCAGGAGCAAACTGTGCATGGGTTCCATCTCCAACAGCAGCTGCCTTACATGCTTTACATTATCACGAAATAGATATTTTTAATGAACAAAAAAAATTAATTGATAGAGAGCCAGCAAATATTGATGATCTCTTAACAATACCGATAGCAGACCGAACTAATTGGTCTGTAGAAGATATTAATAAAGAAATTTCTAACTCTGCACAAACTTTATTGGGTTATGTTGTAAGGTGGGTAGATCAAGGAGTGGGTTGTTCTAAAGTACCTGATATTAACAATATAGGTTTGATGGAAGATAGGGCGACACTCAGAATTTCATCTCAGCATATAGCCAACTGGATCCATCATGGAATTACAACAAAAATACAAGTAACTGAAATAATGAAAGAGATGGCAAAGATAGTTGATGAACAAAATAAAAATGATCCATTATATGTTAAAATGAGTGGTGATTATGAAAACTCTATAGCATTTAAAACTGCTTGTGATCTGGTGTTTAAGGGTAAAGAACAACCTTCAGGTTACACCGAGCCATTACTTCATTTAAACAGGTTAAAAAAAAAATCTACTCTGGGTTCGAAATCAAATTAGATCGATTTTTAAAAGCGGAAATTAAAGTCCCATCATCTAGATTTTCTATCTCACCACCAACCGGCAAACCTTGCGCGAGTTTAGTAATTTTTACTTTGGAATTTTTTAAACTTTCTTGAATATAGTAAGCAGTAGTTTGCCCCTCTATTGTAGCGCTTGTTGCCAAAATAACCTCTTCAATCTTATCTTTTTCAACCCTATTTATTAATGAGTCAATTAATAAATCTCCTTTTCTATTTCCTGCGGAGGAGATAGTACCTCCAAGGATATGAAAATATCCTTGATAAATATTAGAACTTTCGATGGACCATTGGTCTGCTATATTTTCAACCACACAAATTTTATCATATTTTTTGTCTAAAATTTTACAATTTTCATAATCACATTTTATTAAAACAGATTTAAAAGCTCCACAAATTGTGCATCTAGAAATATTTTTATAAACATCTGTTAATGATTTTGCTAGAGGCTTTACTAATTCGTCTTTGTTATTAATTAATTTTAAAAGAATTCGCTTTGCTGATTTTGGTCCCAAACCAGGTAATTTTGATATTAGTTTAATTAACTGATCTATCTCATTACCATTCTGCATATTCTATAAAGGCCATTTAAATCCAGGAATCCCAAACTCACCTGTTGCTTTTGAAATTTCCTCAGTTGTTTTTGATTTAAGTTGAGATTTAGCACTATTATGAGCTGCAACAATCAAATCCTCAATTATGGTTTTGTCCTCTTTCATAATTTCATCAGATAACTCTATTGTCTGCATCTCTCCATCTCCATCCAAAGTTATGTTTACAGAATTTGATCCTGAAACTCCTACAACTCTAATTTCTTTAATCTTTTGTTGGCTCTCCTTCATTTTTGCTTCAAGCTCTTTCGCTTTATCTAATATTTTACTAAAATCAGTCATTATCAACTCCGTTTTTGTTTGAATTTACGTCTATTAATTCGGCGTCAGGAAATCTTTCCAACACACTTTTAAATATTTCTGAGTTTTTCATTTCATCAATCAATATTTTCTTAGCATTTTTTTGTTTATCATTTATAGACACTTGTCCTTTCAATTTACTGAATGTAATAATCCATCTTTCATCAGTCCATTCAAAAAGTTTTGATGAAAGATTTTTTACAAAATCTTTATCTAAACTTTCATTAAAAGATATTTCAATTCTATTCTTTTCAAATTTTACGAGGTTTACGTTTTTTTCTAATTCATATTTTAGTTTTATTTCCTTTTTTTTTGAACAAACTTCAATTAAGTTCTCAAAAGTATTTATATTAATTTTATTTTCTGCTTTGATTTCTGTTTGAGCCTCTGGTTTATTTTTATCTTCTTGTGCAATATTCTTTATTTGATTGATTGTTTTAGATGTTAACTCACTTTCTGTATTCATGGCTGGATTCTCGCTTTTGGTATGAACCTCAATTTTTTCAACTTTATTTTTAAGTTTTGCAGAACTTAAATACATCAATCTTATTAGGATCATTTCAATTGAAAAGTGTGGATTAGAAACTATTTCTAACTCATCAAGCGAAGAGATGGCAAACTGCCAAAATAATATTAATATCTCTGGGTCCACTTGATTTGATAAACTTTTAATTTTAAAAAATTCTTCATCATTCAAAGAAAAATTTGTGCTTTCTAAAGTTAATGAATTAATATTTTTGAAGTAATAAAGTATCTCTAAGAAATCATTAATAAAAACCTTTGGTTCAACACCTTGATCATAAATCTTTCTATAAGTACTTATTACTTTTGTTTCTTCACCGTTTAAAATTTGCTCAAACAAGTAGATTAATTGAGATTTATCGAAGTATCCAAAAATTCTCTGCGCTGAATTTAAATCTAATTCTTTTTTCTCATCTAAACTTAATAATGCTCTATCTAACAAAGATAAGGCATCTCTAACAGAGCCCTCTGAAATTTTTACTATAAGCTTTAAAGCATCGTCTGTTATTTTTCCATTTTCTTTATCTTTAATTATTTTAATATATTCTAATAGTTCAGATGATTTAACTCTAGACAAATCAAATCTTTGACATCTAGAAACTACAGTAACTGGAATTTTTTTAATTTCTGTCGTTGCGAAAATAAATTTCAAATACTCTGGCGGTTCTTCTAAGGTTTTTAATAAAGCATTGAACGCTTGTTTACTTAACATATGGACTTCGTCAATTATAAAAATTTTATATTTAGCTGATGTTGGTCCATATCTAGAAAATTCAATCAAATCTCTTACATCATCTACACCTGTTTTGCTTGCTGCATCCATTTCAAGAACATCAATATGACTTGAGTTTGTTATTGCATCACAATTATCACATTTTACCTTACATTTATTTTCTGTTCCATTTAAACAATTCAATGTCTTTGCAACAATTCTAGCCGTTGTAGTTTTTCCAACCCCTCTTATTCCAGTAAACAAATATGCATTTGGTATTTTGTTAGCTTTAATTGAGTTTATAATAGTTTCAGCAAGAAACTTTTGACCAATAAGATCATCAAAAGTTTGAGGTCTATATTTTAGTGCTAATACTTTTGATTTATTATTCATAAATTTAATAAGGAGACTAGAACCTGAATAACTGTCTCTACGACTGCTTCCGTTAAGATCTGGTCGGGTTCAAGCGGCATCCACCTCTAGCCTCCAAATATATTATAGCAGTAATGTTTTCTAAACCACAAGAAATAATAAAAATTACTTTTCTCGTATTTTGTCAGCCTCAAAGACACCTAAGACGTGAAAATCTTGACAATGCAAACCTAGTTCCTCTAATGATTTTTTAACCTTAGAATCTTCTATATGACCATCAAGATCACATAGAAAGAAATAAGAATCGAAGGAATTTTTTTCAGGGTAACTCTGCAATTTAGTTAAGTTTACACCATTAATAGCAAAACCACCTAGTGATTGATACAAGGCCGCTGGTTTACTTTTTAATTTGAATAAAAAAGATGTAATATATTTTTTATCACCATATTCTGGTTGAAATATGTTTTTACCCATAATTAAAAACCTAGTAAGATTTCCATTTTCATTTTCAATATTTTTTTTTATTATTTCTAATCCATAAGTTTTTGCACTTAAAGAAGAGGCTATTGCAGCATTTTTATTATCTTTAATTCTAGATATCATTTCTGCTGATCCAGCTGTATCTGCTCTGACATGTTCAATTAGATTATTTGATTTTATAAAATTTGAACATTGTGAGAGTGCTTGTGCATGAGAGTAAACATTTTTTATTTCTGAAATTTTTGTACCAGGAAGTGCTAACAAATTATGCTCAATTTTTTGAAAATACTCTGAATAAATATTTAATCGATATTTAAATACCAAATATTCAATTCCTATATTTCCAGTAATTCTATTAGACTCTGGTATAATTATTCTGGAGGATGGATCTTCAGAAGCTTTTAAAAAACATTCATCAAAAGTCTTACATGGTATTATCTTGGCTTTTGGGGCAACGGATAAAGCAGCTAAATGTGAATATGCTCCAAATGTTCCTTGAAAGTAAATTTTTTCCATCACGTCTTATATTCCATAATCTTTTTAATAGCCACAAAATCCTCTTTTGTGTCTATTCCTCTTGAATGTGATTTAGCAAGAGCAACATTTATTTTAATTTTATTTTCTAAAGCTCTTAATTGTTCTAACTTATATTTAGCCTCATTAGGGGACTGTTTATATGACACAAAATCTTTAAGTGTCTCAATTTCATAACAATAAATACCCATATGATGATATATATTTAGATCTTTTTTTTGCGTTTTTCTTCTAAAATAAATTGCCTCTGGAAAATTTTTGTGATTCAATTCTTCTTTTGTTTTTACTTTAACTACATTTTGATTATCATAAAATTTTTTATCTAAAATTTTTGAGGCAAGAGTACCAATTTTAGAATTTGTATTTATCATAAGTTGATTGAGATTCCTTATATCATCAACATCAATTAAAGGCTCATCTCCTTGAAGATTCATCACTAAATCAATTTTTGGAGTCTTTGTTTTTTGTAGAGCTTCATAAATTCTATCTGTCCCTGTATTATGTTTATCACTAGTCAAAACTGCTTGACCGCCATTTTTTTTAACATCATCGACGATTTCTTGATTTTCTGTTGCGACTATTACATCCCCAATTTTTGCTTTTTCAGCCTTCTTAAATACGTGAGAAATGATCGATAAACCATTAATTTCTAGAAGTGGTTTTCCTGGCAACCTAGTGGCTGCTAATCTTGATGGGATTATAATTAGTGTTTTCATGCGTCATTGTTATTTATTAATACACTACAAGCAGAGGCAATAATATACATCAAATAAGTAAGCAATTTTTAATTTATAATGTTATACGTTCAAAATAAAATTTTATAAAATGGATTCTTTTGAAATAAACAAAATAGTAGCTGCGGTATTACTTGTGGCTCTTCTTTTAATAGGGATTAGCAAACTATCTAACATTATTTTCTTTGTTGAGAAACCTGAAACGCCCGGATACGCAGTTGATACTGAGCAGTCAGTGACTGCACAGCTAAAAACTGAAGGTAAAACCGTAGAGCAAAAAATAGATATCTCTGCTTTAATGGCAATGGGAGATATTGCAACTGGAGAAAAAGTTTTTAAAAAATGTGCGGCTTGTCATTCAATCGTAAAAGGTGGAAAAAATAATATTGGGCCAGCACTATACAATGTTGTTGGAAGAAAAATTGGTGTTGTAGATGATTACAAATACTCTAAAGCATTAGCTGGATATGGAAAGGAATGGACATTTGAAGAATTAAATGGATATTTAATCAAACCTGCCAAATGGATTAAAGGAACTAAAATGGCATTTGCAGGATTGAGAAAAGAGAAAGATAGAGCTTCGGTGATTAAGTACTTGAACAAAAATTCAGACAACCCATTGCCCCTACCTTAATTTTCCAAAACAATAAAGTAAGATAGATTTTTGCACATGCACTCTGTTAAATGCTTGTATCCAAACTTTTGATTGTTTACTAGAAAATACCTCTTCATCAACTTCATTACCCCTTGGCAAACAGTGGAGAAAAATACAATCTTTCTTTGCATGACCCATCAGTTTTTTATCAATCTTAAATCTTTTAAAACTTTTCAATTTTTTTGTCTTGTTTACTTTATCATTGATAGATATGACTTTATCGGAAAATAGAACATCTGCATTAATAACAGCTTTTTTAGGACTTGAATAAATATCTACCTTATTATTATTTTTTTTTATGTAGTCTATAATATTTTTATTTGGTTTATATTTTTTAGGACAACCAATTTTTAATTTAAATGAAAATTTAATTGAAGCTGCAATTAAAGAATTTAAAACATTATTAAAGTCCCCTACCCACGCGATGTTTAATTTGTGTATGGGCTTCTTCTTTATTTCCTCAACTGTAAAGATATCCGATAAAATCTGGGTTGGGTGAGATGACGGACTTAATCCGTTAATTACTGGAATTGATAAATGTTTTTCAAATTCCTCTAGTTTTTTATCACTATCCGTTCTTAACATGAAAGCATTACCAAAATTAGATAATATCTTAGCTGTGTCTTCTATACTTTCACCGCCTTTAGACAAATGAAGCTCATCAGGTCTTAATGTCAAAGCGCTACCTCCAAGTTGTCTAATGGCAAGATAAAAACTTAGTCTTGTCCGTAAACTTGATTTCTCAAACATTTGAATTAATAATTTTCCTTTAAGAGGAGCATCTTTGTCCACATCAAGATGGCTTAGCTTTTTTCTTAATTTTTTTCTTTTTTGTGCATCGTTAATAATTTTTCTAAGATCTTTAGCTGAAATATCTTTTAAATTTATAAAATGTTTCATTTTAGCTTATTTTTGAACATACATCATCGATGATTCTTAATGCTTGATTGATTTCTTTTTTTTTAACATTTAGTGGAGGTAGAATACGAACAACATTTTCAGCTGCACGTATAGTTAGTAATTTCTTATCCATCAATTTTTTAATAAACTTTGACTGATCTGTATAAAGCTGTACTCCAATTAATAAACCTTTTCCTCTTATTTCTCTAATAATTCTTGGATATTTTTTTTTTAAAAGATTTAAATTCATAAAAAAATATTTTGATAATTTCTTTACATTATTTAAGAATTTTTTACTTGAAACTATATCTATTACTGAATTCCCGACTGCCATTGCTAAAGGATTCCCACCAAAAGTTGAACCATGAGTGCCTGGTGTCATTCCAGAAGCTACCTTTTTATTCATCAAAACTGCACCAATAGGAAATCCACCACCTATTCCTTTAGCGATAGGAACGATATCAGGTTTTATTTTTGAGCTTTCAAAAGCCAGAAAATCTGCTGATCTTGAAATTCCTGTTTGAACTTCATCTGCTATTAACAAAATTTTTTTTTTAGTACATAATTTTCTTAATCCCCTCAGACACCAATCAGGTATCACTTTGATTCCACCTTCTCCCATTATTGGTTCGATCATTATAGCCGCAGTATTTTTTGTGATTTTTTTTTTCAGAGATTTATGATTACCAAAAATAAAATGATCGAACCCTGGAACTTTAGGTCCAAAACCCTCTACCATTTTTTTTGATCCACTTGCAAAAATTGCAGCAATAGTTCTTCCATGAAAAGAATTTTTTACACACAAAATTCTGTTTTTATGTGGTTTTCCAATTGAATAAAAGTATCTTCTAGCGACTTTAATAGATGCCTCAGTGGCTTCTGCACCACTATTTTGAAATATTACATAATCAGCAAAAGTTTTTTGACATAATTTTTTCGCTAATTTTTCCCCCTCTGGAATTTTAAAAGCATTTGAAATATGCCAAAGTTTTTTAGATTGATTATGTATTGTTTTAACTAGTTTAGGATGTGCGTGACCTAAACAATTTACAGCTATTCCTTGAACGAAATCTAAATATTTCACTCCTTTAGAAGTGTAAAGATAGCTTCCTTTACCTTTTGTAAAAGAGACTTTTTTTCTATTATAATTTTTTGCTAAATAGCTCATTTCAATATTGTTTGTATAAACAAAAAAATTAAATACAAGTTGGGATTGAATATCACTCTAAATATTTTGAATTAAATGATGTTGATAACTGCAAATATTATATTGTTTATTAGTGTTTTTTATCAGTATATTGTGTTTATATATTTTCTAAATACATTATATGGTAAATAATGAGTTGGACAGAGGAAAAAGTCAATAAATTAAAAGAGCTTTGGGGAAAAGGTAAAACTGCGAGCCAAATAGCTGAAATAATCGGTGGAATTACTCGAAATGCTGTAATCGGAAAGGCTCACAGACTTAATCTTTCAGCAAAAATTAAAACTAGAACAATACCTTCAAATGAAAATTACAATAATACAACAGAACAGAGAAACAATAAGGTTAAAAGAGGACGAAGAAGTAAATTTAAATCGCTAATTATTGAAAAAGATTTTGAACCTGAAAATCCGAAACAGCTTGAAGAACTTGACGAAAATTCTTGTAAGTGGCCAATTGGTCATCCAAATGAGAAATCATTTTATTTTTGTGGAAGAACATCATTAAAAGATTTCTCTTATTGTAAGCTTCATTTGCTTTATGCTTATCAACCGAAAGGCAAAAAAGAGGAAGTTATTGAAAAAGATGAGGTTCCAGAATTTATTGGAAAAAAAATAAAATCTGCCTAATAAGATTTAATTTATATTATCTTTTTTTTTTGAATATTCACCACCCTCTCTCCACATGTAGGAGTATTTTTCGACTTCGTTACCAAAAATTTTTTTTGAAGGAACACCAATGTCAAAGTTCGTCTTATACTTTCCAGATACAACATTATCGTAATTTAGCAACTTTAACTGATCAACAGTTAGCAAAGGATTCGGTAATAATTGGAAAAGTTTTGCTGTCATCATTGCTAGAGGGAGTGGAAATGGTATTAAAAGTCTTTTTTTATTTATTTTATTAAGTAAAATGATCAAGATTTCTTTAAAAGTCAATACTTCTGGCCCTATGCACTCTATAACATTTGAATTGACTTTTTTCGAGATTACAAAATAAATAAGATCAGTTAAATCTGAACAATGAATAGGAGTAAATTTTGTTTTGCCATAATAATATAATGGGAAAATCGGTAGTCGACTTAATAATGTCATCAAATTACAACTAAAATTATCTGAGGAAGAATAAACTATTGATGGTCGTAAAATCGTTGCATTAGGAAAAATTTTTAATATCTTCTGTTCCCCATCCAATTTACTCTGAGCGTATTTAGAGTCTAATGCTTCATTTATTCCCAAAGCAGAAATATGAATAAATTGTTTTAATTTGTATTCCTTACACAATTTAGCCAAAAGGGATGGGAATACAGAATGAATATTCTTAAACGTGTTTCCCCTTTTTTTTTCAAATAAGATACCAATTAAATTGATACAAATTTCGGCTGTTTCAAAAAGTTTTCTAACTTTATTTTCATCAAAAATACTACACTCTTTTATTTCAATATAGCCTGCATTGCCTTGGGTTTTAATTATATGACCTTTTTGATGAATATTTCTTGTAACAACTGTAACTGTGTAGTTGTTTTGGGTTAACTTTCTTATAAGGTGAGTTCCTATTTGACCCGTACCTCCCCATATCAAAATTTTTTTCATTTCAGTAATCAAAAAATAGACATTATTGTTTAGTCTTATATATATATAAATATATATGAGTAATATCAAAGTTTTTGAAAATGATTTACCTAAAGATTTGGATTTATCAAATGAAAAATTCATCGGTCTAGATAATGAAGCATTAGGGCTAGTTCTTGGCAGAGACCCCCTAACTCTTGTTCAATTAGGACTGGAGTCAAAAAATTTTTATTTAATAAAACTTAATAGGGAGACCTATCATGCACCAAATCTAATAAAGGCTTTATCTAATGACAGTACTCAATATATTATGCATTATGCAAGGCAGGATCTGTTGTGGCTAAAATATCACCTTAACGTAAAACCTAAAAATATTTTTTGTACAAAAGTCGCATCAAAAATAGCGAGGACTGCCAGTTCATACCACGGCTATAAAGATCTTGTCAAAGAATTATGTGGAAAAGATATTTCAAAAAAAGAACAACAAAGCGATTGGGGCGATCCAAATCTTTCAGAAAAACAAATTAAATATGCTGCATCCGATACTGAACATCTATTTGAGATAAGAAATAAATTGATTAAAATGTTAGAGAGAGAGAAAAGAATAGATTTATTTAAAAAGTCTATGGAGGTAATACCTGTTTTAGTTGAAATGGAAATCGCAGGTTACAAATTATCAACTTTTGAACATTAAAAATGAAAAAAAATTTTATAAAAACTGCAAAAGATGTAATCAATCTAGAAATATCTGGATTAATTAAATTAAAAAAAACTTTAAATAATTCATTTAATGAAGCTGTTAATGAAATTGCAAAGTGCCAATCTAAAGTAATTCTTTGTGGTGTTGGGAAAAGTGGATTAATTGCAAGTAAAATAGCAGCAACTTTTTCCTCTGTTGGAACTCCAGCATTTTTTTTATCAGCAAGTAATTCATCCCATGGAGATCTAGGAAGTATTACTAAAAAAGATATATTAATTTTGATAAGTTACTCCGGTGAAACAAATGAATTAAAAAATATTATTCAGTATGCTAATAGAAATAAAGTCTTATTGATTGGAATAGTGTCCAAAAAAGATTCGATACTATATAAGGCCTCAGATGTTAGGTTATTAACTCCTCAAGTCAAAGAGTCGGGTGGTATTGTCCCGACCTCAAGCACTTCAGTTCAGCTAGCGCTAGGAGATGCTTTAGCTATATCTGTGATGAAACAAAAAAAATTCGACAAAGGTGATTTCAAAAAACTTCACCCTGCAGGAGCACTGGGCGCAAAATTAAAAACTGTTGAAGATATAATGTTGACCGGAAAAAAGATTCCTTTTGTAAAAGAAGATTTAAAAATGAAAAAGGCATTAAAAATATTAAGTGATAAAAAACTAGGAGTATTAATTGTTCGAAATAAAAGAAAGCAAACTACTGGCATTATCACAGACGGCCAAATCAGAAGGTTTAATCAAAAAAATCCAAATTTACTTGCCACTAAAGTTAGCAAAGTGATGACCAAAAATCCTATAAGTGTTGAAAAAAATGATTTAGCAGCTAAGGCGTTATCAATAATGAGTAACAAGAAAATCACTTCCTTATGTGTCTTTGACAAAAAGAGTAAAAGTAAAACTATTGGAGTTCTTCACGTACACACTATTCTACAATCAAATATAACTTAATGACGAATAGTTTTAAAATAAAAATTTTATTTGGACTATCTGCTATAATTATAGTCTTTTTTTTTAGTTTTAAGCTTTTCAACAAAGAGAAAATAGCTCCAATAGAAAAGGAGGCTACAGTTGAAGAAATGGATACAACAACCAACATAATTAAAGATGTAAGCTACAGCTCAAATGATACTAAAGGTAATGAGTATGTTTTAAATGCAATTGAGGGACAAATAGATTTAAATAATGATAAGGTAATATTTCTTAATGATGTTAAAGCTACTATAATTATGGCAACTGGCGAAATTATAAATATTCAATCTAAGTTTGGGAAGTATAATATCAACAACTATGACACTATTTTTTCTGAAAATGTATTGATTGAATACGAGGATAACAAAATTAAAGGAAATTATGTAGATTTTTCTTTAAATAGAAATTTATTGATAATTTCAAAAAATGTTGTTTATTTAAATCAAAAAAACTTTTTGAGAGCTGACGTTGTTGAAATTAATATCTCAACTAAAGATGCAAAAATTTTTATGTATGAGGAAGAAAAAAAAGTTCAAATAAAATCAAATTAAAATCATGGGAGTAATTAAAAAATTTAGAATTAAATCATTTAAAAATACCAATACGATTCTTGAATTTAAGAATATCTCATTATCTTATGGAAACAGACTTATACTTGACAATATTAACTTCAAAATTAATGAGGGACAAATTTTTGGAATGTTGGGTCCAAATGGTGTAGGTAAATCTACTATCTTTAATCTTATTACCGGATTAATAACGCCGAAATATGGCAAAGTATTAATCAATGGCCACGATGCTACAAATTTTCCAATTTATTTGAGAACAAAAAAATTTAAGGTTGGTTATGTTCCTCAATACGGAGGATATTTTGATGATTTATCCTTATATGATAACCTAAAAGCAATTAGTGAAATAATAATTACAGATGCAAATCTTAGATCTCAAAGAATAAATTATGTTATTTCAAAATTTGAATTAGATAACTTAAAGGAAATAAAAGCTAAACATTTGTCAGGTGGACAAAAGCGGAAATTAGTTTTAGCATTAGCTCTTTTAAGTGAACCAAAAGTTTTACTCTTGGACGAACCATTTGCTGCTTTAGATGTTTTAACTATAAAAATGCTTCAAGAAATTATTGTAAATTTACAACAAGAAAGCCGTATTACGATCTGTATTTGTGATCATCAAGCTAGGGATCTGCTTGCATGTGTAGATGTGGCTATGATTTTGAGTAATTGCAAGATTGTTGCGCAAGACACTCCCTCCAATTTAGTAAAAAATATTAGTGCTCAAAATGCATACTTTGGTGATAGTTTTCAAATAAACTAATCAATATGCCCAATCATATTATAATTAAAAAAAAAATTAACAGTTTTAGAAAAAAAATTTTTGTAAGTGGAGATAAAAGTCTAAGTATAAGATGGGTTTTATTTGCATCAATAGCCTCAGGTATTTCAAAAGCAAGAAATTTATTAATATCTGAGGATGTATTGGCGGCGATTAATATTATCAAAAAGTTTGGAATAAGAGTTATCCAAAAGAAAGGAGTTTTTATAATTTTTGGAAAAGGGATTGATGGATATAACTTTAGAAAAAACACAATTATAGATGCGAAAAACTCAGCAACTTTGGGTAGATTAATTCTCGGTTTAATAATCAATTCATCTAAAACTATTAAGTTGATTGGTGACAAAAGTTTATCGAGAAGAGATTTTAAAAGAGTAGCTTCTCCTTTATCCAAATTTGGAGCAAAATTTAAATTGAAAAAAAATTTTAGTCTTCCACTTACAATTCAGGGATCAAAAAATGTAAAATCCATCAAATACCATGAAACACGAGGCTCAGCTCAATGTAAAAGTGCGGTTATGCTTGCCGCTATGAGAGCTAATGGAACAACTTATATAAAAGCTAAAAAAAGCAGAGATCACACAGAAAAAATGATGAAAGAACTAAGTTTACCTATTAAAGTTGTAAAAAGAAAGAATTATGACTTAATACAGATTAAAAAAGTAAAAAAGGTTAAAACAATAAACTACAACATTCCTTCTGACATAAGTTCTAGTGCATTTTTCATTGTACTTACTGCACTTTCAAAAAATTCTGAGCTTTTAATAAAAAATGTAAACATAAACCGTTCAAGAGTTGGTATTATCACTATTCTTAAGAAAATGGGAGTAAACATTATTTTACAAAATAAAAAAATTTACAGAGGGGAAGAGATAGCAGATATCAAAATTAAAAGTTCTAGATCTATCAAGCCAATTAAATGTCCCAGTTCATTAAATGCTAGTGCTATAGATGAATTTTTAGTAATTTTTTTAGTAGCAGCTAAAGCTAACGGAAATTCCTATTTTAACGGGTTGGCTGAATTAGATAAAAAAGAAAGTCCAAGACTAAAATGGGGTTCTAAGATTTTGAACAAAATGGGTATAAAAAATATTACAACAAAAAATTCAATAAAAATTTTTGGTAATCCAAATCTAAAAATTGATAAAAAAATAATCATAAACAATTATCTCAAAGATCACAGAGTATTTATGACAAGTGTAATAGCAGCGTTATCATTTGGAGGATTATGGGAAATACATGACAGTAAAGCTATAAGAACTTCTTTTCCTAACTTTTTGAATATAATAAATCAGTTAAAAAAATAATGAAAAAGAGAAAAAAAATAATTAAGATAGCGATTGACTCACCCGCTGCAGCAGGTGCAGGCACACAAGCAAAACTCATTTCTAGACACTATAATCTTTTACATCTTGATACTGGACGCTGTTACAGATATGTTGCAAATATAAAAATTTCTAATCCCTCAAAATATAATCTTCGATATGTAAAAGAAAAAATTAAAAAATTAAAAATTAAAGATTTACAAAATAAAAAACTCTTGACCGACAAAGTTGCCACTGCCGCTTCGATTATAGCAAAAGATAAAAAAATAAGAAAACTGGTTCACTCATTTCAATTGAACTGCGCCTATAATCCTCCACTAAAATATAATGGGTCATGTCTGGATGGTAGAGATATTACTTATAAGATAATACCAGACGCAGAGTTAAAATTTTTTATAACAGCTAATCTCAAAACAAGAGCACTTAGGAGATATAAAGAATTAAAATCCTTAAACAAAAAAATAACTTATAATGATGTGCTAAAAAGCATTAAAAAACGTGATAAAAATGATTATACTCGTAAAATTTCACCTCTAAAGAAAACAAAAGATTCAGTATTGATTAACACAACAAATTTATCTAAAAGAGCGTGTTTTTTAAAAATAAAAAAAATTATAGATAGAAGAATTAATAATTAATGGAAATATACAAAGATCTAACAAACCCAGATAATCAAAAATTTGAGCAACTTTTAAATACTCAACTATCAAAAATCAACATTGAAGAAGGTAAAATAATTGAAGGTAAAGTTAACAAGATAACTGAAAAATATGTTTTTCTACATGTTGATGGACTTAAATCTGAGCCAGTTTTAGATATAAACGAACTAAAGACCATGGGATTAAGTCAAAAAATTAAAGTTGGAGAAAAAATTTCAGTTTTATTAGAGAAACTAGAAGATAAAATGGGAGAAGTTGTAGTATCCGCAAGTAAAGCTCAAAAAATCAAAGGATGGGATAAATTAGTTGAAGCATATGAAAAAAAAATACCTATTATGGGAAAAATTACCTCTAAGTGTAAAGGAGGTTGTATCGTTGAACACATAGACACGGGCTCTCTGATGTTTTTACCAGGTTCACAGATTAGTGATAAGCCACTAAAAGATATTAGCCATTTGATGAATGAACCGCAAAAATTTGCTCTTATAAAACTTGATAAAGTAAGAGGAAATGCTTGCGTGTCAAGAAGAGAAATTATTACCTCTTTTAAGAAAGAAGATAAAGCCAAAATAATTGATAAATACAAAGTTGGTGACATTATAAAAGGAGCTGAAGTAAAAGGTTATAGTTCTTTTGGTTGTTTTTTTAATGTTAATGGAGAACTTGATGTTTTGGTTCATTTGCAAGAAATTTCTTACTCGAGAGTAAATCATCCAGATGAAGTTTTTAACATTGGTGAAAAACATGATTTAAAAGTAATATCTGTTGATAAAGAGAAGCTGCAAGTCGGATGCTCAGTTAAACAAATGTCACCTGATCCTTTTGAGCATATTGAAAATTATGAACTTAAAAAAGTTTACAAAGCCAAAGTTACAAAAATTATGGACTTTGGTGCTTTCTGTGAATTAGAACCAGGCTTAACTACGCTTTTACATTCAAGCGAACTTAGTTGGACAAAAAAAAATGTGTCAGCAAAGAAAATGTTTAAAGTTGGTGACGAAATTGATTGTATAATAACCGAAATAGATAAAGAAAAAAGAAGAGTAGCAATTTCTCATAGATTGACGCTAGAAAATCCATTTGAAACTTTCAATAAAAAATATCCAGTTGGGTCTGTTGTAAACGGTGAAATAGTAAACAAAAATGAGTACTCTTTGTTCGTAAAAGTTGAGGATATAAATATCGATACTTTCTTACATTGTAATGATTTAACTTATCTTAATAATGGGGAAGAAGAACTTACGAAATATAAAAAAGGTGACAAAATAAAAGTTAAAGTCCTAGAAATAAAAGTCGAAGATCAAAAAATTAGAGTAGGTTACAAACAAACGCAAAATGATCCTTTAGATTGGTTTAGTGATAAGAAAAAAAATCAAACTATTACAGTAAAAATAATTTCTACAGATAATAAGGGATTAACTGTAAGACCAGAAGGATGTGACATGGATTTCATCATTAAAAAATCACAAATAGCAATAAATCCAGCAGACGCTCGACCATCAAGATTCACAGGTGGTGAAAAAATAGACTGTGCAATTTCTGAGATTGATTTAGATAAACGTAAGATTTCTTTAAGTATGAAATTATTAGAGGAAATTGAAAAAAAAGAAGCTCTAGAAAAGTATGGAGCTGAGGGATCTGGAAAAAATCTTCCTTTCTCCTCTCTATCTGATGACTTAAAGAAAAAAAATAAGGAAAAATAATAAACATAATTAAAAAGAAGTGTTAAATTGGGTGTTGTAAAGTCAAAACTTTTAAAACAAATTTCTAATAGCTTCCCAAATTTTCAAAAAAAAGACTTAGCAAAAATAACAGATATAATATTAATCGAGTTAAAAAAAGCTCTTAAGAGAGGAGAAAGAGTAGAAATTAGAGGCTGGGGGTCTTTAAGCGTCCGAAATCAAAAATCATCTATAAGAAGGAATCCTAAGACAGGTGATAAAGTTGCAGTACCAGCTAAAAAAGTAATTTATTGGAAAATGAGTAAAGAAATGTTTAAAAAGATTAACAATGAAAAAGAGTAAAATATTTGTTGCTTGTGATACGTCAAAAATATCAAAAATTGAGAAAATTATAAAAGACACTAAAAATAATAAGTTAACAATTGGATATAAACTAGGTTTAGAATTTTTAAACTCAAAAAACGGTAGAATTTTTCTATCAAAATTAAGGAACAAAATAATATTTGCAGATTTAAAACTTAACGATATTCCAAATACCTGTGCAGCAACAATAAAAGCAATTAAAGATTTGAGAGTCAATTATTTAACCATCCATATTAGTTCAGGATTAGATGCTCTTAAAGCTGCAAAAAAGATATCTGGTAAAATAAAACTGATAGGTGTAACAGTTCTTACCTCTTTAGATAATAAAGCATTAAAAGAAATTGGATTTAACAAAGATGTAAAAAAACTGGTACTACACCAAGTAAAATTAGCAAATAAAGCAAAATTAGATGCTATTGTATGTAGTGCACAAGAAGTAAAATTAGTAAAAAAACTATTTAAAAGAGAAATAATAACTCCTGGGATAAGATTTAAATCAAAAACAAACGATCAAAAAAGAGTTCTAACACCTTATGAAGCTTATGCAAATGGAGCTGATTGGCTCGTGATAGGTAGAGATTTGACGAGAGGTAATATTAAAAAAAATACACAATTACTTATTGATCACTTAAATCAATGATCAAAGGTTTAAAAATTTGTGGTGTATCTGATCCTAAAACATTAAATTTTATTTTAAACCACCCCCACCCACCAAAATTTATAGGGTTTATTACTAATTATGAAAAAAGTAGAAGATTTATTGAATATAAAAAATTAAAAAAATTAATAAATGTCGAAAGAAAACAGGTCAACTTTACTTCTGTTCTAGTTAATCCAACTGACAAGATTTTAGAAAAAATAAAGCACTTAAACTTTGATTATTATCAACTTTATGATGTAAGCCCTAAAAGAACTAAAGAAATTAAATTAAAGTATAAAATCAAAATAATTTCTGCAATTACAATTTCTGATAAAAATGATGTAATTAGATATAAGGATTACTCAAATATTTCAGATATAATTCTATTTGACTCAAAAGGTTATAATAAATCTGAAAGTTTTGATCATAATTTACTAGATGGAGTGTCTAAAAAATTGAATAAAATGATTGCAGGAAATATTCAAATAGATGATATTCCAAATTTTAAAGATAAAGACTATATAATTGATCTTAGCGGAGCATTGGAGGACGAGAGTGGAAAAAAAGATATTAATAGAATTAATAAGTTGTTAAGTTTATCCTCAAAAATATGATACTAAGAAAAGGAATACAGGTAATTGATCAAGGAGATGAACTTGGTTTTTGGGGGGGTAAATTTGGAGGTAACTTTGTTCCTGAAACTTTGAAAAAACCTATTGAAGATTTAGAGATCTTATTCAACAAACTTAAAAAAGATAAAAAATTTATAGCTGAAAGAGATAAATATTTTAAAAATTGGATAGGAGTTCCTACACGTTTTATAAAATTAAAAAATTTAACAAAACATGTGGGAGGGGCTCAAATCTGGTCCAAGGTTGTATCAGATGCAAATGGTGGCGCGCATAAAATCTATAACGCTACAGTTCATTGTTTGTTGGCAAAACGCTCTGGTAAAAAGATTATATGTGGTGACACTGGTGCTGGATATGCAGGTAAAATGTTAAGTATGGCAGCAAAAAAATTCGGCCTAAAATGCAAAATTTTTATGGGAGCAAAAGATATTGAGAGACAACAACCAAATGTAAGAGCTATGAAAAAAAATGGTGCTGAAGTCATACCTGTTTATTCGGGAAGTCAAACCCTAGTTGATGCTGTTTCTGAGTGTATGCGTTTTTGGGTTGCTAATTGCGACACTACAGCTATGTGTGTTGGAAGTACTGTAGGTCCAGCTGTTTTTGTTCGTATCTGCGGATGGAGTACCAGTCAAATATCCAGGGAATTAAAAGTTCAATTAATTGAGGAATTTGGTTCTATTCCAAAAAAACTTAAACTTTATAATTGTGTTGGAGGTGGTAGTTCAAGTTTTGGTTTTTGGAATGAATTTATGGATTATGATAAAAAACAATGCGAATTTATCGGAGTTGAGGCTGGTGGGCCCACAAAAAGTAAGAGGCATGCTGCACCTCTTACCCACGGTTCAAAAATTGGAATTCTACATGGGGCAGCACAATACGTTAATCAGAATTCAGACGGACAAATAGAAGAGACAGAGTCTATTTCTGCTGGACTAGACTATCCAGGAATTTCTCCTCTTCATTGTTTTCTTAAAGATACTAAAAGAGCAAGATATACAGCTGCCAGTGATGAGGAAGCATTAAAGGCTTATAAGCTTGTAACTAAATATGAAAAATTAAGGCCATCTTTAGAACCAAGTCATGCCTTTTCTGTTGCAATAAGAGAGGCAAAAAAAATGAGTAAGAATACAATTGTTGTAGTTAATAGTTGTGGTGACGCTTATAAAGATAAAAAAATTTTAATAAATAGACTTGGAAGAAAATATGCTTAATCAGATTGATCTTGCATTTAAAAAAGCTAAAGAGGAAAATAGACCAGCTCTTTTAACGTATACTGTGGCAGGTGATAGTTCAAAAAGCCAATCTCTAGTAATACTAAATACAATATCAAAATATGCAGATATTTTAGAATTAGGAATTCCACATAACACACCAGTTGCAGATGGTAGTCAAATACAAACTAGTGCATACAGAGCCATAAAAAACGGAATTAAGATTGAAGATATTTTTTGGATAGTAAAAAAATATAAGAAAAATAAAAATTCAAAACCTATTATTTTAATGGGTTACTATAATATGATATTTCAGTATGGAGAAAAAAAATTTTTAGAAAAATGCAAAAGGGTAGGAGTTAATGGCTTAATAATTGTTGATTTACCTTGGCCGGAAAATAAATCTTTTACAAAAAAATGTATAAAAAAATCAATTTATCTAATTCAACTTTTGTCACCTACAACTTCAAAGGAAAGACTTAACAAAATAATTAAAGACTCTCATCCTATGAACTATTTCATATCAATGCTATCTACTACGGGTGGTAAATTAAAAGTATCTCCTAAAAAGATTATGTCAAATTACTTTAAAATTAAAAAAATAAATCCAAAAAAAAATGTTGTGATAGGTTTTGGGATTACAGAAAAATCAATAAAATCCTTAAAAAAAGCTGATGGATTGGTTGTAGGAAGTGCTATTTGCAAGGAAATTTCTGTTTCAATTCAAAAAAGACAAAATCCTGTCACAAATGTTGCTAATTTAGTGAAAAAGCTTAAAAATAAAATTTTATGAACTGGATTACCAAAATAATTAAGGCTGGTGAAAAGATTAAGTCTGCTCTTCACAAAAGAGCCACGAAAGAAGATATAGCTAACAGTGACTGGACTTCATGTTGTAAAGGTCCTATCTTAAAAAAAGATCTTAAGAAAAACTTATGGGTATGTCCCGAGCCTGAATGTAATAAACATCATAGAATTACACCGAAACAAAGGTTTGATATTCTTTTTGGTGAAAAGAATTATGAAATTTTTAAAACCCCGATTCCCAAAGATGATCCTTTGAACTGGACTGACTCGAAATCTTATAAAGATAGATTAAAGAGTGCTAGAAAAAAAACAGGTATGGATTGTGGAATGATGGTCGTCTGTGGATCAATCAATGATATTAAAATTACAGCTGTTGCATCTGACTTTGATTTTTTAGGAGCATCAATGGCTGCTGCTGAGGGCGAGGCTTTTTTATATGGTATTCAACATGCAATTGAAAATAAAACACCTTTTTTATGTGTAAGTGCTGGTGGAGGGATGAGAATGATGGAAAGTTTAATTTCTTTATCCCAAATGACGAGGACAACTTTAGCAATTAATGAATTAAAAAAAAACAATCTTCCATACATTGTTTGTATTACTGACCCAACAGCGGGAGGCATTACTGCATCGTACGCTATGCTAGGTGATATTCATATAGCAGAACCAGGTGCTTTAATTGCATTTGCTGGCGCAAGGGTAATTCAGGGAACGGTCAAAGAGGAGTTACCTGAAGGTTTTCAAAAAAGTGAATACGTTGAGAAAACTGGATTTGTAGACTTGATTGTTGATAGAAAAGATCTATCTGAAAAAATTGGAACTTTATTATCAATATTGTTAAAGAAAAATTCTGTTATAAATTCTGAAGAAAATGAAACTTCAGAGAATTCTCAACCGCTTACAAAAGCTGCATCCTAAAGAAATTGATCTTAGCTTAGATCGAATAAAGAATCTTTGCAAGAAATTGGGAAACCCACAAGATGAAATAAAATGTATACAAGTCTGTGGAACTAATGGGAAAGGTAGTACAATTTCTTTTTTAAGATCTATACTCAGAGAAGCAAATATTAAATGTAATGTATATACCTCTCCTCATGTAAAGAGTATAAATGAAAGATTTGTTTATAATGACAAAATGATTAACGATAATGATTTATCAGATTTATTATCTAAGATTGAGGAAGTAAACAATAATAAACGTTTAACATATTTTGAAGCTCTTACAGCAGCATTTTTTTATGGATGCAAAATGTATAAAGAAAATCTAGTGATTGCAGAATTTGGCCTATTTGGAAGAGGAGACGCTGTAAATATTTTAAAAAAAAATCTTTGTAATATAGTTACCTCATGTAGTGAGGATCATTTAGACTGGCTGCCAGAAAATGACAGAACTATTGAAAGAATAATTTTTGAAAAAACCTCCTCTTTACTAAATTCAAATATAGTAGTTGCTAAACAAAATTCTAATGAAATTGTAGAATGTATTAAAAAAAATATATCTGATAATAGTGCAAATAAATATTTTTTTAATGAAAATTACAATTTTGTTTTAAAAGAAAATAATTTCTTTTATTATGAGGATAAATATGGTGGTCTAAAAATTCCAAAACCCAGCTTAAATGGACACTTTCAACTTGAGAATGCTGCTACAGCAATTGCAACATTAAGAATTTTAGAAGATATAAAAGTTAAGGACCAACATATAATAGATGGAGTTCAAAAAGCATCCAATATTGCTAGACTCGAGGAAATTAAATCTGGTAAACTTAAAAACTTAATAAAAAATAATAGACTGATTCTTGACTCTTCTCATAATCCTGGTGGAGCAAAAGTTATTAATGAATATCTTCAGACTTTAGACTGTAACAAGCATGTTATTATAGGGATGATGGCTAATAAAAATCACGAAGAATACATAAGTTATTTTAAAAATATTTCATCTTTAACAACAGTTGATATACCAAATCAACCTAATGCAATAAGTGGAAAAGAATTAAAAGAAAAGTTTAAGAATATACCTAATGTTATTTATAAAGAAAGTATTCAAAAAGCTATTCAATCGATAAAATTTAAAAAAAACGATTTGCTTCTTATTACTGGTTCATTATATTTAAGTGGTGAATTTTTAAAAATTAACTAAATATTTTTTTCCAAAAATTCTTTCATATTACTTTCTGGAACTCCACCAACTTTTCTATCAACCTCAACACCTTTTTTGTAAATTATAACAGTTGGGACACCTCTTATTCCTGCAGCACTTCCTGTGTTTATGCCTCCATCTTCAATATCAGCATAATAAAAACCAGCTTTATCTTTGTACTCAACAGCTAACTTATCCATTATTGGTTTCAATGTCTTACAAGGACCGCACCAAGCAGCTGAAAATTGAATTACAGATACGTCCTCACTTTTAATTTTACTTTCAAAATCTTCATCTTTAAAATCAATAAGCATAATACGGGTTTATTAATAATAATCATAAAGTCAACTATGTAAATTCATACTTCTTTTCAATTGACATAATAAATTGGTTAATTTCATCCAATTTTTTTAATTCAACCTCATCATCTCTATTTGATGCTTGATCTCTTAGATAATCAATTTCAGTATATGCCATATTAATTGTTTGCCATTTTTCCTTATTTTTACTTAAAATTCTTCTGGCAATTTCACTTTTAATATTTTTGTATAAGTCAGTTGGTAAAATTTGGGGTGCTTCTTGATAAATTATTTTTTGACCGAACCAACTACATCTTTTGTCTTCAAACTTATCAAGCAGTCTCAACTTATCCTCCCATGAAGAACTGTGCCATGTTTTAAATAATGCAGTATCTTTATTTGGAATAAATTTTTCGTACAAAGTTTCTTCTGGTAACAGATCTTCTTGAGTCTTGGTTTGTGCTTTTTCTTCGGCTGCTTCTCTGTGAATAATCTGAATATTTTTGCAGAAATTTTCATTTTCCCTAACAAGTTTAGCTCTTTTTTGAATTATGGCTAAATCTAAATCTGAATAAGGCTTTTGTTTTAACGCATATTCTTTATTCAACACCACTGGAGCTTTATTTGTTTTTAAAACCCTAAGTGCTTTAGGACTAAATTTTTTCAAAATATCTCTCAATTGATTGACCGATAAATTTAAAAATGGTTCGGGATCTCTTCTTAGATCCCAAAGATATCCCCATGATGCATATGAAGGATGAAAGTAATGCTTAGGGTGCAAGGTACAAGCAAGGTACATCATATTTCTACCCTTAACATTTTCAAAGATTGAATATATACCCTCATTTGTAAGTAATGTCTCCACACTTGTCTTTGTTGAAGTTTTTAGAAAAGTATCCCAATTATCTTTATGTTTATCTCTTATGATTCTAAGTACTTTTAGTGAGGTATACGCATCGTGAAAAGCCGTGTGTTGTTGAGATGTATCAAATCCTTGCATTCTAGCTAATGCTTCTAAGGCTAGACTTGGGTTTCCAGCTTCAGTCAATTCTGTTTTTAAGGTTTCTGGGTTTAAAGTTTGTGCTGCCCTTGCTATGTGCAAACCATCATGTTCTTGATTTGGTGAAGAGTGGGTAAGATAAGGATATCTATTCCCTTTAAAGAAATTAAAATGAAACATCCTCCTATCAAAATTTAGGTTTGACCAACCCATAAACATTGCAGGACCAGCCTTTGAAAAAAAATTTTCTACCGCACCTAAAAATTCATAATGTGAATAATTGCCTTTAGTTAGTAGATCAATACTTGTTGAATTAACGAGTAATGCCTTTGCACTTGGTACCTCTCCTTCTGGCATTCTGCCTCTAATGTTAAGTTTTCCAATTTCTTTTAAATTTTTATCAACTACGACTGCTCCAACCTCAATTATTGAACCCCAAATTGTACTATTAGTTGTTTCTGTATCGTAAATTACTATTTTATCCATTTTTAAAATTAATTTAAATTTGAAAGTTCATTAAATTTTTTCAATCTTCCTAAAAACAAATTTTGATAGGTAATTAATTCAGTTCCTTGAATTTTAAATTCTTGAAACAAATTATCCACTGTACATACAAGTATAACACAAGCATTGATATTTGAATTATAAACTATATTATGAGCTAATGAGTAGGCTGCGGTTTGTAGTAGCCAAGAGTCTATATACTCTACTTTTTTTGGTTTATTAGATTGTTTAAAATCAATTATGGTTTCCTTTCCCTCATATAGTCCAACACAGTCTGCGGTGCCCGCATACTTTTCAGGGTAATACATGGTGCACTCAACCCCATAGATTTCCTCTAACCTGTTTGTTAATCCTCTATCAATAATTTCTTTTGCCATCTTTTTATACTGTTCATTATCCTCAAAAAAACTCAAATTTTCTCTTCCTAAAAGATAAGACTCTAAATAACTATGCATTTGAGATCCTCTACTACTAGCCGCCTTAGTAATTGCCTCTGCTTCTTTATAGCCAGTTCTTTCTCGCCAATTTGCTAATGCTGCTTTATCTTCCTCTGACTTTGTTGCATCAAGTATTGAGGTTACACTTGGTAATTTTGCTTCTCCCAAAACATATCTTCTTATTCCATCTTCTGTAGCCCTTGAACTTAATGGATAATTGTATTTTTTGTTCCAACGCATGTGATTTCTTATAGTCGGTAATATGTGAAAAAAGAAATTATTTTTTGAGCTGCTTATTTCTTTCAACAAATTTCTCAACGTTCTCTGTCAACACAGCTTTTTCAACTTGCTCGGGATCTTTTATGTTTTCTAAAGTTCTTGTTATTGATCTTGCGTCTTTACCAAAACTATCAACAACCGTCATAGCCTCTTCAAGTTTTTTTCTTAATTTATAAATATTATCAAAATGACTAGAAAATCTTGTGCTTATAGTTTTTAAGTGATCATAAATCTCTGTGGCGTGTTTTGAAATTTTAAGAGACTGAAAGCCCATGTGTAAAGATTGTAAATATGCTGATAAAGTATTAGGGCCACAAATTACTATTTTATATTTTTTCATTAATTCTTGAGTTAATAACTCTTTAGTGCTTGGATCTTGGTACTCAGTTAACTCTTTATAAAGACTTTCAGTAGGAGCATATACTATTGCAAAATTTGAAGTTTTTGGAGGAACGATATATTTCTCCATGACACTTTTTGCTTTGGCCTTAAATGCGCTTGCTAATTTTGTTCTAGCATCTGCAACTGCTTTTTTATCATCTGCATCATATGCATCAGTGATTGCTTTAAATTTTTCAACTGGAAAATGAGAGTCTACCGGAACCAGGACATCTCCTTGGAGCTTGATTGCAAATTCCACGTTTTCACTGGTATCTTCTTTCATTTTGACATTGGTCATATATTGAGACGCAGGTAATAAATCTTTAATTAAAGCATCTAAGGAATATTCAGCTAAAGTTCCATACTTTTTAACCCCTGCTAAAATTTTAGTAATCCCCTCTTGGCTTTGATTTAATAATTTAACTTGTTCGTTAAAATTCCCAACCTTCTCATCAACTTTAGTAAGTGCCTCGGTCATGTCCTTTGTTACCCCAGTTGATAGAGAGTTAAATGATGTAGACATCGAACTTAGAGATGTATTGATTGTAGAGTTTAAACTATCTTTTAATCTGGTAATTTCCGCATTCAAATTTGCTATTTCATTAGTCTCATCAGCTCTGTTCTCTTTCTTGGACTTTATATTTAAATACAAAATAGCCAAGATTGCTCCAAACATTAAAATCAAAATTATTAATAAAATTGTGTCCATGATTCGTAACTTGTATTATAAGGGATTTTTATGGAATTATATCTTATTTTGAAAATTATTTTTGGAATAGGGCTTCTAATATCTATTTATGCAATAATAAGAAATTTAGATATCATCAAAATTATTCTCATATACTTTAAAGATAAATTACTTAGAAAGTAATTTAACAAAGTTTTTTAAACCTTTTTTTTTACTATTTTTTTTTGAAGTAAAAATACAAGCTTGAGATTTTAAGATTTCTCCATCTTTCAATATACGTAGGTTATTCGCTCTAAGAGTCTCACCTGTAGATGTTATGTCTGTAATTAATTCAGCTGAACCAGTAAAAGGGTATGCCTCGGTTGCTCCTAAACTATCAACCAATTTAAATTGAGTAACACCTTTAGAAAATAAAAAATCCCTAGTTAAATTTGGATACTTGGTTGCAACTCTTAATCTTTTTTTTTTTTTATCTCTAAATTCAAATGCAATTTCTTCTAGGTCAGCTATTGTTTGAACATCGATCCAAGGATCTGGTATAGCTACAACTAGATTAGCATTTCCAAAATCAAGTTTTTTAATAACATTTATTTTGTTTTGGGTATTTATCTCACTTTCTTTTAATAAATCAAAACCAGAAAAACCAATATCTAAAGAGCCATCTCCTAATCTTTCAAGAATTTCTCTTGCATGTAAATATAAAATCTTAATATTTGATTTATTTTTAATTGATCCAATCAAATCTCTTTCTCCTCGTTCAGAAATAAGCTTTAACTTTTTTTTATAAAAAATTTTTAAAACATCTTTTTTTAATCTTCCCTTACTAGGTATTCCTATATTTAATAAATTATTCATAATTGATAATTAAGATTAAGAGCAGCTCCAACTGCTGGTATTTGATTTTTTGAACCAAGATCAGAAATTAGTTTGTCATAACGGCCACCATTACAACAATTAGTAATCTTTGACTTTGATTTAATATCGATTTTAAAAACCATTCCTGTGTAATATTCCAGTTGCCTACCAAAGGCACTGGAAAAGACTACATTCAATTTAGAAATTTTATTTTTTGAAATTGGGAAATATTTCTGATCGACAACGAGATTTATTCTGTTTTTTTTGAAAAATTTATTCAATTCATCCGCAGCATTATTAATCGGACATTTAATTTTTAAAAATTCTTTAATAATTTTTGAAACAATTTTCCCTCTACTTGCTCTTCTTGGGTCCTTAATTTTTTTATCAAATCTTTCTAAAATCTCTTTAATAGTCCTACCTGCAACAACAGATGATTGATTGACTTTCAACATTTTCAAATAACGTTTTTTATCAACTTCAACAATTGTTGGGTCTACATCAGAATTTGTTTCTAATCTTTTTAGTAAATCATTAAAGTAATCTTCTCTCCAAAAATGTCGTGAAAGTCTCAATTTCCATCTCTTAGGAATGTCTAATTTAGAAATTAAAAGGTTAAAAATTTCTACATTACCAACTGTAAGAATGCCTGATGAATAATTAAAACTTTTAATTGATTTTATTGATGTATTTATAATTTCTTTATCATCATTTTTTTCATCTTGAGATCCTATAATCTCAAAACCAACTTGATTTCTAATTATTGAATCCTTTTTATTTTGAGATTTTCTATAAGCTTGACCACTGTAAAATATTTTTTCTTTCCCCCTAAGATTATTTTCCAAATACCTAAGGCAAGACGCTATTGTTAAATCAGGTCTCAAACATAGCTCATTACCTGTCTGGTCTATAAATGAAAAAATAAATTTCCTAAAACTCTCGCCTGACCGCTGTACTATATGGTTTGTCTCAATCACAGAAGGTAATTCGATATACTTAAATCCTTTAGATTTTACTGATCTAAGAATTTTGTCAGATGAATTTTTTGATCTCATTAATTAAATTTTCTTTTGCAAACGACTTTTGATTATTTTCACCTTTAACACCAAGTAAGTTTTTTAATGTTACTTTGTTTTCTTTAAACTCATTTTCTCCACAAATTACTGCAACTGGGCACCCTCTTTTATTTGCATAAGTCAGCTGCTTACCAAGATTTTTTTTACTATCTAAAAATATTTCAGAATTAATGTTATTTTTTCTCAAATTATCTAAAATCTCATAATAATTTTTTAAATATTTTTCATCCATCACACACACAATTACTGGTTTTTGTTCATCAATTTCTACCTGATCTAATTGCATCATTGCAAATAACAATCTATCAACACCAATACTTATGCCAGTACCAGGAATATCCACACCTTTGAATCTAGAAATCAATTTATCGTATTGTCCACCTGAACAAATACTTCCTATATCAAGTTCTTTACCATTATTATTTTTTGCTTTAAAATTTAAATTGGTTTCAACACAAAAACCGTCATAATAATCAAGACCTCTAACAATTGTAAAATTAGTTTTAATTTGATCAAAATAAGATCCAAAACTTAAAATTTCAAAAAATTTTTCTAATTCTTTAATTCCTTCTTGTGTAAGAGGGTTTTTAAAATTTTGTTTTAATTTCTTTAAATCCTTAATCTTTAAAAAATTTAAAATTTCGTTAGCTTGATCATTACTTAAATCGGCTCCTTTAGTAATAGCTCCACTTTTGTCTTTTCTTTCTTTTTTTAATAATTCCTCTACTCCCTTTAATCCAAAGTCGGGTTTATCCAGTTTATCGATTGCTCTCATTACTTTAATTTTTTTATTTTCTGGAATTTTAAGGTCCTCGATTAAACCTTGGACAATTTTTCTATTACTAACATTAATAGTAAACTGACTTTTATTTAAACCACATTCAATCAAAGTGCTAGCAACAAGATTACATAATTCAGCATTTGCTTGAGCTGAATTTACGTTACCTACAATATCACAATCTGCCTGTGTAAATTCTCTAAAACGGGCATTGCCAGACTTTTCATTTCTAAATACATTTTGAATAGCATATCTTTTGAATATGGAGGGAAGTTCTTGATTGTTTTGTGCAACAAATCTAGCTAATGGACTAGAAAGATCATATCTCAGAGTAATATTCTTTTCTCCATCATTAAAAGAGAAAACATCAGACATAGGATTACTATCATCCTCTGCAAGAAAAGACCCTATATTTTCCGCAATTTCAAATGAAGGGGTCTCTAACGGATCAAATCCATATTTTATAAAATTTTTCTCAATAACTTTTAAAAGTTTTTTTTTGAGAAATAATTTTTTATTCCATCTATCTTCAAACCCTGATGGTAAACCAGGAATTAATTTATTATCTTTGCTCATTTTTTGGTACCCGGGCTGAGAGTCGAACTCAAACTTAAAGTTCCACAAACTTCCGTGCTAACCATTACACCACCCGGGCTTATCCTCTTTGTTTTTATATTATTTTATGTGGATTTAAAATTATAATTAAATAGTAAAATGCTAGCTTTAGCCAGCATGGATATGAGTTTGTACAACTATATCGTTTCCTTTAAGAACTATTCTTAAAGTACTGTTGTTGGAGCACTTATTTAACTCATATTTTTTCATTAAGTGTCTTTTAACCAAAAAACTTTATTATGCAACCTTTAAAAGAAAAAGGACGTAATTATCATATAGAGAAAAACGTCCTTTATATAAATCTGAGGATTAATCTAATTTTTTAAGATTTACTGCTGAAGGACCTTTTGGTCCATCCTCTAGTGTAAATTCTATTTTATCACCTTCACTCAAAAATCGCATTCCAGCTGCTTTTACTGCTGATGCATGAACAAAAGCATCTTTTTCTTTGTCATCTCTTTCGATAAAACCATAGCCTTTTTTACCGTTAAACCACTTTACTTTGCCTTGTATTGTACTCATCTTATTTCTTAGTCCTTTTGTTAATTATTATAATGAGAAGTTAAATGGTTTTGAGGTAATTTCAAGATGAAATCTTGTGGTGGTGGCTGAGGAAGGATTCGCACCTCCGACACAAGCCTTTTCAGGGCTCTGCTCTACTCCTGAGCTACTCAGCCTTAAAGTTATCCCCTAAAGATTATTCTACCTTTAGTGAGATCATAAGGTGTCATTTCAACTGTAACATTATCGCCTTGCAAAACTCTAATTCTGTTTTTTCTTAATTTTCCAGCAGTATGAGCTGTAACAGTATGACCATTTTCTAGTTGCACTCTAAACATTGCATTTGGTAATAAATCTGTAACCTTGCCTTTGAATTCAAGTAAATCCTGTTTTGACAAATTTATTTACTCCTTTTTTTTAATTCTTTTTTTGATGGATTGAGCATGAGCTATCAACCCCTCATAGTTTGCAAGAGTTATAACTGATGGCCCAAGACTTTCAATACCCTTTTTTGATAAGTTTATATAAGAAATTCTTTTGTAAAATTCATTTACACTTATTCCACTTGAGTATTTTGCTGAACCATTAGTTGGTAAGATGTGATTTGAACCAACATTATAATCTGTCATTGCCATAACAGCATATTTTCCTAAACATATTGATCCAGAGTTTTTTACTTTAGAAACCAATGATTTGTAATTCTTAATATTAAGCTCTAAATGTTCAGGTGCAATTTTGTTTACAACATTAATTATTTTATCATCTTTAGATACATACATTAAAATTCCATTACTTTTTAAACTTTTTCTTGCAATAGACTCTCTTGGAATATTTTTTAATTGTTTTTCAATTTCTATCTTAACTTTGTTTATTAAATTTTTATCTTTTGAAATTAAAATACATTGCGCTAAAGGATCATGTTCTGCTTGACCAATCAAATCACTAGCTACCCATTCAGAATTGGAATATTTATCACAAACTATCGTTATTTCAGATGGTCCTGCAGTCATTCCCTCAATTCCAACATCTCCAAAAACCTCTTTCTTAGCAGCTGCAACATATGAATTTCCCGGTCCAACAATTTTATCAACTTTTTTAATTTTTTTCGTACCGTAACAAACTGCTGCTATTGCTGATGGACCCCCGATAGAATAAATCTCTTTTATTCTACATTTTTTTGCTGCATATAACACAGCAGGATTCTGAGTACCTTTATAACCAGGATTAATCATAACAAGTCTTTTAACACCTGCAACCATAGCTGGAATAGCATTCATCAAAACACTTGAGGGATACGATGCAGTTGAACCAGGAACATAAATAGCAACTGACTCTATTGGTAAATACTTGTATTCAAGTTTGTTTTTAAATTTATCTGTATATGAAATATTTCTGAATCTTTGTAAAGAATGAAATTTATAAATTCGGTTGAAGGCTACATCGATAGCTTTTTTAACTTCAGGATCTAAAGACTTTATTAATCTATTAATTTGCTTAATGCTTGGAATAATTCTATTATTTTTATTAAATTTTTTTTCATATTTAATTAAAGCTTTATCACCATTATTTTTCACATCATTTATTATTTTAGTTACTGACACTTTGTCAGATATTATTTTTTTCCTTCTTTTAAAAAGTAAGCTATCTAGAGTTTTATCAAAATTTTTATTTTTACTAATAAGTACTCTCATAATTATTTAATCTAATTTTGATCCTCAAGTCGTGCTTCAATTGTTTCAGTAGTCAAAACAATGTGAGAATTATTATTAAAAATTAGATTTATTTCATAATCATCCTTATTTTTCAAATAATCAATTCCAATCAATTTTAAGACTAAATCTTTCTTTGATTGATTGATATTTTTTGATTTTACTTTATCGACAAAATCAAACCTACAAATACTATTGATTTTTTTTCGATCTTGTCCTGTTTCAACAAGACTTCTCTCTATTGACAGTAAAAAAACCTTGTTAGAAGAAAGGTACTTAATATCAGAAATTTTTACTTTTGCCCCCGAGCTACAAGCAGAAATCATTTGCAGACCTTCCTGATCATTTGCAATTATTTTTGCTAAATATTTATTCACTTTCTAAATCTTCTTATTTTAACACCAATTTTTTTTAATTTTCTCTCTAAATTTTCATATCCTCTATCTAAATGATAAATTCTATTAATAGAGGATTTACCATTTGAGATAATTGCTGCTAAAACAAGTGCAACTGACGCCCTTAAATCACTAGACATTAATTCAGCACCAATAAATGTTGTATTGCCTTTAATTAACGCCTTATTCTTTTTAATTTGGATATTTGCACCAAGTCTTTGAAGCTCTCCGACGTGAAGAAATCTGTTTTCAAAAATATTTTCTGTAATTGAACTTGAGCCATCTGCTTTACACATTAAGACCATTAATTGTGATTGCATGTCAGTTGCTACACCTGGCCATTCTCTTGTTTTAATATTTTTTATAGGTTTTATCTTTTTAGGTCCAATTATTTTAATCTTATTGTTATCAATTTTTATTTTCGCTCCAGCTTTCTTTAATAACTCAAGCTCAGTTCTAATTATACTGTAGTTAAAATCTTTAATTTCAAGACTTCCTTTGGTGAGAGTGGCAGCTACACAAAAAGTACCTGCCTCTATTCTGTCGGCCATAACTCTATGTTCAGTTTGATTTAATGCCTCAGTACCTAAAATTTTACACGTTCTCCCAAACCATCTAATTTTTGCTCCTGCTGAATTTAAAAAATTTGTGAGATCTTTTATTTCAGGTTCTATAGCACAATTTTTTAAGACTGTTTTACCTTTTGCTAAACATGCTGCTATAATTGCATTTTCTGTTGCCCCAACACTTATTTTGGGAAACTTTATGAGACAACCTTTTAGTCTTCCTTTAGTTTTAGCTAAAATGTATCCATCTTTAATTTTATATTCCATACCAAGTTTTTTTAGTGCTGAAAGATGATAATTTACAGGTCTTGCACCTATTAAACACCCTCCAGGTAAAGAAGTTTTAGATTTATGAAATTTTGAAATCAATGGACCTAAAACTAAAATTGATCCTCTCATCGTTTTCACAAGAGAATAACTTGCAAAAGTTTTCATCTTTTTTTTATTAATAATTTTTACAGTTTTTTTGTCTTTAGATAAAATTATTCGCGATCCAAGAGATCTTAATAAATTAAGCATAGTCTTTATATCTCTTACTCGTGGTAAATTTTTAATAATTACCGGCTTATCAAATAGTAGGGTAGCTGCAAGAATTGGTAAAGATGCATTTTTTGATCCTGAAATTGAAACTTTACCCTTAACTCTGCAAGGGCCATTGATCAGAAATTTATCCATAAATCACTTTTTTATTTTGGCAACCTGTATAGTAGTTTGTCCCTGATATTTACCGTTTTTTGATTTATAAGTTGTTTCTGGTTGTGTATCAGATTTAAAAAATAAAAATTGAGCTATTCCTTCATTTGAATAAATTTTTGCAGGGTTAGGAGTTGTATTGCTTAACTCAATAACGATATTACCTTCAAACTCATTTTCAATTGGTGTAACATTGCATATTATCCCAGTACGGGCGTATGTGCTTTTACCAACACAAATACAAAGCACATCTTTTGGTATTCTGAAATATTCAATAGTTTTTGCCAAAACAAATGAATTTGGTGGAATAATACAATATGGTCCTTTTCTCTCTATAAAGTTTTCATCAGAAAAGTTTTTTGGATCAACTAGGGAGCTATTTACATTAGTGAATATCCTATATTCATCAGATATTCTTACATCATACCCCATGCTACTTAATCCATAAGATATTTTTCCTTCGGATACTTGATGATCTAAAAATGGCTCAATCATACTATGTTCTTCGCACATTTTTTTAATCCAAGTATCTGGCTGTATAGACATTATTTTGTTTTCTTTTTATTTTTTTTTTGAAAAATTTTTCTCTTCTTTAAATTTTTTTTAAGCGCCAAGCTTAAGCGCTCATCTTTATTTTTTACAATCATTCTTTGTTGGGATTTGTGAGAAAATCTAAAGTTATTGGTTTCGATGTATCAAAAACTTTATCTTTATTGTCATCTTTTTTAGTACCTTCCTTTGCTAATCTTTTAGCTTTTTTTTCAGCAAGTTTTTTCTCTCTTTTAGCTTGCTTTTCCATAAGCTTGGCACTTTTTGTTGATTTGTAATCGTAATGAATTCCCATAAAATTTCCTTAGTAAGATATAAATCATATTAATCAAAAAATTAAGGCAATAATTTGAAAAAAATGCTTTATTATCAATATAATTAGATTTGATTTAATTGCTCCTATAGTTAAATGGCATAACGTGTCCATGGTAAGGATAAATTTCAAGTTCGATTCTTGGTGGGAGCACCACTAATTTTTATAAAAAGATTTTCTAAAAAAAATTGTTATTAAAACTAATGTAAAAAAAGCTAAAATAGGAACATATATTTCTGGTGAAAGAATTATTTCTGTAATTTTGGGTAATTCCGAATTTTGATCAATTATTTTCTCTAATCCACTACCTATAGAAACAACCAAAAAAACTTGAGGTACAATACCTATAAGAGATGCAAAGAAAAAATTTCTTATTTTTACATTAAAAATTGTAGGTAAGATACAACTAAGCTGCCACGGTATACCTCCAATAAATCTATAGATTAACAAATAATAAAATTCCGAAATTTTAAATTTTCTCTCAAGGTTCTCATATTTATTTAAAAATTTTTCCTTAACAAAATCTTTAAGAAAATAATTGCCAAATACATAAAGAAATGTTGCACCGACACTTAGGCCTATGACAGCAATAACAGTTCCCAACCACTTCCCAAACATGAATCCTGCAAGTAAATTAATTGGTGAACCAAACCCTAAAAATGGAAATACCCACAAAATTGTGAAAATTAAAAAAGTTATGGATAATAAAAATAAATTAGAATTTTTAAGTTTTTGGAAATACATTTTATTCTCTTTGATAAAGTCGTAGGAGGTTATTTCTTGAATACTGAATTTTGAAAAGAAAATTAGTAAAAAAACAGATAATAAAATTAAATAACATAAACCTATAATTATTTTAGTTTTTTTAGCTTTTTCCATCGTTCTTTATCGTATCTATAAATCTTCTATTTGCTATTTATATATTTAATTATTATAAAGAGCGAAATTTTACACATATTTAACTATATTTATGAAAAGAACATATCAACCGTCTCGAATAAAAAGAAGTCGTAAACACGGTTTTCGTTCAAAAATGAAATCTAAGGGAGGAAGAAAACTCTTAAAAAGAAGAAGAGCTAGAGGAAGAAAAAATTTAACAGTATCTTCCACTGTTAGAAGAAGAAGAAAATAAAGCCAGCTCAATGAAAAGCAAAATTGTTGCTCTTTCAAAGAATGAAGATTTTAAAATTTTGCTAAAAAAGAAAAAAATATCAAACAGATATGCAACAATTTTTTTCGGAAATATTAACAAAAAATATAATCAAAAACTTAATATTTCTTTTGTAACTAAGAAGAAGATAGGAAATG